>JBBSRM010000017.1:0-21765 GCA_038243055.1 Actinomycetales bacterium
CGAGGGGACCCTGGTCTAGTCCTTCGCCGGATTCGCGTCCTGGCCCGGCGCATCGAGGGTGTTGCGCACCCGCAGGATGCGGAAGGATTTGGCTGTTGAATACCTGTCGACGATGAATCCGGTGGGTAGTTCCCGATCCAGCCACTGCTGCAGGGAATCGGAGCCCAGGTTCTTCTGGACGACCAGCCAGGCTGTTCCTCCCGAGGCCAGGCGAGGCAGCCACTGGAGCAGGATCCCGTGCAGGGCCTCCTTGCCCACCCGGATCGGGGGATTGGACCAGATGGTCTGGAACCTCAGGCCCTCATCGACGTTTTCCGGCGCCGTGGCCACCACGTTGTCCAGGGACAGGGCCTGGGCATTCTCGCGGGTGAGTTCCAGGCTGCGCTCGTTGACGTCCACGGCGTGGACGGTGGCGTCGGGGGAGGCCAGGGCCATGCTCAAAGCGATCGGGCCCCAGCCGCAGCCGATGTCCAGCAGGTGGCCCTCGGCGGCCGGGGAGGGCACGCCGCCCAGTAGGACCGCGGTGCCCTTGTCGATTCCGTCCGGGCTGAAGATGCCTCCCGCCGTGTTGACGGCGTGTTCCCTGCCGCCCAGCATCACGTGGACGCTCCTGCGGGTGAATGGCGTCGACGGCTGTGCGCTGAAGTAGTGGTCCGAACCCATGAGTTGAAGATTAACCGCCCGGGCGATGCCAAAGCGAATCTCGGTCTTCCCGGAACGGCAATTCGAGTGATAGGGTTATCCCAATCGCTCATGGTTCAGGAACTGGCGGGTTTCGGCCTGTGGAGGAAATCCGCCACCTATCGGTTGCCCGGACTAGAATTGGTGTACGAATCCTTTCAAAGGAGAACATGACCACTCACAACGAGCCCAACCCGGACGATCGCAACCTCCCGGAGGACGAGATCCAATCCGTCATCGACCGTATTCTGGCCACGGACGATGCCACCGACCGTGCCACGTCACGGGGTGATGATGGTCGGCGCACACAAGCACCGCTGGGCGGCAAGGCCCTGGCATTGGATGGTGACGGCGCCGGACACACCTCGAGCGATGGTGACCAACGCGATCTGGCCGAACGTCATGCATTGCGCCGCGTCGCCGGACTATCGACCGAGCTCGAAGACGTCACGGAAGTCGAAAACCGGCAGCTGCGGCTGGAACGCGTGGTCCTCGCCGGAATCTGGACCGAAGGAACCGCCCAGGAGGCGGAGAACTCCCTGCGTGAACTGGCTGCCTTGGCTGAAACAGCAGGTTCGGAAGTCCTCGATGGAATGGTCCAACGTCGTCTGAAGCCGGATCCGGCCACGTTCCTGGGCTCGGGCAAGGCCCAGGAGCTGCGAGATATCGTGGCCAGTACCGGAGCCGACACCGTGGTCGTCGATTCGGAACTGGCTCCTTCCCAGCGCAGGGCGCTGGAGGACATCGTGCGGGTGAAGGTCATCGACAGAACCTCCCTGATCCTGGACATCTTCGCCCAACATGCGCAGAGCCGCGAGGGCAAGGCCCAGGTCGAGCTGGCGCAGCTTGAATACCTGCTTCCGCGCCTCCGTGGTTGGGGTGAATCCATGTCGCGCCAGGCCGGTGGCCGGGTCGGCACAGCGGGCGGCGGGATCGGTTCACGCGGCCCCGGTGAGACCAAGATCGAATTGGACCGCAGACGGATCCGTGACCGCATGGCCAAACTGCGCCGTGAGATCAAGGGCATGAAACCGGCTCGCGATGCCAAGCGGTCGAACCGCAAACGCCATGCCGTTCCGGCGGTGGCCATTGCCGGCTATACGAACGCGGGAAAGTCCTCGCTGCTGAACCGTTTGACCGACGCCGGGGCCCTGGTGGAGAACGCGCTTTTCGCCACGCTGGATCCGACGGTTCGGCGTACGGAGACCGAAGACGGCCTGGGGTACACGATTGCCGACACCGTGGGGTTCGTCAGGTCATTGCCCACCCAGCTGGTGGAGGCCTTCCGCTCGACCCTTGAGGAAATAGCCGACGCCGACCTGATCCTGCACGTGGTCGATGCATCGCACCCCGATCCCGAAGGACAGATCCATGCTGTCCGGGAGGTCCTGACCGAGGTCGATGCCCAGAACATCGCCGAAATCATCGTGTTGAACAAGGCGGATATCGCCGACCCTTTCGTGGTCGAACGCATCCGCCAACGCGAGCCGAACCACGTGGTGGTCTCCGCTCGCACCGGCGGTGGGATCCCCGAGCTGCTCGAGGCGATCAGCGAGTCCATTCCCCGCCCGGACGTGGCCATGGAATTGCTGATTCCCTATGACCGTGGTGATCTGGTCCATCGGCTCCATGGCACCGACGCGGAGATCCTGGAGACCGAGCACCTGGATGAAGGCACCCGCCTGTCCGTCAAGGTACGCGGCGCACTCGCCGCGGAATTGGAGCAGTTCGTCGTACATGGCTGAAGTACAAGAGGTGGTCGGCCTGCTGGATCAGGCCGTCGAACGCATGGGTGGACAAAGCCGGCCCGGACAGCACGAGATGACCAAGCAGGTCGTCGAGGCCTTCGAGAGCGGAAAGCACCTTCTGGTGCAGGCCGGAACCGGGACGGGCAAATCGCTGGCGTATCTGGTTCCGGCGATTGCCCACGCCCTCGAATCGGATAAGCCGGTGGTCATCTCCACTGCTACCTTGGCGCTGCAGGCCCAGATCGTCGGCCGGGACGTTCCCCGGCTCCTGGAGAACCTCGACGACGAATTGCCGCGCCACCTGGATGTCGCCCTGGCCAAAGGGCGGTCCAACTATGTCTGCAAGTACAAGCTCGGTGGCGGCTACCCCGACGAGGATGAAGGGGCACTCTTCGCGCTGGGCGACGATGGGGCTGCCCGCCCGCTGACTGCCGGGGCAGGGCCCACCTCGGCGCTGGGCCAGGAAGTCGTGCGTGTGCGCGAATGGGCCGAGGAGACCGAGTCTGGTGACCGGGACGATCTGGTCCCGGGCGTCAGCGAACGAGCTTGGAGACAGGTCTCCGTCAGTGCCATGGACTGCCTCGGTGCGCAGAGGTGCCCGATGGCCGAGGAATGCTTCAGTGAACTGGCCCGCAAGAAGGCCGGTGATGCCGACATCGTGATCACCAACCACGCCTTGCTGGCCGTCTCGGCCTTCGAAGGCCTGGCGGTGTTGCCGGAATTCGACACGGTGATCATCGACGAGGCCCATGAACTCCAGGACCGGGTCACCAATTCAGTGACCCGCCCCATCTCCGCGGCATTGGTTGCCGCCGCTGCCACTGCGACCCGCCGCAATTGCAAAGGCGTCGCCGTCGAAGCTCTGCACCAGGCCGGCAAGGCCCTGGCCGATGCCCTGGAGGATGTCCCGACCGGGCTGCTGCCCAAGGGGCTGAACGAAGAGCAGGGCGCGGCCATCGCCGCCGTGCGTGAGGCGGCGCGTACGGCCCTTTCTGATTCGAAATCCGGGAACGGTGAAACCGCTGACGGAGGGCGCCAGATGGCCCGGTCGCAGTTGCTGTATCTCCAGGAACAGTGCGAACGCCTCGATGGTCCTGCCGACGAGCGCGAGGTCGTCTGGATATCCCGCCAAGGAAGCTTCACCCCCGGTGCCGGTTATAGCGCCCCGGACGATTCGGCCCCCGCGACGATCAATGTCGCCCCGCTGTCGGTGGCCGGTAAATTGCGTGAGGGCCTCTTCGACGGCCGAACGGTCGTCCTGACCTCCGCCACCTTAGCCATAGGTGCCGCTTTTGAGCCGGTGGCCGGATCGCTCGGACTGCTCGGCGAGGGCGCACCCGCGTGGACCGGCATCGACGTCGGCAGCCCCTTCGACTACGCCCGACAGGGAATGCTCTACGTCGCACGACATCTCCCCAAGCCGTCGCGAAACGTGTCCACCGAGGCGCTGGATGAGCTCGCCGACCTGATCGGGGCATCCGGTGGGGGAGTACTGGCGCTGTTCTCCTCCCGTCGTGCCGCCGAGGAGGCTGCCGAAGCACTCCGACCGCGGGTGACTCCTGAGATCCTGTGCCAAGGCGAGTCGAGCATGTCCACGCTGGTCCGGCAGTTTGCCGATGAACGCGACACCTGCCTGTTCGGCACCATGACCCTCTGGCAGGGAGTCGACGTGCCCGGTCAATCGTGTCGGCTGGTGGTCATCGACAGGATCCCGTTTCCGCGACCCGATGACCCGCTTTCCACGGCACGCAGCCGGGACGTTGCCCGCCATGGTGGCAACGGATTCATGGCCGTCTCCGCCTCCCATGCGGCCGTGCGTCTGGCCCAAGGGGCAGGCCGGCTCATCCGTACGACGGGAGATCGTGGCGTTGTGGCCGTGTTGGATTCACGTTTGGCCACCGAACGCTACGGTAACTACCTGCGGGCGTCACTGCCACCGATGTGGTCAACGACGGATAAAGACATCGTGCTGGGTTCACTGCGCCGACTGGCGGCAAGCGAGGACTAAGCGCAGGGGAGGGCCCCGTCCACCTTGCTTGGTTTCTCGGGACCCTCCTTGACGTCTTCAGCGGTCTAGATCGAGCGCATCACCGAAACGACCTTGCCCATGACGGTGGCATGATCGCCCAGGATCGGCTCATACTGGCGGTTCTGTGGCAGCAGCCAGGTGTGGCCATCGCGCTGCCTGAAGGTCTTCACCGTGGCCTCGTCGTCCAGCAAGGCCGCGACGACATCGCCGTTCTCTGCATGCTGTTGGCGGCGGACGACGACCCAGTCCCCGTCACAGATCGCTGCTTCGACCATCGAATCGCCGCTGACCTTGAGCATGAACAGTTCGCCGTGCCCGACCAGCTGGCGGGGCAGGGACATGACGTCCTCCACAGCTTGGTCCGCCAGAATCGGACCGCCAGCGGCAATGCGACCCACCAGCGGCACCCGGGCCACCTCCGAGGAGTCATCCGACTCCACCACGGAAAGCGTCGGGCGGGGCTGCGCCGGTTCCTCCGGGGCGGCAGAGAGCTGCGGGGTTTGACCCGTCTGCGGGGTCAAGGAACGCAGGATCTCCATGGCCCGGGGTCGGCGCGGATCCCGCCGGATGTAGCCGAGCTTCTCCAATTGGGCGAGCTGGTGGGTGACGCTGGACAAACTCGCCAAACCTACTGTGTCGCCGATTTCGCGCATGGACGGCGGGTAACCCTTATCGGCCACGGCAGCCTGGATGGTTTCCAGGATCCGCTTCTGCCGGATGGTCAACCCCTTCGGCGCCTTCTTCGGCGCCGGATTCTCCGCTGAGCTCATGATCCATCCCGTCCTGGTAAATCGCCGGCGTACCGGGGCTGTGCGCAATGTGTCGGATGCAACTGGTGGACTCTCATCCATCCAGCCGATGGCTCCCACTCTAGGGCAGTCACCGACTTCATTCAAAGATTTATTCGAACGTGTCTCGACAATCTTCGTACATAGATGCTAAAAATGAGACAGAGATTCGAACATGAGTTCGAAGGCGGGGTTCGAAGCCCGCAACCAGGACCCGCTTCGGCGGACAACAGGAAGGCAAGACCATGGCTCAGATCGCACTCGCGGCCCCGGTGTTCCTCAACGCAGACTCCGTTCCGACCGCTGGCTCAACCCGCCCCGCCGCCCGCAAGGGCCGCCTGGAACTGACCCGCCGGGGCCGGTTCATCCTCATTGGCCTGCCGGTCATGCTGGCGGCCACCGCCCTGCTCGTGCTCGCCGGCATCTTCACCGCCCCGGTCATGGCTTCGGACGCATCCGATACGACCTCGGTTGAGGCCACGACCGTCTCGGTCATGGAAGGCGACACCGTCTGGGCCCTGGCCGCGGAGTTCGCTCCGCAGCGCGACCGCCGTGACGTCGTGGCGGAAATCACCGAAATGAACGATCTGAACGGATCGGTCCTCGTCCCGGGCCAGCAGATCTTCGTTCCTGCCCGCAGCTAAGCCCGCTTTATGACCCTGAAGCCCGATCCGATTCCCGCCTCCGGGGGGACGGGCAATAGAATGGGGTCGTGAGTGATCAGCTGGAACGACTGGCCAAATTGCCCCTGCGGGAGAACCTGCGTGGCATCGAACCCTACGGCGCACCGCAACTGGACGTGCCCATCCTGTTGAACGTCAACGAGAACACCCATCCGTTGCCCGAAGCCGTGAGCCGGGCCATCACCGAAGACGTCAGCGCGGCCGCTACCGACCTGAACCGGTACCCGGACCGTGAGTTCACCGAACTTCGCGAACGCCTCGCCGGCTACTTGGGACACGGGCTGGGCGCCGAAAGCATCTGGGCCGCCAACGGCTCCAACGAAGTCCTGCAGCAGATCCTCCAGGCCTTCGGAGGACCGGGACGAACCGTGATGAGCTTCCCTCCTACGTATTCGATGTACCCGCTGCTGGCCAGCGGCACCGACACCTCCTACCTCGCCGGGGAGCGGAGCGAGGATTTCGGACTCAGCGCCCAGTCCGCAGCGGGCCAGGTCGCGGCGGCCGCACCGAACATCGTGATCCTTTGTTCACCGAATAATCCGACAGGCACCGCCCTGGGGCTGGACGTCGTTGAAGCCGTCTACGAGGCAGGGCGTGCCAGTCAAGCGATCGTCATCGTTGATGAGGCTTACGCCGAATTCGCGCTCAGCGGGACCGGATCCGCGCTGACCCTGCTGCCTGGCCGCGAACGCCTGATCGTCACCAGGACCATGAGCAAGGCCTTCGCGCTGGCTGGAGCCCGGCTCGGATACTTGGCCGCGGCCCCGGAAATAGCCGATGCCCTTCGTCTGGTCCGCCTTCCGTACCATCTCTCGGCCGTCACCCAGGCCACCGCCAACGCTGCCTTGAAGCAGGTCGATGCGCTGCTGGCCACGGTCGAGGACATCAAGGGCCAACGCGACAGGATCGTCAGCGAACTCACCCGGTTGGGTTTGAAACCGGCAGTCAGTGACTCCAACTTCGTCTTCTTCGGCGGCCTCGAACATTCCAGTGCCATATGGCAGGGCCTGCTCGACGCCGGCGTACTCATCCGCGATGTGGGCATCGCCGGCCATCTACGGGTCACCGCGGGCACCGAAGCCGAGACGACCGCGTTCCTCCAAGCCCTGGAGACCCTCTTGTCCTCCGCCCCGGATACCGACCCCGGGCACGACAGCTAGACTTAACCTGCGAGCCGCCATCGTCGCCGCCCGCCCCACCCACACCGAAGGATTTCCCATGTCTGCAGAATTGCTCGGCGGTCGCCGAGCCCGCATGGAGCGTGCCACCAGCGAGTCCACCGTGGCCGTTGAACTCGACCTGGACGGCACCGGTACGGCGAACATCGATACCAGTGTCCCGTTCTACGACCACATGCTGACAGCGCTGGCCAAGCACTCGCTGATCGACTTGACCGTCCAGGCGACCGGCGACACCCACATCGACGCCCACCACACGGTGGAGGACGTGGCCATCACCTTCGGCGAGGTCCTGCGCACCGCCCTGGGGGACAAGGCGGGCATCCGCCGCTTCGGCGAGGCGTCGGTCCCGCTCGACGAGGCCCTGGCCCACGCGGTCGTGGATATCTCAGGACGTCCGTACCTGGTCCACGGAGGTGAACCGGCAGGACAGGAGTACCACCTGATCGGCGGGCACTTCACCGGCTCGCTCACCCGCCACGTCTTCGAGTCGATCACCCTGCACGCGCAGATCTGCCTCCACATGCGCGTCCTGGGCGGACGGGATCCGCACCACATCGTCGAAGCGCAGTTCAAGGCCTTCGCCCGCGCCTTGCGCCAAGCCGTCGAACCAGACCCCCGCAACGCCGGGATGATCCCCTCCACGAAGGGTGCCTTGTAGATGGCCGGGCCCCGGATCACCGTGCTGGACTACGGATCAGGCAACATCCGTTCCGCGGTCCGCGCGCTTGAACACGTCGGAGCCGAAGTCACGCTGAGCAACAAACCGGCTGACATCCGTGAGGCAGATGGCCTCGTCGTCCCGGGGGTCGGCGCTTTCGCCAGCGTGATGAAGGCACTCAACGACGTCGGGGCGGGTCCGTTGATCGGCCGCCGGATCGCCGGAGGGCGTCCCGTCCTGGGCATATGCGTCGGCCACCAGGTCTTCTTCGACGAGGGCGTCGAACACGGTATCCGGACCGCTGGCTTCGGCGAATGGCCCGGAACCGTCGAACGACTCAAGGCACCGGTGATCCCGCATATGGGATGGAACACCGTCACGGCGCCGACGGGGTCACGGCTCTTTGCCGGTATCGAGGACGAGCGCTTCTATTTCGTGCACTCCTACGCAGTGCAGCACTGGGATTTTCCGGTAGCCCAGCCGCGCATGAGCCCACCGGCAGTGACCTGGTCGGATCACGGTGGCCCCTTCATCGCCGCCGTGGAGAACGGGCCGCTCTCAGCCGTGCAGTTCCATCCGGAGAAATCCGGCGAAGCAGGGGCGAAACTGCTGTCCAACTGGCTGGAAACACTGACCTGATGTGGAGTCTCATCCTCATGGCGGTCGGGGGCATCCTCGCCGGTGGTGCGCTGTCCCTGCGCCAGCAGAAGGCCCATATCTCCTGGATCATCGCGACCTGGGTGTTGGCCGCGATGGCCCTGCTGGCCGCCTACATCCTGACCCTGAAGTAGCCTTCCCCTCCTGGCATGATGCCGGGCAGCACCCAACTCCCGACCTATTCGACGAAGACCGGAGAAGATCACCGTGACCAGCAACAGCATCCTCGAACTCCTGCCCGCGGTGGACATTGCCGACGGGCAAGCCGTTCGCCTCGTCCAGGGCGAAGCAGGCAGTGAGACCGGTTATGGAGACCCGCTTGAAGCCGCCCTGGCCTGGCAGCAGGACGGTGCCGAGTGGGTGCATCTGGTGGACTTGGATGCTGCGTTCGGGCGGGGGAACAACACCGAAGCCGTCGCCCGGATTGCCCGCGAACTGGGCATCAAGATCGAACTTTCGGGCGGAATCCGCGACGATGCATCGCTGGAGCGTGCGCTGGAATTCGGTGCAGCCCGGGTCAACCTGGGCACCGCGGCCCTGGAGGCCCCCGAATGGACGGCCCGCGCCATCGCCCGACACGGAGACAAGATCGCCGTCGGACTCGACGTGCGAGGAACCACGTTGGCCGGCCGTGGATGGACCAGCGACGGAGGAGATCTCTGGGACGCGTTGGCCCGGCTCGAAGACGCCGGATGCGCACGCTACGTCGTCACCGATGTGACCAAGGACGGAACCCTGCGCGGTCCGAACGTCAGCCTCCTGCGCGAAATGTGCACCCGAACCAGCCGACCCGTGATCGCCTCGGGCGGGATCTCCAGCCTGGAGGACCTGCGCGAACTGCGTGCCTTGGTGCCCGACGGGGTTGAAGGCGCGATCGTGGGCAAGGCACTGTATTCGGGGCAGTTCACCCTGCCCCAGGCCCTCGACGTCGCCGGCCGGCGGTAGCGGTGACCCGCGGCGCTCCTGAACCGGCCGCCGAAACCCCGACCGGGGGCGGGCCGACGAACCAACGGATAGGACGGCACCTGCCCGGACACATCGAAGCCGCCCTGCTCCGTGCCGGAGAGGCGACCGACTCCGCCGGCCAATCCTGGGCCGGACGGGATCTGTCAGGCGAGGGCAATCCGCTGCACAACTTCGACGACGACGACGGCGCACCGGACCCGGGGTACCTCGAAGCCATCGCCTCGCTGAAGGCCGGCTCCGGCACGGAACAGACGGTCCACGGTGCGCTGGCCCACGCCAGGCTTTTCGTCCCCGTCGTGGCGACCCTGGCCGAAGGAGGCATCGGGGAGCACGGATTCACCGAGGACAAGGAAGCCGATATGGCGCTGGTGACCATCACCGCCCCCGACGGCCGGCCCGCCCTACCGGTGTTCAGCAGCGTCGACCTGCTGCAAGCCTGGCACGGGCAAGCACGCCCCGTTGCCGTGTACGCTCCGCGGGCAGCCTTGTCGGCGGTTGCCGAAAAAGCCCAGCTACTCGTCATCGACCCGGCGGCAGAGACCACTTTCGTCCTGCGCCGGCCAGCCATGTGGGCACTGGCCCAACTGCAGGAGTGGACCCCCAGCTACGCCGACGAGGCCCTGTTGCCGCTTTTGCAGGCCGCCGCCGACGCCGACCCCGCCATCCTCGGGATCACCGCGGCGCCGGGGCGGGGTGTGGCCTCCCGCACCGCCGACGGGACGGTCATGGCCGGGGGAGGCCCGGGTCCCGAACTGCGCGTGGACATCTCGTTGCGTGCCGGGATGTCGCGCGAAGAGGTGACTGCCACCGTCGAGCGGTTTCAACAGGTCCTGGGAGCCGGCCCGGAATTCGGTGCGCGGGTGGATTCGTTGGAACTCGGACTGCAGGGGCCACCGACCCACGGGTGAACGGCAGTGGCTGCCGAAACGTCACGGGGCAGGGATGAAAAAGGAGGCCGCCACCGTGGTGGCGACCTCCCGGGGGAAGACGGTCGGGACTTTAGTTCACGGGGCCGGTGAGTTTCTCGCCGGGACCCTGCCCCGGCGCATCCGGGTAGCTCGAGGCCTCGCGGAAGGCCAGCTGTAATGAGCGCAGACCGTCGCGTAGCGGGCCGGCATGCTGGGAGCCGACTTCGGGAGCTGCTGCCGTGATCAGACCGGCCAGGGCGGTGATGAGCTTGCGGGCTTCATCCAGGTCCTGCAGGTCTTCTGCGTCTTCGCCTTCGGCGAGTCCGCACTTCACGGCTGCCGCGCTCATCAGGTGCACGGCCGCCGTCGTAATGACTTCCACGGCCGCCACTTCAGCGATGTCGCGAACCTCGTTGGTCTCGCCGAAGGTGGCGTCCGGATTGGTTTCAGGGGTACTCATGCTGCTAAGCTTTTCACAGACCGACTGATTTTGCTGACTCAGCGGATTCCGCCCCATCCGGCGAAGGATCTGCAGGGGACAACGAAACCAGTATGCAAGTGGAGGCCTAACTCCCACCCGCAGTAACCGCTTCAGGTTGCCGGGTCACTTCGGTACGGAACTACTGGTTCCGTGGCATGCGCAAGCAGCCGAACCGAATTTTCAGGCCTCCATCTGCCCAGCAGCTGGAGGCCTTCTCTTGTTGCTGGCGGCTTCGAACTACGAACAGCAGGAGCGACACATCAGCGATCCACGCATTAACGATCGAATCCGCGTCCCAGAGGTGCGGCTGGTTGGACCCAACGGCGAACAGGTGGGCATCGTCCGCATTGAGGACGCATTGCGTCTGGCCGCAGAGTCCGACCTTGATCTGGTCGAGGTGGCGCCGACGGCCAAGCCTCCCGTGTGCAAACTGATGGACTTCGGTAAATTCAAGTACGAAGCCGCGGTGAAGGCGCGCGAGGCACGCAAGAACCAGACCAACACGGTGCTCAAGGAAGTCCGCTTCCGCCTCAAGATCGACAAGCACGACTACGAGACGAAGACCGGGCATGCCCTGCGCTTCCTCGGCGCCGGCGACAAGGTCAAGGCCATGATCCAGTTCCGTGGCCGTGAGCAGCAGCGCCCCGAGCTGGGCATCCGCCTGCTCAATAAGTTCGCCGAAGACGTCGCTGAAGTCGGCACCGTCGAGTCGAGCCCGCGCCAGGACGGCCGCAACATGGTCATGGTCGTCGGACCGCTGAAGAACAAGGCAGAGGCCAAGGCCGAAGCCCGCCGTCAGGCACAGCGTGAAACCGACAAGGCCAAGGCCACGGCAACCAAGGAGGGTCGCGTCGACACGTCGGACGACCAGCCAGCCATGACCCAGTCCATGGGGGACAACCTTCCGGACGAGTTCCAGGCACGCCTGGCCCAGGTCGAGGCGGATAACGCCGAGCAGGCCAAGGTCGACGCGGCGGCAGCCAAGGAAGCAGAAGCCAAGGCAGCTGCGGCTCCCAAGGCCAGCGAGGAGCCAGCCGCTGAAGCCCCGAAGGCTCCCGAGGCCGAGCCGGCTGAGAAGCCCGCAGCAGCTACCAAGCCTGCTGCGGCTAGCAAGCCAGCAGCAGCAGCGAAGCCAGCAGCAGCAGCCAAACCGGCCGCCGCCGCGAAGCCCGCAGCTGCTCCGAAGCCGGCTGCCAAGCCAGCTCCGAAGCCTGCACCGAAACCGGCACCGAAGCCCACAGCGGCTCCGAAGCCGGCACCGAAGCCCACCGCGGCTCCGAAGCCGCGCCCGGGCAAATAGCCCGGTGTGGCGAGCCCCTCAGGGGCTGCACCTGACCCACGGGTTTCCAACACCGGAAGCCTCAAAGATCCCCGGTCCGATAGGGCAACGGGAGCACGTAAGGAGAACGGCGGATATGCCGAAGTTCAAGACACACAGTGGCGCCAAGAAGCGCTTCAAGCTCACCGGTAGCGGCAAGATCATGCGCCAGCAGGCCAATCGTCGTCACTACCTGGAGCACAAGTCTTCCGGCCTGAAGCGCCAGCTCAAGGGCGAACGGATCGTTGCCAAGGCGGACACCAAGACCATCAAGCGGATGCTGGGCATCTAAGCACGCGCACCGGGAACTGTTAGTTCCCAACCATCCATGGAGTTCCCCCGGACAGGTCGCCAACAGGCAGATAACCCGAGGGCAAGATATTAAGGAGTACACACGTGGCACGTGTGAAGCGGGCAGTCAACGCCCACAAGAAGCGTCGGGTTGTTCTCGAGCGGGCCAAGGGCTACCGCGGTCAGCGTTCGCGCCTGTACCGCAAGGCCAAGGAGCAGCTGCTCCACTCGTTCGTCTACAGCTACGCCCACCGTCGCAAGCGCAAGGGTGACTTCCGTCGCCTGTGGATCCAGCGCATCAACGCTGCCTCCCGCGCGAACGGCCTGACGTACAACCGTCTGATCCAGGGCCTGAAGGCCGCTGAGGTCGAGGTTGATCGCCGTATGCTCGCCGAGCTGGCCATTTCCGACGCCAACGCGTTCGGTGCACTGGTCAAGGTCGCCAAGGAGGCCCTCCCGGCCGACGTCAACGCCCCGGCCGCCGAGAAGCCCGCCACCAAGTTGCCGGCCGCTCCGGCCGCCAAGAAGGCTGCTGCTCCCAAGGCCGCCGCTTCCAAGGCTGCTGCCGCCCCGAAGGCCACTGAGGGCGAAGGCATGGTCAAGGCCGTTGAGGGCGAGGACGCTCCCAAGGGCTACGTCATCAAGGGCAACCAGTCGATGAAGTACCACGTGCCGGATTCGACCTGGTACGACCAGACGCAGCCGGAGTTCTGGTTCAACTCCGTCGAGGCCGCCAAGGCCGCCGGTTTCGAGCCGGCAGGTGGCGAGTCCCGCCAGCAGTTCTCCAAGTAGAACACTGCGCCGCGGGCCACGGCCCGCCCGGTGTGAGGGGATGGAATTCCAAGCGGATTCCGTCCCCTCGGCCGTTTAACCACTAGTGGTAGCCGGACCACCCGCGCGCTGCGGCGCCCGACCCCGATAAGGTTCTTCCCATGAACGCTGCGCACCACACCGAGGCCCAGATGACCAACCCACGGGCCGAACGTGTCCGCGACGTCGCCCGGTTGGCCACCCGCTCCGGCCGGACCAAGCGGGCGGCCTTCCTTGCCGAGGGCCCCCAAGCCGTCCGTGAGGCACTGCAACGCCACGACACGGCATTGGCCGACGATGGACGGGGAATCGTCCAGGAGGTCTTCGCCACCGCCGAAGCCCTCGAACGACACCCGGATCTGGCCCTGCCACGGGACCGGGTCAGGCTGCGCACCGTGAGCACCGAGGTGCTGGCCGCGATGGCCGACACCGTGTCACCGCAGGGAATCGTCGCCGTATGCCGCATCGTCCCGACCAGCCTCGAGGAGGTATTCGACGCCGGAGTGCAGCTCGTGGCCGTGATGTGCCGGGTCCAGGACCCCGGCAACGCCGGCACCATTCTCCGCGCGGCCGTGGCAGCGGGGGCGGACGCCGTCGTCCTGACGGAGGGCAGCGTCGACATCTACAATCCCAAGGCCGTGCGTTCCACCGTCGGCTCCGTCTTCCAGGTGCCGATCGTCACCGGTGTTTCGTTTGCCTCCCTGGCCGCTGCGGCGCAAGGGGCAGGGGTCCAGATATTGGCAGCCGACGGCTACGGGACCACCGACCTCGACGTCCTGCAGGATGAGTGCACGATGCGGCGTCTGGTGCCGGCCGACGGCACCGGGAGTGGTACGAATCCGCAGCTCGAAGCCGCGACGGCGTGGCTCTTCGGCAACGAGGCCCAGGGGCTGGACGAAGCGGAACTGCGGACCGCGGGCCACCGGGTCGCCGTCCCGCTCTACGGGGTCGCCGAATCATTGAACGTCGGCACGGCGGCAACCGTCTGCCTTTACGCCTCGGCACGCGCCCACCGCCGGACCCGATAGGAAGCTCCCGCCACGGCAGGACCGCTGCCGATCAAGGCCCGCCACGTAGTAGCGTGGCGCAAGAATGTTCAACGAGGCGCACCGCGCCCCGACAGAGGCGGAGACCATGGCAGCATCCGGTGGAAACAAGGCCGTCGTCGCGGCGCTGGCAGCGAACCTGGCGATCGCCGTCTTCAAATTCGTCGCCTGGCTCCTCACCCAATCGTCCTCGATGCTGGCCGAGGCGATCCACTCGGTCGCGGACTCCGGCAATCAGGTCCTGCTGCTGATCGGCGGGAAGAAATCCAAGCGCCAAGCCAGCCCCGAGCACCCCTTTGGTTTCGGCCGTGAACGCTATATCTATGCGTTCATCGTCTCCATCATCCTTTTCAGTGTCGGAGGGCTGTTTGCCCTGTATGAGGCCTTCCAGAAGTTCAAGGACCCCCATGGCATCGAAGGGCCCTGGTGGTGGGTCCCGCTCGCCGTGCTCGCGGGCGCGATCATCGCCGAGGGCCTGTCCTTCCGCACGGCGATCCATGAATCCAACCAGGTCCGTGGAACCACGGGGTGGGTGAAGTTCGTCCGCCGGGCCAAGGCCCCCGAACTACCGGTGATCCTGCTGGAGGACCTGGGCGCGCTGGTGGGCCTGTTCTTCGCCCTGGTCGGTGTCGGGTTGACCCTGCTGACCGGCAACGGGCTCTTCGACGCCGCCGGCACGGCCATGATCGGGTTGCTGCTGGTCTGCATCGCGATCATCCTCGCCGTCGAAACGAAATCCCTGCTGCTGGGGGAGTCGGCAACCCGTGAGAACGTCGCCAAGATCGAAGCAGCGATCTGCGCCGACGGGACCCCGATCATCCACCTGAAGACCCTTCACCTGGGCCCGGAGGAGATCCTCGTCGCCGCCAAGTTCGGCATCCGGAAGGGCAGCACGGGCGAACACATTGCCACTGCCATCGACGAGACCGAAGCGCGGATCCGTGCCGCGGTGCCCACCGCAACGGTTATCTACCTCGAACCCGATATCGAACGAACCGCCGAGGCCACGCCGGCCCTCGGGAACGACGAAGGAGCCGTGGAATGAGTGCCTTGAAACAGATCGTTGGTGCGGCACTGGTCGATTCGCTCCAGGCCCCGACCCGGCTGTTGGCCGCCCGCCGGACCAGCCCGCCGGCGCTGGCCGGACTGTGGGAATTTCCTGGGGGCAAGGTGGAACCCGGGGAGAGCTGCGAGGCCGGACTGCTACGTGAGCTGACGGAGGAGCTCGGCATCGAGGCCGAACTCGGCGCGGAAATCGAAGGACCGATCCACCAGGGCTGGAAACTCTCGGGACCTGCGGCCATGCGTGTCTGGCTCGCCCGGATTACCGAGGGGGCCCCCGAGCCCCTTGAAGACCACGACGAACTGCGCTGGTTGGAACTCGGTGGGGAACTGGTGGACGACGTGCCCTGGATTCCTGCCGATCTGCCGATCGTCGAGGCGATCGTGGCCCGTCATGGTGCGGTGGTCGAGCCGACGTCCGGACAGGTCCCCAAACGTCCATGATCCTGCTGACCGGCTTCGAACCCTTTGGCGGCGATCCCACCAACCCTTCGATCGAGGCGGCACGCCGTGCCGCGGAACTGCTCGACGGAACCGGTCAACCGGCCACCGCCGTCGAACTTCCCTGTGTTTTCTCCGAAGCGCCGGGGGCACTGCGACGGGCGCTGGAGAGGCACTGCCCGGAGCTGGTGATCTGCACGGGATTGAATGCCGGCGCCGGGGCCATCATGCTCGAACGGGCTGCCCTGAACGTGATCGACGCCCGCATTCCCGACAACGCGGGGGAACAACCCGTCGATGTGCCGGTCATCCCCGGCGGCCCGGCAGCCTACTTCACGACCCTGTCCATCAAACGGACCCTGGATGCGCTGCAGAGTGCAGGGGTCCCCGCGCAGGTTTCCCAAAGTGCCGGCACCTTCGCCTGCAACCAGGTCTTCTACACGCTGATGCACGAACTCGGCGGCTCCGGCAACGGCACCCGTGGTGGGTTTGTCCACGTACCGCCCACGGGCGTCGCCGGGATGGATCCCGAGGTCCTGGCCCGGGCGCTGGTCCTGGTGGTGCGCGAGACGCTGGACGGCTCGGCGGATATCAGCCTCGGGGCCGGGACCGTCGCCTGAGAGGACTCAGGAGCTCGCCGACCGGACGGGTCCGCCGCTCCGTATAGCCTCCCGCCGCCAGACCGGCGTGACGTTCGAAGACATTACGTGAGGCGGGATCGCCCGTCCGTAGCCACGAGTACCCGGCGGCGACCGCATAGAAGGGCAGGAACGGCAGGCCCAGACACAAGGCGTACTGCCTGGCGTGGTGTTCCTCATGGGCGATGAGTTCAGGAAAACGCTCCGGCTCGTCAAGGCCCTCCCGGAAGAGGATGACGCTGCCCAGGGTGAAGGCAGCGGCGACCGGCAGACGGGGCCGGTAACCGAAGGCGAAGTGCAGGCCACGGGGGCCGGCAACCACCCGGCACCCCGCGACACGGGCCACCAGTAGCCCGCAGGGGGTCGTCAGGTTCAGCCAGTTCGCCGCGCTGCGCCAGCGCGCCGGGTCAGTTGGTTCCACCGGTCTTTTGCACCCCGGTGAGGAAATCAGCGACTAGGGGTCCGGCGGTCTGGGCCCCACCGGCGCCCTCGGACACGAACGCCGCCACGGCCAGATCCCCCTGGACGGCGATGACCCAGGCGTGGGCATTCTCATCGGCGTCGTACTCGGCGGTGCCGGACTTGCCGTAGACCTTCGGTCCGGGGACCTTCTGCAGATCCACCAGGGTGCCGTGGGTGACGGTGCCGGCCATCATCTTCTTCAGCTCGGAGGCTTCCTTCGACTCCAGCTGCGTGGCCGGGGCCTTGGCGGCATCCGGTTTCGGGGACTCCATCAGATGCGGGGACACCGTCTCGCCGGCAGCCACGGATGCGGCGACGGTGGCCATGCCCAGCGGGGAGGTCTCCACGACACCCTGGCCGATGCCATTGGCAGCCAGGGTGGTCCCCGTCGAATCATCCGGGATGGAACCCAGGAACGAGGATGTGCCGGTCGAGGGGGAGGGGCTCAGCCCCAGCGAGGCCCCGGCGGTGGTCAGGTCCTTGGCTTTCAGCCCCGCAGCACCTTCGACGAAGACGGTATTGCAGGATTGGGCGATGGCCTCGGAGAGCGGGATCGTGCCGAGTTTGGCGGCGGGGTATCCGTCGAAGTTCTTGAATTCCTTACCCTCGATGGTGGTGGTTTCAGGACATTTGACCTTGCTGGACGGGGTCTTCCCATCGCGGAGCATGGCCAGCGCCGTGATCACCTTGAACGTGGAGCCGGGGGCGTACTTGCCGAGCATCGCCGTGTTCAGGCCCTGGTCCGCCGGACCGGAGGCAGCGGCCAGAATGGAGCCATCGGAGGGGCGGATGGCGACGAGCGCAGAGGTGGGGTCCACCTGGGTGAGCAGTTTCTCGGCCAGTTTCTGCTGTGCCGAATCCAGCGTCACGGCGAGGTTCTTCCCGTCCTTCGGGGCCCGGTCGAAGAGCTCGTCCACCTGCTGGCCGGAGGAATCGTAGCTGGCCACGGTGAGGCCTGCTGCGCCGGCGAGCCGGTCGTTGTATTGAGCCTGTAGACCCGAGAGCCCGACGATGTCATCGGCCTTGGTCTTGCCCTCGGACTCCTTGACGATTTCGGCGGTGGCCTGCCCGACAGTGCCCAGGATCGGGCGGGCGAAGGAGCGGGTGAGGGCCAATGGCTCGCTGCCGGTGATGGCCCGGCCACCGGGGATGGCCTCGATCCGGGCGTCGGTGACCTTGCGCTTCTTGTTATCGCGTAGCGTGATGGCTTCGACGAACGCCTGGTCCCCGGCACCCTTGACCCGGGCCACGTAGGCGGAGGCGTCGATGTCGGCGAGCTTGGCGAGTTTCTTCGCCGAGTCGCCCGCTTCACCGTCCTCCAGCCGGGTCTTGTCGATGCCCAGACGGACCACCGGACGGTCCTTGACCAGTGCTTGTTTATCGGTGCTGCGGATCTGCCCGCGCTGGGATGCCTCGGTCCGGACCGCCACCTGGTTGCCCGGTTCCAGCCCGGTGAGTTCTGCCTGGTCGTAGTCGACCTGCCAGGCTTCCGCCTCCTGGTCGTATACCAGTTTCGTGGTAGTGGTGTATTCCCAGTCGTCCTCGGTGTCATCCACGTCCCAGACCGTCTTGAAGCTGGCGGTCGCCGTGGGGGAGTCCTCGTCCTCGGAGGTCTGCACCGATTCCACCGTAGTGCTGTGCTTCAGATCCCCCAGGGATTCGAAGGCCTGGGCCAGGTCCTCTGAGACGGTGGCAGGATCGGCGTTCTTCAGCGGTACCGAGGAGAAATCGAAGGTCTGCAGGGCCTCCGCCACCGACTGGGCGGCCGGCTCCGGATCGGGCACCGGGGATGAGCACGCGGAGAGGCTTCCCAGGGCGAGCGTGGACAGGACGGTCGTCAGCGTCAAGCGCCGGGCTACATGCATGGTCGTCATTATGGCCGGGGGGTGGACGTGATCACAAGGTGGGATATATGGATCGACGCAACGGTGGGCGCAATGTCTGCGCTCGGGTTCGGGCGCGCGGGGGCGAACTACTAGACTGGGATCCAGAAACAGGACCACCACAACCGTGAAAAGGGCCGTACATCTCCCATGTCTGAAGCCACGCCACCGAACGGTGGACCCCGAGGAGCCGTTCCGGCGGTCCCGCATCCCACCGACGAGCCGGCAGTCCAGGCTGCCGTCGACGCCGCATTGGCGGCCATCGAGGCGGCCACCGACCTCGAAATGCTCAAACAGGCGCGACTGGCCCATGGCGGCGAGAAGTCCCCCCTGGCCCTGGCCAATCGGGAAATCGGCCAATTGGACAAGACCGAGAAGGCGACCGCCGGCAAATTGATGGGTGCGGCCCGTGGCCGCGTCAACAAGGCCCTGGCTGCGCGCACCATGGTCCTCGAGGAGGAACATGCGGCCCGCATCCTCGTCGAGGAGGCCGTCGACGTCACGGCTGCGGCGCACCGTCGTCGTGCCGGGGCCAGGCACCCGTTGTCCACGCTGCAGGAACGCGTCAGCGACATCTTCGTGGGCATGGGCTGGGAAATCGCCGAAGGCCCCGAGGTCGAGTCCGAATGGTTCAACTTCGACGCCCTGAACTTCGCCCCGGACCACCCGGCCCGCGATATGCAGGACACCTTCTTCATCGAACCTCCGGAATCCCATCTGGTGATGCGTACGCATACCTCCCCGGTCCAGATCCGTTCGATGCTCGAGCGCGACCTGCCCGTGTATGTGCTGTGCCCGGGCAAGACGTTCCGCACCGACGAGCTCGATGCCACCCACACCCCGGTCTTCCACCAGTTCGAGGGCCTGGCCGTGGACAAGGGTCTGACCATGGCCGACCTGCGCGGCACCCTGGAACACTTCGCCCGGCAGATGTTCGGCGCCGAAGCGCTGATCCGCCTGCGCCCGAACTTCTTCCCCTTCACCGAGCCCTCCGCCGAGCTGGACATCTTCCACCCCGGCGCCAAGGGCGGTCCGGCCTGGATCGAATGGGGCGGTTGCGGGATGGTGCACCCCAATGTGTTGCGCGCCGCCGGCATCGACCCCGAGGAGTATTCGGGCTTTGCCTTCGGCATGGGCATCGAGCGCACGCTCATGTTCCGCAACGACGTCCCTGGCATGCACGACATGATCGAGGGCGACATCCGCTTCAGCGAACACTTCGGGATGGAGATCTAATCATGCGCATTCCCCTTTCTTGGTTGCGCGAATACGCGCAGGTACCGGCCGAAGCCACGGCCGAAGACGTCATGGCCGACCTGGTGCGGGTCGGTTTGGAGGAAGAGGACGTCCACCGTCCCACCGACTCCATCTCAGGTCCCATCGTCGTGGGCCAGGTCATCTCGCTGGTCAAGGAACCCCAGACCAACGGCAAGACCATCAACTGGTGCCAGGTCCGCGTCGTGCCCGAGGGCCGGACCCAGGACCTCACCCACGAGGGGATCGACCCCTCGGGTGTGCAGGGCATCGTCTGCGGTGCGCACAACTTCGTCGAGGGCGACAAGGTCGTGGTCACCCTTCCCGGGGCCGTGCTGCCCGGGGACTTCGCCATTAGCGCCCGCAAGACCTACGGCCACCTCTCGGCAGGGATGATCGCCTCCTCCCGCGAACTGGGCATCGGTGATGACCACGACGGGATCATCGTGCTCTCACGCCTCGGCCTGGACCCCGGGATCGGCTCCGACGCCATGGAGCTGTTGGGCCTGTACGACCAGGCGGCGGAAATCAACGTCACCCCGGACCGTAGCTACTGCTTCTCGATCCGCGGCGTCGCCCGCGAATACGCGCACGCCACGAACACACCCTTCACCGATCCGGCAGCCGGCATCACCGTTCCGAAGGCCTCGGGCCCGGGCTACCCGGTACGGATCGCCGACGACGCGGGATTCCATGCCGCGCCCGGTTGCGACCGTTTCGTGGCCCGGACCGTCACCGGGGTGGACGCCTCCCGACCGACCCCGCCGTGGATGGCTTCGCGCCTGAACCTGGCCGGAATGCGGACGATCTCGCTGATCGTGGACGTGTCCAACTACGTGATGCTCGAACTCGGCCAGCCGCTGCACTTCTACGATGCCGACGTCCTGCGCGGGGACATCGTGGTGCGCCGTGCCGTGGCGGGGGAGACCGTGAAAACGCTCGATGGAAAGCAGCGGAGGCTGGACGCCCAGGATGTGGTGATCGCCGACGACCGCGGCGTCATCGGCATCGCAGGAGTCATGGGCGGCGCCGAAACCGAGGTCTCGACGTCCACGTCGAACGTGCTCATCGAAGCAGCCCACTTCAGCCCCGTGGCCATCGCCGGCTCCCGGCGCCGGCATAAGCTGCCCTCCGAGGCCTCCAAACGCTTCGAGCGCGGCGTCGACTGGGAAGTGGCCGACGAAGCCGCCCAGCGTGCCGTCGAACTCCTGGTCGAACTGGCCGGCGGCACTGCCGAGGACACCGCGACCGATGAAGGTGTCCGGCCCGAACCCAGCGTCATCGACCTGCCGGAAGGCTTCGCCTCACGCCTGATCGGCATCGACTACACCCCCGAACAGGTCACCGCCACGCTGACTGATCTGGGTGCCGCCCTCGAGGAGACCGAAGACGGACTGCGGGTCACCGTACCGTCCTGGCGGCCCGACCTGCGCATCCGCGAGGACCTCGTGGAGGAGATTGCCCGGCTGATCGGCTATGAGAAGATCCCCTCGACGCTGCCGGTCGCCCCTCCAGGACGTGGTCTGACCCGGACCCAGCAGCAGCGCCGCCGGGTGCTCCAGGGGCTGGCCGCCGGCGGACTGATCGAGGTGCTGAGCTACCCGTTCGTTTCCGCGGCGCAGAACCAGACGTTCGGCACGGCGAGAGCAGGTACCGAGGTGCCGGCGGTGAAGCTGGCCAACCCGCTCTCCGCCGAGTTCGGGTTCCTGCGCACCAGCATCCTGCCCGGACTGCTGGAGACCGCGCGTCGGAACCACTCGAGGGGTTTCCGCGATCTGGC
>JBBSRM010000018.1:0-21763 GCA_038243055.1 Actinomycetales bacterium
GACATCATGAACCCGATGATGACGATGATCTGCACGACGTTGTTGGCAACCGGGGCCCACATATACGCGCCGAAGCGCCCGTGCGCGTTCAGGGCTTGTCCGACGACGGCATAGACGCCGTAGAAGAAGATCTGTGGCAGGCACCAGTAGGCGAACGCGGTGCCCAGGGTGAGCATCGGCGCCGACCAGTCCTTGGTCAGGATGGTGATGATGGGACCGGCGCCGAGGGTCAACAGCACCGTGAAGACAGCCATGACCACCACGGTCAGGGTGATGAGCCTGCTGGTGTAGTCGGAGCCCTTATCCGCGGCCCGCGAGGCCTTGATCAGCTGTGGGACCAGGACGACGTTGAAGATGCCGCCGGCCAGGAGCATGAAGATGATGTTGGGGATGACGTTGGCTTTTTCAAAGATGTCCGCCACCATGGCGTTCGAGCCGATGGCGAAGGCCAACAGCGCCGTCCGGGCAAAGCCCAGGCCCCGGGACACAATGGTCCCCGAGGCCATGAGGTGATAAGCCTTGGCGTTCGAACCAGCTTTCTGGTCCGTGGTGTTGTCAGTTGCCATGCTGCGGGAGGACGTCACGGGCCAATTCCGCGATGCGGCGCTCGTTGGGGAAGGAGAGTTTCCTGCCGAGTTCGGCGATCGGGATCCACGCGACGTCCACGGCCTCGTGATCCGGATCGTTGTCAATGGTCAGCTCTCCGCCGGTGGCCTCGAGCAGGAAATGGTGCACGGTTTTGTGCACGCGGTAGTTCGTTACGGTGAACCAGTAGTCGATGCTGCCCAGCGGGGCGATGATCCGCCCGGCGATGCCGGTTTCCTCGTCCACCTCCCGGACGGCTGCCTCTTCATTGGTTTCCTCGCCTTCGGGGTGGCCCTTGGGCAGGCACCATTCAAGCCGGCCGCCCCGGTTGTAGCGTGCAATGATCGCCACCGGGAGTCCCGGCAACGCCGTATCGACGATGACCCCGCCGGAGGAGATTTCCTCGACGGTGGGCAAGGAGTGTTGGCCCGGCTGCGCAGACGCCATGGAGGCGTTCAGCGGTGTGCGCTTCGGAGCGCGGGGTACTGGATGGGCCATGGAAACCACTCTATCCATCTTTGCTGTGCACATGTGCCCGCCCCGCGTATGACGCGCGTCAGGCGGCAGCGGAAAAATCTGACAAGCTTAACGGACTATGCAGCAGCTACCCGCACCATCCGCCCTCAGGACGCTACTTCCCGCCGTCGTCTTCGAACTGGCCGACCGTTTCACGGCAGCCGGCCACGCATTGTCGCTCGTGGGGGGCCCCGTGAGGGACCTGTTCCTGGGTCGCGTGTCGCCGGATCTGGATTTCACCACCGACGCTGAACCGGACCAGACCCTGGCCGCGGTCGCTGGCTGGGCGGACGCGACCTGGGAGGTCGGCCGGGCTTTCGGCACGATCGCCCTGCGTCGCGGGGAGCACACCATCGAGGTCACGACCTACCGGGCGGACGCCTATGACCCCGCCTCCCGCAAGCCGATGGTGGCCTTCGGCACCTCACTGCATGAGGACCTGTTCCGCAGGGACTTCACCATGAACTCGATGGCCCTGCGCCTGCCCCAGCTTGAACTGGTGGACCCCTACGGAGGATTCGAGGACCTGGAGCAGGGGCTGATCCGCACCCCCGGAACCCCGGCGTCGTCCTTTTCCGACGACCCCCTGCGCATGATGCGCGCAGCCAGGTTCGCAGCGCAGCTCGGCGTCTCCGTGGACCCCGAGGTCGAGGAGGCGATGACCGACATGGCCGCGCGGATCGACATCATCTCCGCCGAACGGGTCCGCGACGAGTTCATCAAGCTGATGACCGGCCGCCACCCCCGGGAGGGGGTCGACCTGCTGGTGCGCACCGGACTGGCCGACCACGTGCTGCCCGAGGTCTCCGCCCTGCGTCTGGAGGTCGACGAGCACCATCGGCATAAGGACGTCTACCAACACTCCCTCCAGGTCCTGGACCAGGCGGCCTCGCTGGAAACCGGCCCGGAGGGGGAAGTACCCGGCCCCGACTTCGTCCTGCGCTTCGCCGCGCTGCTGCACGATATCGGCAAGCCGGCAACGCGGCGCTTCGAACCCAACGGAGCGGTCAGCTTCCGCCATCACGATGCCGTCGGTGCCAAGCTGGCCAAGAAGCGGATGCGCGTCCTGCGCTTCGACAACGACACCATCAAGACCGTCGCCCGCCTCGTGGAGCTGCATATGCGTTTCTACGGATACGGCGACGCCGGCTGGACGGACTCGGCGGTACGCCGCTACGTCACCGATGCCGGAGCCGTGCTGCCACGCCTGCTGCGACTCACCCGGTCGGATGTGACCACGCGTAACAGGCGCAAGGCCGAATACCTGGCCTTCGCCTGTGACGACCTGGAACGTCGGATCGACGACCTGGCCGAGCAGGAACAGATGGAGTCCATCCGGCCCGACCTCGACGGCGGCCGGATCATGGAACTGCTGGGTATCGGGCCCGGCCCGGACGTCGGGCGAGCCTATAAATTCCTGTTGGATCTGAGACTGGACCACGGCCCGTTGGGGCCCGACGCCGCGTCGAAGGCGCTAGTCGACTGGTGGTCGGGGCAGGGAGCCGATCAGGAAACTGACGAAAAGAGGATGAACGATGACTGAATTGCCCCGCTTATGGCTGGTCCGCCACGGTGAGACCGAATGGTCGCGCAGCGGCCGGTACACCGGGCTGACGGATCTGCCGCTCACGCCCCTTGGCGAGGAACAGGCACGCAGCGCCGGGGAGAAGCTGGCCGCCATCCAGGAGGCAGGCACCTCCTTCGACCTCATCATGACCAGCCCATCGCAGCGCGCTTCGCACACCGCTGAACTCGCAGGATTCCCTGACGCCCAAGCCGTCGACTACGCGCATGAATGGGACTACGGCGATTACGAAGGCGTCCGTTCGGCCGAGGTGCGCGAAAGGAACCCCAGCTACCTGATCTGGGATGACGGGGTCCCCGCAGGGGAGACCATCGAACAGGTGGGGGTCCGTGCCGAACGGATCGTGCAGCGGGTGCGCACCGAGCTGGCTGACGGCGGAAACGCAGTGCTCTTCTCCCATGGGCACTTCTCCCGCATCCTCGCAGCGACCTGGTTGGGCCTCGGTGCCGGCCAGGGACGCCACTTCCTGTTGGGTACAGCCGAAGTCTGCCGCCTCGGCTGGGATAAGAAGACACCAGCCATCGAGGCCTGGGGACTGTAGAAGAACGACGTCGAAACCGGCGTGTCGTGTCCGACGCGCCGGTTTCGAACAAGAATCCAACAAAAGAATCGGCCCGGGCTGGCGCTGGAGGCCGATATTAAGTTACGTTGATATCGGTGATTGAGAGATCTCAATGAGATGTCTCGACCCGTGGACCTATTGACCGCCGACGTTGTCGGCCCGTTCACCGAAGGAGGTGGGAATCGTGATGATCATCCAGAACACGCAAGCAGTGGCTACCACTGCGCACGTTGACGGATTCCGTGATCGTGCCTTGATCCCCGCCCCCGGAACGGCGAACCGCTAGATAGCAGCGCCGCTGTTCCAGGCCTCCCCACCCCGAGGTTTCGAACGAAAGAACAGCGATGTCCGCGCAATCCAGCACCACCCGCCCCTCCGGCCTCCGTTCCGCCGAACTCTTCGTCACCGGCCCCGACGTCCTACGCGCCAGGCCCCTGATGAACGAGCCGGCTGCCCGCCAGCCCTCCCGCCCCGATGTGTACCGGGGAGGTGAATGACGTGCAGAAGAAGCGCAGCAAGCCCAACGGCCCGCAATGGTTGAACACCTTGTACAACCCGCAGCCCAGGAACCGCTACGAATCCCAGCTCCCTCCGGAAATGCTTTTCCGCCTCCGCTAAGTCGGTACGCCGCCGGTTCATCCGGCCAGATCAGCGACCGACTTCCGAGGAGGAAGACCATGAACGAGATATCCGGTCCCACCGCAAAGCCCGCCGGCTTCACCGGCGGGCTTTGCCGCTTAAATCGTGGATCGCGATCCCGGGACGGCGCCGCGGATCGCTGGTAGCTTGGGGATCACCGGCACGACAAGGTGGTCCGCCGGATGACATGACGGCCAATGGCCGGGAAGGTCCGTGAGCAGATGCGCAGTACCACCGAGCAACCCGACAGTGCCCCGGAGGCCATGAACGATCTGGCCATCTCCCAACGGGCGACGCTGAAGCCGATCGAGGAGATCGCTGCGGCTGCGGGCATCCCAGCGGAAGCGCTGGAGAACTACGGAAGGTACAAGGCGAAGATCAATCGTGCCGACCTGCCCGAGGCCACCTCGGGGCCGGGACGGGTGGTCCTGGTCAGCGGGATGTCTCCCACGCCGGCCGGGGAGGGGAAGTCGACGGTCACCGTCGGTCTCGGCGACGCCCTGGCTGCTGCGGGAACCCGGACGATGATCGCCTTGCGTGAGCCGTCCCTGGGGCCGATCTTCGGGATGAAGGGCGGGGCGGCCGGCGGCGGATATTCGCAGGTGCTGCCGATGGAGGACATCAACATGCACTTCACCGGTGACTTCCACGCCATCACGAGTGCCAACAACCTGCTGATGGCCCTGGTCGACAACCACATCCAGCAGGGCAACGAGCTGGGCATCGACCCGCGGCGCATGACCTTCAAGCGCGTCATGGACGTCAACGACCGGGCCCTGCGCAGCATCGTCATCGGTCTCGGAGGACCCACCGAGGGGATGCCCCGACAAGATGGTTTCGATATCACCGTCGCCTCGGAGGTCATGGCGGTCTTCTGCCTGGCCACCGACCTCGACGATCTGCGCGAGAGGCTCGGACGGATGACGGTGGGATACACCTTCGACCGTCGCCCCGTCTGCGTGGCGGACCTCGATGTCCAGGGGGCCCTGACGTTGCTGCTCAAGGACGCCATCAAACCCAACCTCGTCCAGACCATCGCCGGGACCCCCGCACTGGTGCATGGTGGGCCCTTCGCGAACATCGCCCACGGCTGCAATTCGGCGATCGCCACCAACACCGCCCGCAGGTTGGCCGATATCGTGGTCACCGAGGCCGGCTTCGGGGCCGATCTGGGAGCCGAGAAGTTCATGGACATCAAGGCGCGCTACGCGGATTGCCCGCCCTCCGCCGTCGTCCTGGTGGCCACCGTCAGGGCGCTGAAGATGCATGGGGGAGTCCCCAAGGACGGGTTGGGCCCCGAGAACGTCGAAGCCGTGCGTGGCGGGTTGCCGAACCTGGCCCGGCATGTGCGCAACATCG
Organism: Actinomycetales bacterium; assembly: GCA_038243055.1. GTDB lineage: Bacteria > Actinomycetota > Actinomycetes > Actinomycetales > Micrococcaceae > Arthrobacter_H. The sequence goes on from JBBSRM010000018.1 coordinate 5,247, forward strand.
GACGGTTCGGGTTGGCACCGGTCGTGGCGATCAACCAGTTCGCCACGGATACGCAGGCGGAACTCGACGCTGTTCTTGAATGGTGTGCCGCCGAAGGGGTCGAGGCTGCAGTGGCCGACGTCTGGGGGCGTGGTGGTGAGGGGGCCGGGGAACTGGCCGCCAAGGTGCTTGCCGCCGTGGAAGGGCCTTCGGACTTCCACCAGCTCTACGACCTGGAGCTGTCGGTGGAGGAGAAGATCCGCACCATCGTGCGTGACATCTACGGCGGCGCCGACGTCGATTTCTCAGCCAGCGCGCGCCGACAGCTCGTCGGGATCGTGGAGAACGGGTGGGATTCGCTTCCGGTCTGCATGGCCAAGACCCAGTACTCGTTCTCCGACGACGCGAAACTGTTGGGAGCGCCCGAGGGGTTCACCCTCCAGGTGCGCGACCTCATCCCCAAGACCGGGGCCGGATTCATCGTGGCGCTGACCGGGGCGGTCATGACCATGCCGGGTCTGCCCAGGGTCCCGGCAGCGATGCGCATGGACGTGGACGTGGACGGGAACGCCGTAGGACTCTTCTGAGCACGACGGCGGCCGGCCCCTTTCTTCTTGGTTTCCAGGGAACCGGCCGCCGTCGAACCAGGTGGTTCCGGGCCTAGCGCTCGATGTCGCCGCGGATGAACGCCTCGACGCTCTCGTGGGCTGCCTCGTCGTTGAACTGCTGCGGCGGGGACTTCATGAAGTAGGACGACGCCGAGAGCAGCGGACCGCCGACGCCGCGATCCATCGCGATCTTGGCGGCGCGGATGGCATCGATGATCACGCCCGCGGAGTTCGGCGAATCCCAGACCTCGAGCTTGTACTCCAGCGAGACGGGGGCGTCGCCGAAGTTGCGGCCCTCAAGGCGCACATACGCCCACTTGCGGTCATCGAGCCAGGCCACGTAGTCCGAGGGGCCGATGTGCACGTCGTCGGCGTCGAGCTTCGCCGAGGTGTTGGAGGTGACGGCCTGGGTCTTGGAGACCTTCTTGGATTCGAGGCGCTCGCGTTCGAGCATGTTCTTGAAGTCCATGTTGCCGCCGACGTTGAGCTGGTACGTCCGGTCCAGCGTGACGCCGCGGTCCTCGAACAGCTTGGCCATCACGCGGTGGGTGATGGTGGCGCCGATCTGGGATTTGATGTCATCCCCGACGATGGGCAGCCCGGCCGCGGTGAACTTGTCCGACCATTCCTTGGTGCCGGCGATGAAGACGGGCAGGGCGTTGACGAAGCCGACCCCGGCGTCGATGGCGCACTGGGCGTAGAACTTCGCTGCCTTCTCCGAACCGACCGGAAGGTAGCAGACCAGCACGTCGGCACCGGAATCCTTCAACGCGGCGACGACGTCGACCGGTTCGGCGTCCGACTCCTCGATGGTCTCGCGGTAGTACTTGCCCAGGCCGTCCAGAGTGTGGCCGCGCTGGACGGTGACGCCGGTGGTGGGCACGTCGGCGATCTTGATGGTGTTGTTCTCGCTGGCGGTGGTGGCCTCGGCGAGATCCAGACCGACCTTCTTCGCGTCGACGTCGAAGGCGGCGACGATGGAGACGTCCTGGACATGGTATTTGCCGAACTGGACGTGCATCAGGCCGGGAACCTTCGTCTCCGGGTCCGCATCCTTATAGTATTCAACGCCCTGGATGAGCGATGTGGCGCAGTTACCCACGCCAATGATTGCGACCCGAATGGGGTTTCCCGACACAGTGACTCCTACAGCAGAACGGTTCTTGGGCGGCCGAAGGCCACAACGATTCTAAGTGACGTAGCGGCCCGGTTATTCCCCACCCGTTTCCCCGGGTCCGGGGTCGGCCGCCCCCGGGGCGGGAGCGGGCCGGAAACCCTCAGTGGCGCACCGCTCGGATCAGCCGCAGGGCGGGCCCCGGAAGGGCGGTGCGCAGCCGGTGGTGCAGGGCCATCCGGCGCGCCCGGGCCAGTGCCTCGGAAGAGGTGGTCAACCTGCCGGCGCGGGCGAGCCGGGCCAGGCGCTCCAAGGCGTCGGAGGCCACCGCATCGGGTGGGTGGAAGTAGTGCTGGCCCAGCCACGCACCGTCCGGCCGCAGGACCTTCAATTCCTCCACGTCCTGCAGCGACCCGATCAGCCCGCTGCCCTGGAACACCAGGTTGTAGAGTTCGCGGTCCAGACCGAAGTCGGCGAGGACGATGGCGGGAAGCCCCCGGTCCAGTGCCTCCAGGACCGCTGTGGAAGAAATCGTCACGACCAGGGTCCCCGGCCGCAGCACGGCGGACATGGTCCCGGTCGCGAAACGTACTTCATCTCCTGCCACGGCTCCGCTAGCTGTCAATTCGTTCCAGAGCCTGTCGTAGGGGTGGCGTTCGTGGTGGGTTTGTGGTTCGCCGTCGCGCGCCCGCAATTTCACGATGACCTCCACCCCGGGGTTCGCCCGGTGCGTGCGGGCCAGGGCCTTCAGGACCTGTTCACGTTCGTGCCGGTGGAACGGGAACCTGGCCTGGGCGGCGAAGACCACCGATTGCACCGGCGTCGTATCCCGGGCCGGCTCCCCGGACGAAGCCAGGAAGGGCAGTCGGGTGGTGAGGACCGACTGGTCACTACCCAGCCGGGCCAATACGCCGGAGAAATCCCGGGCTTCGGCCAGGCCATGCGTGAGGAAGAGGTCGCCCAGGGAACGGAAGCCCATCGCCTTCTCCGTAGCCGGGTAGGCGACCCCTGGCAGAGCGGAGACCAGTGCCGTGCTCCTACCGGTTCCCCGGTGACGGGATGCGACGAGGCGGAAGACCTCCTGGACCACCGGGCCCGTGGCGGCGCCCAGCACCACGTCGGCGGAGTCGAGCAGGGGTCCGAGGCGGTGGGTCGGTAGGACCGGCGTGGGCTCGGCACTCTCCAGGAAGGTCCCGGCGACGGCACCGACCCGCTGTTCGGCAGTGGGCAGGATGGGGGTGCGGGCCAGGACCACCTTGCGGTCCCAACCGGGGCCGAGGGCGTCGAGGGTCGCGCAGGCGAACTTGAAGTACGAGTCGCTGTCGGCGACGGCGAGGACGCGGGGTGGGGCGCCCGGGTGGTTGTTCACGAGGTGGGGTCCTCCAACGAAGTTCCCAGGTGGGTGCGCAGGGACGGGGAGGCGGCGTCGGTCCACCAGCGTTCAGGGACCGGGTGGCCGGTGATCGGCACCTGGTGCGGGCGCAGCAGCAAACGCAGTGAGGGCAGGACCGTGGAAGGCAGGGCGCTGACCTTCTGCCCCCGACGTAGACCCCGCAGGCGCATCTCCACGGGGATGGTGTTCGGGTGCACGGTGATCAGTGGGTGGCGGGCCAGTTCGGCCAGGAACCCCGGTTCCTCGCGGCGGTGCGGGAAATAGCCGACCGGTCCGTCGCCGGCCTGTTCCAGGACCCAGGACAGATACGGTTCGCGACCGATCAGCCCGTCGGCGGCCAGGGCCGAGCCGACGACGATCGTGGGTTCATGGAATCGTTCGGTCACGGGCTGGGTGCCGAGCCATTCGAAACGGTGGTGCTCCAGATGCCCGCCGAGATCCCGGAACGCCTGTTCGACGTCCTGGCTGATCGGCAGGGCGGTGCAGGCCAGCAGGCGGCCCTGGCGGGCCAGTGCGCGTAGCCGATACCAGCTGGCCACACCCAGGGCGTTGCGGGAGGCGCTGCGGGCGGTGCGGGAGCGCACGAGCGGGGTCGGACGGCCCCCGGTGAGCAGCTGCAGCAGTTTCACCGTCGCCAACCCGTCATCGATGATCACGAACTCGTCGGCGGGCACCGGGCCCATGAGCCGGCGCTGGATCCTTCCGGAGAACGCGTCGCCGGTGACCCAACGGTCAGCGACGCGGCCCGAGGTCGAGGGGGCCTGCGGGCCGGTCCCGCGGAACCGCACCCCCGATGGCGCCTGGGCCATGAGCGTGCGCACGGTGGTGTCCATGCCGGCGGTCCCGCCGCGCGGGTGGATCGTCGACTGCCGGCCCAGGAGTCCCGCCCCGTGGGCTTCGATGGCGCTGAGCAGCTGCAGCGGGGATTCCACCCAGACGTCGGCCCGTCCGAAGCGGGGCCGTTGGACCTGGGGCACCAGGGCCACCCTGCGGGCATGGCCGGTCATCCCCGCGCTGCCCGGCAGTTCAACCGCGTTGGACACGTGGTGCCACCTTCAGTAGCCGGCGCGGCACCCGACGGATGCCACGGTTCAACCGCCGGTGCACGCGGGCCGGCAGGCGCCGCTTCAGCCGGGCGGCCAGCCCCGGTGCCGGCCGGCCGGCCGGCAGGGACCCGGGCAGGTCCAGACGGGTCAGCCGGCGACGCTTGAAATACTTGGCAAAGCGCGGGTAGTGGCCGGCCAGGAATTCCCGGGTGGCCTCTTCCTCTTCGGCCAGACGCAGCGGCTGCATGCAGTATCCGACGGCGGTGACCAGCTGCGTCAGGGGCCCCTCGGAGCCGTTGGGGTCGTCGACGGGTAGCGGGAGACCCCGGCGGAAGAGCGCGTCGATGAGGGTGACGGGGATCCGGTTGGAGTTCTCGTAGGGGCTCAGGCGTTCGAGCATCATCTCGGTGCCCACGGCCGCGCATTCGGTGCCGAACAGGGCGCGGATGGACAGTAGTGCCGTGGAGAAGCAGCTGATGACGACGTCGGGACGCAGCAGGGCCACTGCTGTTTCGGCCAGGATCGGTTCCTGGAGTTGGGTGAATTGCAGACCCAGCGAAAGGGCGTCGCGTTCGAGCTGGCGCCCGGAGGCCGGGCCGGCTGCCGGATGGGGTTTGAAGATCACCGTCGTGGCACCACGACGGTCGGCTTCGCGCAGCATTTCACGATGCAGGACGCGTTCCTCGTCGTCGTCCATGAGCCCGAGGTGGGCGAGATACTGGCCCAGGACCAATGCGGTTTTCGGTCCACCGGTCACCGCCGGTGACAGGGCATCCGCCGGCACCGGAGCCACCGGCTTGGTGGAGCGGGCTAGCCCGTTGATGATGTCAGCCAGCGGCTGCGGGGGAACCGGCGTCAGCCGCGGAGCGAATTCGCGCAGCAGCAACGGCTTCAGACCGGGAAGGAGATCGAGGTAGAGCAGCCCGTCGAGTCGTTGGTGGATCGAAGCCGGGAGCAGGTTGCGGGTGGGCCCGTAGGACATCAGGCCGTCCGAGTGGACCAGGAACGGTGAGTCGTGGAAGATCCGCAGGATCGCGCGGGTCGGATTGGTCTGGATCGAGTCAACGACCAGCTGCAGCTGCTCCTCACCGAGGTGGAAGGAGCGTCGCAGGAGGCGCTGCCATAGGTACAGCTCCTCCTCGCGCGGATCGAATTGAGCCGGCCGGCGCGGCAACAGCAGCTCGCCGAAGTCCACGACCCGGTCGAAACGGGCCGCCAGGTCCCCGAAGCCCGGGGCGTCCGCGATGCTTCCGGTCAACTCGGGCTGCTGGGATCCGTCGACCAGCAACAGCACGCGTTCACCGTCCGGTGCCGGGAGGGCCCCGGCATCGACCATGGCCGCCAAGGAGGCCACCTGGAACAGCGTGGAAGCGGTGAGCAGTTGGATCATCGGGCTCCTCCCGGGGCCAGGACGCGGGCCCGTCCCGTGGGGTTGGTGGTGTGTGTCGAAACGGGGAGCAAGGGCAACAGCATGCGCCGTCTTCGGGTATCGATGGCATCCAGCGCCGCCGTGAGCATCGCCTCGGGTGCCGTCGCCAACGTGGTGGTGATGGCTGCGTCCAGCTCCGCCTTCACCGCCGGGGTCATGCCGGCGCTGCGGGAGAGGTGGTGGCAGGAAACCGCCATGAATTGGCGGATCACCTTGGGCCAGTAGATCGAGGCCTCGCGGTCGGCGGCCACGACCGCGAAGGACAGGGCGAAGGCCCGCGCGAAGTCGAGTTGCCGGCGGTCCTGGATCTGGGTCAGCGAGGTGGTCACACCCCGCCGATAGAGCACCCCGGGGGCGTCGACGACGGCGAAGGAGTCGGCCTGCAGGTGCAACCGCCAGATCCAGGGACGGTCCTCGGCGGTGAACAACCCGTCCGGGAAATGCAGCAGACCGGCATCGGCGAGTCGCCGATGGAATATTCCCGCCCACGCATATGGATAGTCGATCAGGGTGGTCTCGGTCTGCGGGAGGATCGAGGCCCGGGGGTCCAGGACCGTGTTCCTGCGGGCCTGCGGGGCCCGGTGGATCGTTCGACGCCCGTTGGTGACCCTGACGTGGTCGACCCGCAGGAAGTCCACATCCAGCCGGTCCCGCGCTGCCAGGCAGGCCTGAAGATGCCCCGGAGCCAACCAGTCGTCGCCGTCCAGGAAGGCGAGTGTGGTTCCGGTGGCGGCTTCGAGGCCCTGGTTGCGGGCGGTGGCCAGGCCCCGGGCCTGGTCGTTGCGCAGGAACTTCAGTCCGGGAAGCCGGCCGGCGAAGGCCTCGACCAGCTCCCCGGTGCCGTCACTGGAACCGTCGTCGACGAAGATGACCTCCATTGCGCGCGGATCGTCGAACTGGTGCAGGAGGCTCGTCATCGTGTCGCGGATGAAGGGGGCCTGGTCCTTCGCCGGAATGACGATGCTGAGCAATGGAGTGTTCATCTCGACGACCCGGGACTACGCGTCGACGCGGCGCAGGCGGGACAGCGGGGCGAGCTCGCCGGGGAAGACCTTCTTGACGCCGTCGCCCATGGCCTCCTGCAGGATGCGGATGTCACGGATCAGCGATTCGAAGCCCTTCGGCTCCAAGGAGGACGCCTGGTCGGAGCCCCACATGGTCCGGTCCAGGGTGATATGCCGTTCGACGGTCACGGCACCGAGGGCGACGGCGGCCAACGAGATCTGCAGACCGCGCTCGTGTCCGGAATAGCCGACCGGGACGCCGTAGCGTTCCTGCAGCGTCGGGATCATGCGCAGGTTGGCTTCCTCCGGGGGCAGCGGGTACGTGGAGGTCGCGTGCATGAGGACCAGGTTGTCGGTACCCAGGGTCTGAACCGCCGTGTCGATCTGCTCGATCGTGGACATGCCCGTGGACAGGATGATGGGCTTGCCCGTCTCGCGCAGGGCGCGCAGCAGCTCCAGATCGGTCACCGAAGCCGAGGCCACCTTATGGGTCGCGGCGCCCTGCTCCTCCATGAACTCGACCGAAGGGACGTCCCACGGGGAGGCGAAGGCTTCCAGGCCCTGGCTGCGGGCGTAGGAGATGATGTCGCGGTACTGCGCGGCGTCGAACTCGACCTTGTACCGGTAGTCGAGGTAGGTCATCTCGCCCCAGGGGGTCGAGCGGATCTTATCGCGCATGTCCTGCGGAGTGGAGATCTCAGGGGTCCGCTTCTGGAACTTCACGGCGTTGGCGCCGGCGGCTGCGGAGATGTCGATCAGCTGCTTGGCGACGTCCACATCGCCGTTGTGGTTGATCCCGATCTCGCCGATGACGTAGACCGGCTGGCCGGTGCCGATCCGGTCGTTGCCGATGGTCACGGGGGCGTCCTGCTTGATGGCTTCGGTAGTCATGGTGTTTCCCTTTCGTTGGGGATGTTTCAGGGGGTTGAGACCAGCAGCCGTGCGGCTGTTGGACGGTTGGGGGTTTCGAGGATGCGTTCGCATACCTCGCGGACGGCTCCACTACCGCCGGGCTTCTGGAGCACGATGCGGGCCGCGGCCAGGGCTTCGGGGCGGGCGTCGGCGACGGCGATCGGCCATCCGACGGAGTCCATGGCCGCCACGTCGTTCACGTCGTTGCCGACGTAGGCCACACGGGCCGGGTCCAGACCGTGTTCATCGATCCAGGCCCCGAGCCGCCCGGCCTTATCCGTCACGCCGTGCACGACGTCGACGCCGAGTTTGGCGGCGCGGGTGGCGACCACGGAGTTGGTCTCGGTGGAGAGGATGAGCATCGGGACCCCTGCCTGGCGCAGCCGGGCGACGCCCATCCCGTCGGAGCGGCTGACGGTGACGGACTCGGAGCCGTCCTGGGCCAGCAGGGCCTTGTCGTTGGTGTGGACGCCGTCGAAGTCGGTCACCAGCGCGTCGACGTCGATTCCGGGAACCGGCGGGCCCGGTGGCCGGCCGGCCCGGCGGGTGGCCAGCGCGCAGACCAGGTCCAGGTCCTCGGGGGAATCGACTTCGGGGGCGTCGGAGGCCGGGACGACCTGGAATTTCAGTCTCCCGAAGAACCGGTGGTTGGCCCGGCGGAACCCCGTGGTGCGCATTGCGTAGAAGGCGCCGGTTTCCCGGTACTGCGGTGCCCGGTCCTGACGTCGCGGGCGGTGCCCGGCGTCGTGGCCCACGGCTTCCACGGCCCCCTGCTCTGCCGACCAGATGAACGAATGGTCCTCGGTGACGCTGAAGCAGACATCCGCCTCGTCGTCGAGCACCGATCTCACGGCGGCCTCCACATGGGACGGGTTGATGAAGGGGGAGGTGCACTGCAACAACACGACGACGGCGGGAAGACTCTCGAGGGTGTCCAGTACGTGGCCGAGCGCCGATTCGCTGCTGGCCCCGTCGGAGGCCAAGGCCGCCGGACGATCGATGACGCGGGCGCCGTGGGCGTGGGCCTCGTTGCGGATCTGCGAATGGTCGGTGCTGACCACGACGTCGGTCACCGACGGGGCGGCCAGCGCGGCGTCGATGCCGCGGGCCAACAGCGACTTGCCGCCCACCGGGCGCAGGTTCTTCAACGGGAGGCCCTTGGATCCGCCGCGAGCGGGGATGACCACCAGGACGGTTTCATGTTGTGGCTTCTGCATGGCCTCGACGCTAGGGACCCGAGGTGTCGGGGGACCCACCTGTGGGTTAACGCCGGGTGTGGTGTGCGATACATCCGGGTGCGGTCCCGTGCAGGGTCGCGGCGGATAGGCTGATTCCATGAGCGAGAAGCCCAGGCCCCCGGCCCGCCACTTCACGGACCGGGGATCCTCCACGTCCCGGGGGTCGCGGCGTGGCCCGCTGCGGATCACCGTGCCCAGCCGCAATGATCCGTTGCTGCGCCGGCTGACCGAGGTCATCGGCGGCCCGTTGGGACGTTTCAGCTCGCCGGGGCGGGTGTCGCCGGGCTTCCTGACCATCGAACGCGTGCTCGGGGCCCTGACGATCATCTCGGCCGTCGTGGCCATCCTGGCCAAGAACATGTGCCGCACCCTCGGTTGGGGTGGGTCCAACGGCTATATCTGGGCCTGCTACTCGGATTGGTCGGCCCTGTTCCACGCCCGCGGGTTCGACACGAACGCCTTCGCCCCCTTCGCCGACGGCGCCCAGTTCGAATATCCGGTCCTCATGTCGGCGGTCGCCTCCTTCGCGGCACTGCTGGTGGTGCCCGGGGATTATGACCGGACGCTGGCCTTTTTCGACGTGAACCTGCTGATGGTGGTCATCCTCTGGTTCATCATCGTCATCGCCACGGCACGGGCCGCGGGACGGCGGCCCTGGGATGCCGCCATGGTCGCCCTGGCCCCCGGGATCATCCTGGCCTCGACCATCAACTGGGATATGTGGGCGGTCGCGTTCCTGGCCGTCGCACTCTTGGCGTTCGCCCGGGACCGGCCGCTGCTGGCCGGGGTCCTCATCGGGCTGGGCGCTTCGATGAAGGTGTATCCGATCCTGTTCCTGGGCGTCGTGCTGGTGTTGGCCCTGCGCACCGGGCGATGGCGCCCGTTGCTGATCGTCAGTGCCGGCACCGCGGGTTCCTGGCTGGTGGTGAACCTGCCGTTCATGATCGTGAACTTCGAGGCCTGGAGCTACTTCCTGGAGTTCACGCGTGATCGCGGGGCAGGTCTGTCCTCGCTCTGGCACGCCTGGAACGTCACGGCCACCGTGCTACCCGGTGCCCCCGAATTCACCCCGGAAGTCATCAACTCCGCAGCCTTCTGGCTGTTCGCCGCCAGCTGCGCGGGGGTCGCCGTGCTGGGGCTGCTGGCGGCCCGGCGGCCCAGGGTGGCTTCGCTGCTCTTCCTCGTCGTCGCCGCCTTCGTGTTGTTCAACAAGGTCTACTCGCCCCAGTTCGTGGTCTGGCTCATCCCGCTGGCTGCCCTGGCCTGGCCGCGTTGGCGCGACTTCCTGATCTGGCAGCTGGTCGAGGCCCTGCACTTCTGGGCGATCTGGATGTACCTGTATTCGGGCAGCACCGACGTCAAGGATCAGAACACCTTCCCCGAGGCGTTCTACGTGCTGGCCGTCGCCGCCCACATGCTGGCCACCGGCTACCTGATGTACAAGGTGGCGCGCAGCATCTGGGATCCACACACCGATCCGGTGAGACGGGTGGGCCAGGACGACCCGCAGGCAGGACCCTACGCCGGCGTCGAACGCGATCCGTTGCCTGCCTTCCGCTGGATCGGCAGGCCACCGCGGAAGAAGGTCCACCAAACGGTTGAACCACCTGCGGACCTCTCGCCCTAGGGTGGGAACGTGAACGAACCGAATCAACAACCCACCCCACCGGGCACCGAGCCCGCAGCATTGTCGGCGACCCCCGGTGGCGTCGTGTTGCGCGTGCTGCGGGTGTCCCTGCATGTGGGCTTCGCCTTGCTACTCACCGTCGGCGTCGTCCGGGTCCTGGTCACCGATACGACCCCTGCCACGCGCATCGCCTCGATCCTGCTGGCCGGGGCCCTGGCCGTCATCTACCTGCTGGGAACCACCTGGGAGAACAGGCACGCCCACGGGGTGGCCTCGGATCCGAGCCGGTTCTCGCGGATCTGGCTGCTCCTCGTCGTCGTATTGTGGCTGGCGCTGATGGCCCTGCACCCCGATTTCAGCTGGCTCGCCTTCCCACTGTTCTTCCTGCAGATGCACTTGCTGCGCACCCGGACCGCACTGTTCGCCATCGTCGGGCTGACCCTGGTCGTGATCGGTGCCCAATGGGCCCATGCGGGGTCGATCACGGCAGCCAGCGTCATCGGGCCGGCCTTCGGCGCCGCCTTCTCCATCGTCATGGGTTTTGCCTATCAGGCCCTCTACACCGAGGGCGTCAACCAGCGTCGGGCCCTGGACGAACTGCGCCGCACGCGGGCCGCACTGGCCGGTGAACAACACCGGGCCGGCGTCCTGGCCGAACGTGAACGACTCGCCCGCGACATCCACGACACCCTCGCCCAGGGGTTCTCCAGCATCGTGCTGGTCTCCCGTTCGGCCCGCGCCGCCCTGGACTCCGGGGATACGGAACTGGCTGGCCAGCGCCTCGAGACAGTGGCCACCACCGCCTCCGACAACCTGGGTGAGGCCCGGGACTTCGTCCGCGGGCTCTCCGCAGGGACCGCCGAAGCCGCTGCCGGGGCCCTGGCCGGACGCTTCGCCAGGCTCTGCGCCTCCACCGAGCGCACCGCAAAGGCCTCGGGACACGACCTGGAATGCCGGTTCCGGGAGGACGGCGAGGCGCAGACCCTGACCCCCGACGTCGCCGGAGCGCTGCTGCGCGCCGCCCAATCCTGTCTGGCCAACGTCCTGGCCCATGCCCTCGCCTCGCGGGCCATCCTCAGCCTGGGCTACCTGGCCGGGGAGGTCACCTTGGATGTGTACGACGACGGTGTCGGCTTTGATCCGGACACGCTGCCTGCCGCGCCGAGGGATGACGGGACGGGGTTCGGCCTCACAGGACTCAGGGCGCGGATCGACGCCCTCGACGGAACCGTGGAGGTCGAATCGGCACCCGGGGAGGGCACCGTGGTGGCCGTAAGGATCCCCTGCGAAACGGAGGATGGACATGGATGAACTGGACCTGCTGCTGGTGGATGACCATCCGGTGGTCCGGGCCGGGCTGAAGGCCGTACTGACCGAACAAGCAGGACTGCACGTCGTGGCCGAGGCCGCCGACGGGGCGGCGGCGATCGCCCAGTTGAACCGGCTGGAAACCCTCGGCGAACACGTCGACGTGGTGCTGATGGACCTGCAGATGGACGGAATGGATGGTGTCGAGGCCACCGGCAGGATCCGCAGGGCCGGGGGACCACCGGTTCTCATCCTCACGACGTATGACTCCGACTCCGACATCCGGGCCGCCCTCGATGCCGGGGCTGCCGGCTACCTGCTCAAGGATGCCCCGCTGGAACGGCTGACCGCAGCGGTCCGGGACGCCGCCCGGGGGCGACGGGTGCTGTCAGAGGACGTGGCAGCACGTATCGACCCCGCAGCCCGCAATGCGGCCACCGACTTGAGCCCGCGCGAACTCGAACTGCTCGGCCTGCTCGCCCGCGGGCTGGTCAACCGGCAGATCGCGCGGGAGTTGTTCATTTCCGAATCCACGGTCAAGACCCACCTGATTCACATCTACGCCAAGCTGGGGGTGGATACGCGCACCGCGGCCATCGACCAGGCACGTACGCTGCGGCTCATTCGTTGAGTACCCCGGGCGGACCGGCCGGGGGACTGAAGCGGCCAGCGGCCCATCGTCCTGAAGTCGTACACCGACGAGGTCGAAGATCATCCGCAGGGGCGGTGACGGGGCAGATGAGGGTGGGTAGCGTAGAAGCATGATCCAGGCAACCTCTCTCGCCAAGAATTATGGCTCCAAACGCGCGGTGGACGACGTGTCCTTCACCGTCCAGCCCGGTAAGGTCACGGGGTTCCTCGGCCCCAACGGCGCCGGGAAATCAACGACGATGCGCATGATCGTTGGGCTTGACAGCCCCACGGTCGGCAACGTCACCGTCAACGGCAAACGCTATGCAGAGCACCGGGCGCCGCTGCGCGAGGTCGGGGCGCTGCTCGAGGCCAAGGCAGTGCACAAATCGCGTTCGGCCCGCAACCACCTGCGCACGCTGGCCGCCACCCACGGCATCGGCAATCGCCGGGTCGACGAGGTCATCGAATTGACCGGGCTGGCCTCCGTGGCCCGCAAACGTGTCGGAGGGTTCTCGCTCGGCATGGGCCAGCGACTCGGGATCGCCGCAGCCCTGCTGGGGGATCCGCATACGCTGATCCTCGACGAGCCGGTCAACGGCCTCGACCCCGAGGGCGTCCTCTGGGTCCGCAACATGGCCAAGAGCCTGGCAGCCGAGGGCCGGACGGTCTTCCTCTCCTCGCATTTGATGAGCGAAATGGCGCAGACCGCCGATCACCTGATCGTCATCGGCCGCGGCAAACTGCTGGCCGACGCCCCGATGGCCGATGTCCTCTCCGGGTCGGGCGGCGCCCGGACCCGGGTGCGCACCGACGCCCCCGACGAACTGGTCAGGTCGCTGGCAGCACCCGAGGTCACGGTCACCACCACGGGCCCCGATGCCCTCGAAATCCAAGGCATCGCACCTCGCGACATCGCCCGCCGGGCGCTGGACACCAATGTGCTGGTCTACGAACTCACCCCGCTGCAGGCATCCCTCGAGGATGTCTACATGGATATGACCCGCGACGACGTCGAATACCACTCGGGCCCCGTGGCCGGGGCCGAGGCAGAACTTGAGACCGGAAGGCGGGCCAGTAAATGAGCACCGAAACCCAACAGGCACCCGCACCCCAGCAGCCCCGCACCACCACAGGCAAGGGAACCTCCCTGGGTCGGGCCCTGCGCGCGGAGGTCATCAAGTTCACCTCCGTACCCTCCACCGTCATCCTGCTGCTGGTCACGCTGGTCATCATGATCGGCATCGCCGCCTTGGCCGCCTTGGCCTTCGGCTCCATGCAGGACGCCATGGGCGACAGCCCCGAAGCGACAGAGGCGATGGGGGACATGGGTTCGATCGCCGACACGATCGCCCCGGCGGGCATCATGTTCTCCCAACTGATCCTCGGTTCGCTCGGCGTGCTGGTCATGAGCTCCGAATTCACCACCGGCATGGCCCGGGCCACGTTTGCGGCCATTCCGAAACGTTTCCCGGTCGTCCTCGCCAAGACCGTACTCGTCGCCGTGGTGGCCCTCGTGGTCACCCTGATCTCGACATTGCTGGCGGCGCTGGTCATCATGCCGATCCTGTCCAACTACTCGATGGAGCAGGACTTCTCCAGCGAGACGTTCCAGCGCAATCTCTGGGTCGGTGCCGCCTATGTGGCGGTCGTGGCCCTGCTGGGCATGGCGCTGGGTGGCCTGCTGCGCAACTCAGCGGGAGCGATCGTCACCGTGGTCGGGATCGTCTTCGTCCTGCCGGCGGTGCTGAGCTTCATCACCAGCGACTTCATCACCGACGCCAGCCGATTCCTGCCGGTTTCCGCCTACGAGAACCTGGTCACCCCCACGGTCGCCGAAGGCGCGCTGGAACATTGGCAGGCGGGGCTCACCCTCGGGCTGTGGGCGCTGATCCCGTTGGTCATCACGACGCTGGTCATCCAGCGCCGCGACGTCTAGACCGACACCGCCGGCCGGGGCTTCCCCGGCCGGCCATACGAACCACCGCGGGTGGTGGCGGAACGAACGGCCGTCACCACCCGCGGTTTTCGTGGGCCCACCAACCCACTGCAACCGAAAGCTAAGCTGACACCATGAGCACAGCACCGCAGGGGGAGGCCCCGGAAGCACCGGCGCAGACCTTTGCTGAGCTCACCGACAAACGGCGGGGCCCGACGCGCCGCTTCATGCGTTCGCACCGAACGCTCATGGACGTGCTGCTGGCCGTCGCCTATTTCCTGGTCACTGCGGCCTCGGGGCTGGAATCGGCGGTCAACGGCCGTTGGTGGCCCTGGGTGGGCGTGATCCTCATTTCGGTCCTGCTCGTCTTCCGTCGACGCCGGCCGATGGCCGTCCTGGGTGTGGTCTTCCTCATCGAAATCGGCATGCAGCTGGTCGACCCCTTCTTCTCGGCGACCAGCATCGCCGTCTGGCTTGTCCTGTATACGACGGCAACCCTGTATACGGCGCGACGCATATTCACGATGGCGGCGCTGCTCAGCGCCATGCAACTGCTCGTGCAGTTCGTCGTTGTTCTGCCGGCCTTCCAGGCGCCGGAGGCGGCCACCCGCTTCCTGGTCGAGGACACCCCGCAGGCGGAAACGTTCATCTGGATGATGGCTGCCCTGACCGTCCTGTCCAACTTCTCGGTCGTGGGCATCGGCGGCACGGTCCGCAATAAGCGGCTGCACGAAGCCGAACTGGCCAACTGGGGTGCCCGGGTCCAACGACTGGCCCAGGTGGCCGAACGCAACCGCATCGCCCGGGAGATGCACGACGTCGTCGCCCACTCGCTGTCGGTGATGATCGCCCTCTCCGACGGTGCGCGCGTCGTGTTGCAACGCGACCCCGAACGTGCCGCCGGGGTGCTGGACGAACTCTCCTCCACGGGACGCGGTGCCCTGGCAGACATGCGCCGGGTCATCGGTGTGCTCCGCGACGGGTCCAACGCCCCCTTGGCGCCCCAACCGGCGTCGTCCTCGCTCAGAGACATGCTCGAGGGATTCCGGGTTGCCGGGCTCCCGCTGCAGATCAAGCACTCAGGCTCCGCGCTACCCGTCGACGCCGCCTTCCAGCTCACCATCTACCGGATCGTTCAGGAGTCACTGACCAACGTGTTGCGCTACGGGCGCGGGGTGACCCGCGTGAACGTGGACCTCTCCCGGGACGAGGACACCGTGCGGATCAAGGTCACCGACAACGGCCAGCTCTTGGGCATCAAAAGCGATGCCATCGGCAGCGGCCAGGGACTCAAGGGCATGGGCGAACGCGCCGCCATCTACGACGGGTCCGTCTACGCCGGCCCAGGACCACGCGGAGGCTGGGTCGTCCACGCCATCCTGACCGTGCCCGAACAGGCCACCGAACATCAGCCATCCCAGGGGGAAACCACACGATGAACCAGCACCCGATGCCACCCGGCACCGCGCAACCGAACCCGGAGCCCAACGCACCGGACGGTGCGGACGCCCCCGTGCCCGAACACCGGCCAGGCGACCCGATCCGCATCCTGCTCGTCGACGACCAGCCACTGCTGCGCATGGGATTCCGGCTCATCCTGGAGGGAGAGGATGATCTCTCGATTGCCGGGGAGGCCTCCGACGGCGAGGAGGGCGTGGCCCTCGCGCTGGAAACCACCCCCGACGTCGTGCTCATGGACGTGCGCATGCCCAAGGTGGACGGCATCGAGGCCACCCGTCGCATCGCCGAACAGGTCCCGTCGGCGAAGGTCATCATCCTGACCACCTTCGACCTGGACGAATATGCCTTTGCCGGCCTGCGGGCCGGCGCCTCGGCGTTCCTGCTCAAGGACGTGGCCCCGGCCGAACTGGTCAACGCGGTCCGCCTGGTCGCCAGTGGCGATGCCGTCGTGGCCCCGCGGATCACCGCCCGGTTGCTCGAAACCTATGTGCGACGGCCCGATGCTGCGGCGTCGGACACCACGAAGCAGCAGGGTGCCGGAACCGCTTCGTCCTCCACGGGGCACGCCGAACGCGATCCCCTCCTGCAGGATCTGACCCCCCGCGAACTCGAAGTACTCGGGGCCATCTCCGAGGGGCTCTCCAACGCGGAGATCGCCCACCGGTTCTTCCTGTCTGAAGCGACGGTGAAGACCCATGTGCGGCGGATCCTGACGAAGCTGCATCTGCGCGACCGCGTCCAGGCAGTCGTCTACGCCTACGAGACCGGCCTGGTGGTGCCGAGCCAGGGTCTGGATTACTAGGGCATGAACATAGAATTCCTGCGCAAC
>JBBSRM010000019.1:0-21749 GCA_038243055.1 Actinomycetales bacterium
ATCACCGCCGAGGCCTCGGCCGCCATCCCTGCGGGGACCTCATAGCAGGAACCGCAGACCGCGGGACCGATCCACGCATGGATCCCGTCTCCCCCGGCCTCCCGGATGGCAGTCACGGTGTTCTGCAGGATGCCGCCGAGCAGGCCGTTGCGCCCGGCGTGGGCCACTGCGGTGACCAATCCGCCGTCGTCCCGTGTCGCGATGAACACGACCGGCAGGCAGTCGGCGACCATGACCGCCAGGGGAATCGAGCCATCCGGGGAGAGCAAGGCATCGGCGTCGGGGCCCCAGGCAGGCGTGTCCCTGGCTTTCCCCCGGGATGGCTGTCCGGTGTCCTGGTTCGACCGTTCTCCCGAGGAGTCGACGACATGGACCGCGACCGAATGCGTCTGGTTCATGAAGCGCAGCGTTCCCCCGGCCAGACCCAGACGGTCCTCCAGTCTCCGGCGCCGCTGAAGGACCTCCTGCTGCCGGTCCCCCACATGCAGCGCAAGGTTGCCCTCGTCGGTCGAGGTGAAAGCCACCTGCGCCGGCGTCGTGCCGGGGAACTCAAAACGAAGCAAGACAACCACCTCAAAATCTGACAACGGCGCGCCGCCCGGACGGATGCCGGGCCACGCGCCGCCGGGCCCACCAAGGGGCCCCTGTCGGGGATTACTTCAGGAAGTCGGGGACATCCAGTTCATCATGCGAGGAGGACGAGAGGTCCTGCTCCACGACGTGGGGCAGCTCGTCGTACCCCTGGGAGGCAGCCGGGGCGGCCTCGGAAGCCGAAGCTGCCGACTGGCCGGAGGTGCCCGGCATCGACTGTGCCGAGGCGGCACCTTCGGACGGTGCCAGCGGGATGGTTCCGGGAACCGTCGTGGCAGGTGCCTGCTGCGGCAGTGCCGGTCCACCCTGCTGCTGTCGCGGCTGGGCCGGTGCGCTGGTGACATCGACCTGGTCGAAACCAGCGGCAATGACCGTCACGCGGGCTTCGTCACCCAGGGCGTCGTCGATGACGGCACCGAAGATGATGTTGGCCTCCGGGTGGGCGACCTCCTGGACCAGGCGGGCTGCCTCGTTGATCTCGAACAGGCCGAGATCCGAGCCACCCTGGATGGAGAGCAGCACGCCGTGGGCCCCGTCGATGGATGCCTCGAGCAGCGGGGAGGCGATGGCCAGTTCGGCGGCCTGGACCGCGCGGTCCTCGCCCCGGGCCGAGCCGATGCCCATGAGGGCGGAACCGGCTCCCTGCATGACCGACTTCACGTCGGCGAAGTCGAGGTTGATCAGACCGGGGGTGGTGATCAGGTCGGTGATGCCCTGGACGCCGGACAGCAGCACCTGGTCGGCGGACCGGAAGGCATCGAGTACCGAGACGTTCCGATCGCTGATGGAGAGCAGTCGGTCGTTCGGGATCACGATCAGGGTGTCGACCTCGTCGCGCAGGGCGTCGATGCCGGCTTCGGCGGATGTCGCACGGCGGCGGCCCTCGAAGGTGAACGGACGGGTGACGACGCCTATGGTCAGCGCCCCGAGCGAACGGGCGATGCGGGCCACGACGGGCGCGCCGCCGGTGCCGGTACCGCCACCTTCGCCGGCGGTCACGAAGACCATGTCGGCGCCGCGCATGACCTCTTCGATTTCCTCGGCATGGTCTTCCGCCGCCTGGCGGCCGACCTCCGGGTTGGCGCCCGCGCCGAGGCCACGGGTCAGTTCGCGCCCCACGTCGAGCTTCACGTCGGCGTCACTCATGAGGAGCGCCTGCGCGTCGGTGTTGATCGCAATGAATTCGACGCCGCGAAGGCCGACCTCAATCATGCGGTTCACGGCGTTGACGCCGCCACCGCCGATTCCGACGACCTTGATGACGGCGAGGTAGTTCTGTGGAGCTGCCACGTCCTGTTTCCCTTGTTCGATGTGCTGCTGAGTCTTAGGAAGCTTCAACCGGACCAACGTTAACCCTCAAGTTGAGGGTTATAGTTATGTCAAGTACCTGCTACTAAGACGCTATGTTTTGCATCCCCGGCATGCAACGACCGCCTAGGCGTGTCGCCCCATTACCGTGAGGTGATTCCTTCTTCATGTCCCTGGTCCTACCGGGTGACCGGGTGGTCGGGGGTGCTGACGTCGAAGATCTTGACGCCTTTCTGCTTCTTGTCCTTCAGGAACGATGTGAGCACCCGTGCCTTGTCACCGCTGCGTTCGTCGCTTCCCCACAGGACCTTCTGGCCATTGGTGAGGGAGAGTTCGACCGAGTCGACGGTCTGCGCGCTGGCGTGATCGAGCTTTTTCAGCGTCGAGGAGGGCAAGGCAGCCAAAACACGGACCACCGAGGAGAAGACCTCCGGATCCTGCTCCGATGGCTTCCCGTCGATCAAGGGAAGCTTGACGTCTTTGCGTTTCTTGACGCTCGAAAGCGTCCTGCCGTCCTCTCCGACCAGGTCGTAGGACTTCGAGTCGTTCTTCACGATAGCCACCGGGGCGAATTCGATGATCCTCACTTCGAGTGTCCCCGGGGCATGGGCCTGGACGACGACGTCGTGGATGGCTTCCTGGTCCTCGAGCAGGTCCTTGACCCGTCCCGGGCCGATCCGCGGCAGCGGCGTGCCTTCCAGCGGCTCCAGGGCGGTGGTGATCGTTGGGGTGGGGACCAGCTTATTGCCCTCGACCGTGATGGTCTTCACGGCCAGCAGGGGCGAATACAGCAGGACCAGCATCAGGACGACGATCACCGCGACGGCGACCCCACCGATCCACAGGATTCGCCGGCGGAGGCGCCGGGTGGCTGATTCGGGCAGGGTGACGACATTGGGGCCGCCGGAGGAGCCGTTGTTCATGCGCCTGATTCCAGCGTCGAAACGATCACCGATCCGAGTTCAGTGACATCGCCTGCGCCGATGGTCATCACGACATCGCCGCTGCGGGCCACCTCGGCGATCCGTGCGGCCACGTCTTCGCGGTCGACCAGCCCGCCTGCGGTGTTCAGTGCGTCGGCGACGAGGGCGGCGCGGACCCCGGGCAGGGGTTGCTCACGGGCAGCGTAGATCTCCAACACCAGGGCCGTATCGGCCAGGGAGAGGGCGTCGGCGAACTCCGCCCAGAATTCCCGGGTCCGGCTGAACAGATGCGGTTGGAAGACCACATGGACCTTGCCGTGCTCCCCCACGACGGCCCGGCCGGCACGCAGGGCCGCCAGGACCTCGGTCGGGTGATGGGCATAGTCGTCGTAGACCGTGACCCCGTGGGCCTGGCCGCGGAATTCGAACCGTCGGGCCGCGCCGGTGAAGGCCGCCAGCCCGTCGATGGCCGTGCCCGGATCAAGTCCGCAGTCCAGTCCGACGGCGAAGGCCGCCGCCGCATTGAGCAGGTTGTGATCCCCGGGAGCGGAGAGCGAGAGCCTCCGGGACTCACCGCTGCCCCAGTCAAGGTCGCAGGCGAATCGTCCATCCTCGGGCGTGGAATTGCTCAGGCGGCGGTCCGCGGAATCGGAGAAACCATAGGTCTGCACGCGCACCAGGGGACGTTCGCCACGGATGCGCCGGGCCAGGGCCATGGATCCGGGGTCGTCGGCGCAGGCGATCAGCAATCCGCCGTCGGGCAGGAGGGAGGCGAACTGGTGGAAGCTCTCATGCACTGCAGCCTCGGTGCCGTAGTGGTCCAGGTGGTCGGCCTCGATATTGGTCACCACGATGGTGTCGGGACGGTAGTTCAGGAACGAGGCGTCGGATTCGTCGGCTTCGGCCACGAAGATCCGCCCTGAGCCATGTTCGGCGTTGACCCCGAGCCCTGCGACGTTGGCGCCGATGGCGAAGGACGGCGACACCCCTGCCTCGCGCAGCATCACGGCGATGAGCGAGGTGGTGGTCGTCTTGCCGTGGGTGCCGCAGACGGCGACGACATGGTGTGAATCCATCGTGGCCGCGAGTCCCTCGGAGCGGTGAAGAACCCGCATGCCCCGTTCGTTGGCGGCGTCGTATTCGGGGTTCCCCGCCTTGATGACCGAGGAGACGACGACGGTGTCGGCCGCCGGCAGTGCCTCGGCTGAGTAACCGACGTGGATGACGGCCCCCAAGGCACGCAGCTCATCGAGTACCGGAAGGTCCTTGGCGTCGCTACCGGTGACTGTGACCCCCTGGGCCAGCATCAGCCGGGCAACTGCCGAAACACCGACCCCGCCGATCCCCATCAGGTGGACCCGGCCGAGCTCGGCCAGCGTATGACGTTGTTGCATTCCCCTAGTGTCCCCTCTTCTGCGCCCGGGCGGCTTGCTGCCCGGCGGCCGCGTCGAGCACCCGGCGGGCCATCTGCTCGGCGGCGTCACGACGCCCCAGCGCCCGGGCCGCTGCGGACATCGTGTCCAACCGTCCGTGGTCGCCCAGCAGCTCCGGAACGACCCGGGCCACGTAGTCTGCGGTGAATTCGTCATCGGGTATCACGATGGCGGCGCCCGAGGCCTTCAGGTCGCTGGCGTTTAGTGCCTGCTCACCGTTGCCGATCGGCAGCGGGACCAGGATCGAGGGCAGTCCGACGGCGGCCAGCTCGCAGACAGTGCCGGCACCTGCCCGGGCGATGATCAGGTCGGCTGCCGCATAGGCCTGCTCCATCCCGTCCACGTATTCGACCTGGTGGTAGCCGGGCAGCGAGAGCGGCGCACCGGCGTCGTCGACCATGGCCTTGCCGCTGCCGGTCACGTGCAGGACCTGGAACCCGGGCTGCTGGGCACCGGATGTCCCGGCGAGGCTGCGCAGGCCACCGATGACTGCACGGTTCACCGACAGGGCGCCCGAGGAGCCGCCGGTGACTACTAGGGTCGGCAGCTGCGGATCGAGGCCCAATGCACTGCGGGCTTCGGCACGGGCGGCGGCCCGGTCCAGCCCGGCGATCCGGCGGCGCATGGGCATGCCGACCAGTTCGGCGCCGGGCAGCCCGGTGCCGTCGAACGCGGTGCCCACGGCGGTGGCGAAGCGGGCACCGACCCGGTTGGCCAGGCCGGCCTTGGCGTTGGCCTCATGGACGACCACAGGGATCCGTAGGCCACGGGCCGCCAGATAGACCGGGGTGCAGACGTACCCGCCGACGCCGACGACCACGTCGGCCTCGGCCCGGCGCAGGATGTCCTTGGCTCCGCGCACTGCCGCAACGAAACGGAACGGCAGCTTCAGCAAGTCCAGCGAGGGACGACGCGGCATGGGTACCCGGGCGATGGTCTCCAGCTCGTAGCCGGCCGCCGGAACCAGCCGGGTCTCCATGCCCGAGGGGGTTCCCACCATGCGGATCACGGGCCGGGGTTCGCAGTCGCGCAGGGCGTCGGCCATGGCCAGCATGGGTGAGACGTGGCCGGCGGTTCCTCCGCCGGCCATCACCACCGAGGGGACAGGGTTCATGGGTTGGCCTTCCTGGCTTTGCGGGGGGTCCTGACCGAGGTGGTGGCCTCGGAGGGGATTTCGGAGCTGGCGTCGGGCCGGGAGCGGGCGAAGCACAGGACGACGCCGATCCCCATGAGCGACAGCAACAGTGCCGAACCGCCCGAGGAGATGAACGGCAGCGGGACGCCGATCACCGGCAGCAGCCCGGTGACCATGCCGATGTTCAGGAAGGCCTGTCCGATGAGCCATGCCATGATGCCGCCGGTGGCGATGCGTACGAAGTCGTCCTGGTGCCGGGCTGCGACCCGGTACATCGCGATGGCGAGGATCGCGAAGAGCACGACGACGACAAGAGTGCCCAACAGGCCGAGCTCCTCGCCGAGGATGGTGAAGATGAAGTCGTTGGAGGCTTCGGGGATGTAGTTCCATTTCTGCCGCGATTGGCCCAGGCCCACGCCCCACCAACCGCCCGAGGCCAGGGCGTAGATACCCTGGGTGGACTGGTAGCAGGCGCCGGGCTGCGTATCGCAGTTCAGTCCCAGCCACGCGTAGATGCGGGTCATGCGGTTGCCGGAGACCAGCACCATCACCACGGCTGCAGCGGCACCGACCACCCCGGCGACGGCGAACAGCTTCAGCCGGACGCCTCCGAGGAACAACGCGGCCACCAGGACCAGGCCGATCACCAGTGCCGTACCCAGGTCACGCCCGACCAACACCAGGCCCAGGAGCAGGACGCCGCCGGGAAAGAGGACGGGGATCAAGGCGTGGGACGTCTGGTCGATCAGTTTGGATTTCTTGCTCAGCACGGAGGCCGCCCAGACCGCCAAGGCCAGTTTCGCTGCTTCTGAGGGTTGGAAGGTGAGCGAACCGATCTTGATCCAGTTCTTGTTGCCGTAGATCTCCAGGCCCAGTGGTGTCAAGACCAGCAGGAGCAGGAAGGCACTGATGAACAAGGCGGGCCAGGCCAGTTTCTTGAACGTCGGCAGCGAGAACCGGGAGATGACCAGCATCATCACGACCCCCAGGACGGCCCAGATCCCCTGTTTGATGACCTGGTCGTAGGAGGAGGCGTCGGGGTTCTTGCTGATGGCCTCCACGGAGGAGGAGGACAGGACCATCATCAGGCCGATAACGGTCAGGGCCAGCGTGCTGCCCAGGATCAGGTAGTAGCCGGTGCGTCCATCCTTGCGCGGGTCGCCTTCGACCCAGCTCCAGAAACGTGCCACCGGTGAGGTGGTGGACTTCTCCCGGGCCTTGCCGCGCGCTGCCGCCGTGTTCTCGCCTCCGGGGGTGCGTGAGATGAAGCCCCGCGACCTGTCGGGGGCCTGGGGGCCCTTCTTCCACGTGGACGACGGTTTCCCGCTGCCGGCCTGCGCACTACCAGCCGGCGTGGACTTCCTCGCCCCGGTACCCGCTTCGCTGGACGGCCGGTTCGCCGGTTCCTGCCCTGCGGAGCCTGCGCTCCCCCCGTTGCGGCCTGCCCTGCGGACCCGGGGCTTGCGGCCCGATCCACCGGGTGGGCGTGATGTGGGGGGTTCCACGCATACTCCTTAGTTCTCTTCGTCCTCCATGAGTCGGCCGACCGCTTCGATGAATGCGTTGCCGCGGTGGGCGTAGGACGTGAATTGATCCATGGACGCCGCCGCCGGCGCCATGAGCACCGTGTCCCCCGCCTCGGCGATCGCCGCCGCTGCTTGAACGGCCGCTTCCATGACCGCCGTTTCGCGTTCCTGCCGGTCCGAACCATCTGCTGTCTTTGTACCAGTTTCGCCTACCGGCGCCTCGATCACCTGCACCGTGGGCGCGTGTCGCCGCAATGCCTCCTGCAGCGCCGAGGTGTCGGTTCCGATGAGCACCACGCCGCGCAGTTTGTCCGCAAAGCGCGTCACCAGATCGGAGTAGTCCACGCCCTTGGACAGCCCTCCGGCGATCCAGACGACCGAGCCGAAGGAGCCCAGTGATGCGGCGGCGGCGTGCGGGTTGGTGGCCTTGGAATCGTTGATCCACAGGATGTCACCACGACGGGCGACGGCCTGGATGCGGTGGTCTCCGCCTTCATAGGCGTGCAACCCCTTGCGCACGGCTTCCGGTTCGACTCCGTAGGCACGAACCAGGGCTGCCGCGGCCAGCGCGTTGGCAACCATATGCCGCGGTGCCACTCCCCCGAAGTCCTCCAGCGATGCCAGTTCGGCTGCCGAGTCACGGCGTTCCTCGATGTAGGCGCGGTCCACCAACAAGTCGTCGACGACCCCGAGCATGCTGCGCGAGGGGACCGAGGTGGTGAAGCCGATGGCCCGGCACCCCTCGACGACGTCGGCGTTTTCGACCATTTTCTCGGTGATCGGCGCCTCGGCGTTGTACACGGCTGCGACCCGGGTGCGTTCGTAGATCCGGGCCTTATCAGCCTGGTACTGCTCGAAGGAACCGTGCCAATCCACATGGTCCTGGGCGATGTTCAACACCACCGAGGCCAAGGGGGAGACGCTATGCGTGTAGTGCAGCTGGAAGCTGGAGAGCTCGACGGCGATCACGTCGTACCCCTCGGGGTCACGGACCGCGTCGAGGATGGGGGTCCCGACGTTGCCGGCGGCGATGGCCCGCAGCCCGCCGGCCTGCAGCATGGCCTCGGTCATCCCCACGGTGGTGGTCTTGCCGTTCGTACCGGTGATGACCAGCCATTCGGCGGTCTTGCGGCCTTCACGCTGGTTCACCCGCCAGGCGAGTTCGACGTCGCCCCAGATGGGGACACCGGCGTCGACCGCGGCACGCAGCAGCGGATGGTGCGGTGGCCAGCCCGGTGAGGCGATGACCAGATCGGCCACCCGCCCGTCGATGGTGGGAAGACCCTGGGTGTGTTCGAGGCCCAGCAGGACATCGCAGGCGCCGACGATCTTCAACGTGTCGGCCCGCTGGGCGCTCTCCGCCCCGGAACCCGTATCGACGACGACGACGGTGGCACCGAGTTCGATCAGGGTATCGGCGGCCGAGAAGCCGGTCAGGCCCAGCCCGGCCACCACGACCCGCAGATCGGCCCAGTCAGCGTCCCAGCTGGTCAGTTCATCCAAACGCGCGTTCACAGTCCCAAGACCCATTCGCCGTAGAAGAGACCCAAGGCGACGGCGACGCACAGTCCGCAAATGATCCAGAAGCGCACCACGACGGTGACTTCGGCCCATCCCTTGAGTTCGAAGTGATGCTGCAGCGGCGCCATCAGGAAGACGCGTTTACCGCCGGAGAGTTTGAAGAACCCCACTTGGATGATCACCGACAAGGAGATGATCACGAACAGCCCGGCCAGGATGATCAGCAGGACCTCGGTGCGCGAGAGCAGCGCGAAGGCGGCCACGGCACCGCCGATGGCCAGGGAGCCTGTATCCCCCATGAAGATCTGTGCCGGGGAGGTGTTCCACCACAGGAAGCCGATCAATGCCCCGGAGAGGATCGCTGCGAGCAAGGCAAGATCCATCGGGTCGCGCACTTCATAACAGACCGAGCCGATCGAACGGGATGAGCCGCAGGCCTGGTTGAACTGCCAGATGCCGATCAACGTGTACGCGCTGAAGACCATGATCGAGGCCCCGGTGGCCAGCCCGTCCAGCCCGTCGGTGAGGTTCACCCCATTGGTGGCCGCGGTGACGATCACATTCGCCCAGATGATGAACAGGATGGCCCCGACCAGCGGACCGAAGAAGGCCAGATCCAAGGCCGTGTCCCGGGTGAAGGAGAGATGCGTCGAGGCCGGGGTCAGGTCCTTGCCGTTGGGGAACTGCAAGGCCAGGATGGCGAACGCGATCCCCACGATCGCCTGCAACAGGAGTTTCTGCCAGGCCCTGAGCCCCAGGCTGCGTTGTTTGGAGATCTTGATGTAGTCGTCGAGGAACCCGACGAAGCCCATGCCGGCCATCAGGAACAGCAACACCAGTCCACTGGCCGAGGGGCCGGGGGCGTGATCGGCGAACAGGCCCAGGATCCCGTGCGTTCCGAAATAGGCCACGAAGACGGCCGCGACGATGATGGCACCGCCCATGGTCGGTGTGCCGCGCTTGGTGTGGTGCGAGGTCGGACCGTCGTCCCGGACGAACTGGCCGTAGCTGCGCTTGGTCAGGACCTTGATGAAGACAGGGGTGCCCGCGAAGGACAGAACGAGGGCGATCGTGGCGCCCATGATAAGGGCGATCACCGGGGATCCTCCGTTTCGAGCGCGCTGGAGGCGTCGTTCGAGCAGGGGGTGGAGGCCACCCGGTCGCCCAGGTGGCGCAGGCCTGCCGAGTTGGAGGACTTGAACAAGACGATGTCTCCGGGTTCTAGCTGGTCAGCCAGCAATGCCTCGGCGTCGTCCGGGGTTTCGACGTAGTACGCCTCGTCCCCCCAGCTGCCTTCGAGCACTGCCGAGTTGTAGGCGGCCTTGGCTCCACGGCCGACCACCACCAGCTTCTTGATGTTGAGCCGCACCGCGATGCGGCCGACCAGGTCGTGTTCGTGGATTGATTCGGTGCCGAGCTCGAGCATCTCGCCCAGGACCGCCCAGGTACGGCGGGCCACACCCGCTTCCGAGGGCAGGCCGAGTTCGGCCAGGGTGCGCAGGGCGGCACGCATCGATTCGGGGTTCGCGTTATAGGCGTCGTTGACGATGCTCACGCCGTCGGAGCGGTCGGTCCGCTCCATGCGCCACCGGCTTGCCGGCCCGCGATCCTGCAGGGTCGCGGCGATCGTGTGACCGTCGATGCCCAGGCTGTAGGCGGCTGCGGCAGCGGCAAGGAGGTTGGAGACGTGATGCCGTCCGATGAGCCCGCTGCGGACCCGGTGGCTTCCGCCGTCGGGCAGGTTGAGCGTGAATTCGGGGTACCCTCCCTCGGCGACCACGATGTCCGAGGCCATGACCGGTGCCCGGGTTCCGCCGTCGTCCATCGCGAAACCCAGGACGTCGGCTCCGGTGCGTTCGGCCATCGCGGTGACCTGCGGGTCATCGAGGTTCAGGATGGCCGTGCCGTCGCCGGGCAGGGCCTCGACCAGCTCGCCCTTGGCGCGGGCAATGTTCTCCACTCCACCGAATTCGCCGGCGTGGGCCGTGCCCACACACAGGACGACACCGGTGTCCGGGTGGACCATATCCGTCAGGTAGGTGATGTGGCCGATGCCGGTGGCACCCATTTCGATGACCAGGTACCGGGTCTCGGCGGTGGCGTTGAAGACGGTCAGCGGAACGCCGACTTCGCCGTTATAGGAACCTATGGGGGCGACCGTGGGCCCCGACGTTTCCAGAATCGAAGCCAGCAGGTCCTTGGTGGTGGTCTTGCCGGCGGAACCGGTGATGCCGATGACCCGGGTGCCTCCGGCCCGCAGGATGTCCACGATATGGGCTGCCAGGACGCCCATGGCGATGACCGCATCCTCGACGATGACCGCCGGGTGAACGACGCCGGCGGAATCCAGCGTCTCGTGTTCGGCCAAGGCCAACACCGCGCCTGCGGCGAAGGACCGGTCGATGAAATGGTGTCCGTCCGAGACCTCGCCGGGCTTGGCGACGAAGAGGGACCCCGGGGCGCACTCGCGTGAGTCGGTGGCGACACCGCTGACAGTGGTTCCGGGATCGGCAGTGGCCGTGATGCGCCCACCGGTAATGGACGCAATGTCGGCTGTGTTCAGTTCAATCATGGCTCTTTGACTTTACCCGTTGACCGCCGACTCGGTGGAACCGGGCTCGGCGGGCCGTGGGCTGTAACCAGCGGCCGTCAGTGCCTGACGCAGTTCCACGCGGTCGTCCAGCGCCACGTTCACGCCTTTGACTTCCTGCCAGACCTCGTGGCCGCGGCCGGCCACCAGGATGGTGTCCCCGGCCCGGGCCATCGCTACCGCGGCCACGATCGCGTCGGCCCGCGGGAAGATCTCGGCGGCTTGGCTGCCCAGGCCTTCGGCCTCGATGGCGTCCAGTGCCCCGGTCAGGACGTCCCGGCGGATCCCACCGGCTTCCTCGTTGTGGGGATCGTCGTCAGTGATGATCACGACATCGGCGTGTCGGGCGGCCACGGCCCCCATCGTGGGCCGTTTGGTGGCGTCCCGGTCCCCTGTGGCACCGAAGACGACGATGACCCGTGAGCCGGGATGTTGTCCGCGTACGCCTACGATGGCCCGTTCGAGGGCATCGGAGTTGTGGGCGAAGTCGACGACGGCCGCCGGGGAATCGCAAACGACCTGCATCCGGCCCGGCACCGCGATGGTCAGTGGGTCGGAGGCGTCGAGCACGCGTTGGAGTTCCTCCAGCCCGGTACCGGCGGCGTGGACCATCAGCAGTGCCAGGGCGGCGTTGGAGACGTTGAAGAGTCCCGGCAGGCCGGTGTGGCCGCGCAGTCGCTCCCCGTCGGGACCGTGGAGTTCGAATTCATGACCGAGTCCGTGCTGGGCGATGGCCTGAACGCTCCACGGACGACCGGGAAGCTCCTCGTCCGCCCCGCCCCCATCACGCGGAACGGTCCGCAAGGTGAACAACTCGGCGGTGGTGGAGCGCGCCATGCGACGGCCCCATTCATCGTCGACCGTGATGACGGCCCGAGCACTACGTTCGGCGGTGAAGAGGCGGGCCTTCGCGTCGAAATAGGCCTCCATGCTGCCATGCAGGTCCAAGTGGTCCTGGGTCAGGTTGGTGAATCCGGCGACGCCGAAGGCCATGCCCCCGACCCGTTCGTAATCGATGGAGTGGGAAGAGACCTCCATCGCCACCGTGTCGACCCCGGCCGCCCGCATCCGGGCGAGCAGCGCATGCAGCTGCGGGGCTTCCGGTGTGGTCAGCACGCTGGGGATCCGTGTCCCGTCAGCCAGGATCTCGATGGTCCCGATCAGGCCGGTCCGTTGGCCCAGGGCACGCAGGAGCGAGGTGATGAAGTACGTCGTCGTGGTCTTGCCGTTGGTTCCGGTGACTCCGACCAGTCCGAGCCCGGGCTCCTCCGAGCCGTAGAGGCTGGCGGCCACGGGTCCCACGGCGGCCCGCACCGACTCGACGACCAGCACCGGTAGACCGGTGGCCACGGCACGTCCTTCGCCGCTTTCGTCGGCGAGGATCGCGCTGGCCCCGGAGGTGGCAGCTCCCGCGCAGTAGTCGGCACCGTGGCTGCGCGCTCCGGGAACCGCTGCATAGAGGTCCCCGATCAGCACGGCGCGTGAGTCGAGGCACACTCCCTGGATCACCGTGCCGCCATCACCCTCGAGCCGGTTGGTGATGCCGCGCTCGGTCAGACGACCGGCCACGTCGTTCAGGGTCAAACGAGGCGCCTGCTCCGGGCGGAACGCCCGTTCGGCGTCCTGGGGCGTGGGGGGCACTGTGATTACCATCCGTATTTCTGCTTCTTGCCGACGAAGACCTTATAGGGATTGGGCTTATCGGTGCTGGGTGGGACGTTGTAGCTGTTCAGGGTCTGGGACATGATCGATGTGAAGGTGTCGGCCACGCTGAAGCTCTCCCAGTTGCCCTTGGGCCGCTGCATCGTCACCACGACCAGATACTTCGGATCATCGATCGGTGCCATTCCGGCGAAGGAGCTGGTGTAGCCGTCGAGTTTGCCCGTCGGGCCAGCGGCCTGCCCGGTTCCCGTTTTGCCTCCGACACGGTATCCGTCGACCTCCATGGCATAGCCGGTTCCGTCGGTGACCACGGTCTCCATCATCCGCCGCATTTCCTTGGACGTCTTCTTGGAGACGACCCGCTTGCTTTTGACTTCCTTGCGGTCGTGCTCGGTGCCGTCCGGTTCGGTGTAGGACTCGATGAGCGAGGGTTCGACCTGGACTCCCTGGTTGGCGATCGTCTGGAAGACGCGGGCCGTATGCAGGGACGTCAAGCTGTACCCCTGACCGAACATGGTCGTGTACTGCTGACGGCGGTCCCAGCTCTCCGGCGGAGCGAAGATGCCCTTGTTCACCGGGACACCGATGTCGAAGCCCTGGCCGATGCCGAATTTCTTCATCCAGTCGTAGCGTTGTTCGTTGCTGAGCTTCTCACCGATCATCGTGGTGCCGGTGTTGTAGGACCGGGCGAAGATGCCTGCCGCGGTCATGTTGAAGGTCTGGTGTTTCAGGGAATCGTGGATGGTCTCCTTGCCGACCGTGTATTCGTGCCCCACCTTGAAGTGGTCGAGTGGCTTCACGACACCTTCCTGCAAGGCTGCAGCGAAGGTCGCGGCCTTGCCGGTCGAGCCCGGTTCGTAGGCCTGGGACACCGTGGTTGAACGGCGGAACTCGGCATCCGTCGCCCCCGGGTCTGCCGGGTCCACGGTCGTCGAATCGGCCAGGGCCCGGATCTTGCCGGTCTCGACCTCGACCACCACCGCGTTGACCCATTCGGCGTTGAACTGCTTCTTCTTCGCCATGACCGCCTCCTGGGCAGCCCACTGGACGTCACTGTTGATGGTGAGTTTAACGTCCTTGCCGTCAACCGCCGGTTTCTCCTTGAGCGTAGCCATAGGAATCCTGACACCATCAGCGGCGATTTCGAACGTCTTGGTCCCCGGTGTACCCGACAAGGCACGGTTCTGACTGAGCTCGAGCCCCTCGGCCCCGGTCTGGGAGGTCCCGTCCTCGCTCGAACGCAGGAAACCCAGCACCGAGCCGGCAACGGTGCCGTTGGGGTATTCACGTTCGAAGCGTTCCTGACTGGTGATCCATGGAAGCCCGACCTTCAGGACCTTATTGCGCGTTTCGGGCGTTACTCCCTTGGCCACGACGGAATAGCCCTTCTTCTTGGCCCCGTCGTCGCCGATGATCGAGGTCTTCAGGGTGTCCTGATCGATATCGAGGGTGCCTGCGAGTTCCTTGACGGCGTCCTCTGTCTGCACGACGTCCCGGCCGCCCTCGGCGTTCTTGCGCTTGAAGGACTCCTTGACCTGCCGTTGGTCGACCACCAGGTCGTAGCGTTCGAAACTGGCAGCGAGGATCTTTCCGGAGGAGTCCAGGATCTTCCCGCGCACCGGCTGCTGCTCCGTTTCGCGGATACGCTGGCCGGTGGCCGCCTCCGCTGCGGCCGTCGGGTCGAGTCCCTGCACCAGGAAGAGTCGTCCACCGAGCAGGACCAGCATGACCATGGCGAGCGCCAGACCAGTCCGGAGACGGCGAGGCTCAGTGTGCTGTGGTTTCCTGGCGGGCGGCCTGGCCATAATCTATTCCTTGGGTTGCTGATCGGTTCTTCTCGAGGTCCGTACCGAACAGGACTCGCTGCCCTACTGTCCGGAACCCTGCTGTGCCGGAGCCGGAATGGTTCCGCCGTTCAGGTCGTTGCTCGAAGATTCCTCGGTGTTCTGTTGTGTCTTGCTCTCGTCCGCCGAGGCGCCGTCGGCGACTGCGTTGCCCTCGGGAGCGATGTTGCTCTTCTGCTCCGCGGCCTCGGACTTGGTGTCCGCTACCGTCTGGTTCTTGGCCTGGTCTTCAGGGACCGCCGGTGCCGGTACATGCGTGGAAGGAAGCTTTCCCTCTTCCGCAGCGGTGGCCTTTCCGGTGATCTTCTGGGTGTCCAGATTGATCGAAGCCACCGTTCCGGGGGTGACCATACCCAATTCTGCCGCCTTGACGGCCACATTCTGGGGAGCCTGAAGGTTTTGGAGTTCCTGTGTCAGCGCTTCGTTCTCCTGATTGAGGGTCTGCTCCTGGCCACGCAGGCTCACGATGTCGTACTGGGAGTTGGCCACATTGACGTTGATCACCAGGACCCCGACCAGGGCAGCCAGCAACAAGGCGAAGCAGAAAACGGCAAATCCGGCGCGCCGACTGCGCTTCGTCGCCGGGACCAGGGACAGCGGAGTGCGCTGCTTGGGTTCGGAACGGGGAAGGGGCGTTGGAGCCAGCGCGCGGGCGTTGGCACCAACGGTGCTGCCGGCGGCGCTCTGCCCTGCGTGAACTGCACGCGTCTGGGTTGCGGTGCTCATGTTCAGCTCCTCTTCAGGATTCGTTCCACCGCACGGAGCTTGGCTGATGCCGCGCGGGGGTTTTCGTCGATTTCAATGTCATTCGGCTTCTCGGTTCCCTTGGTCAGGCTCCGGAAGCGGGCTTTATGCTCCTCGAGTTCGACCGGGAACCCGAGAGGTGCAGAGGATTTGGACGCCCCTGCGAAGTGCTTCTTCGCCAGTTTGTCCTCGAGGGAGTGGTAGCTCATCACGACCACTCGGCCGCCGATGTTCATCACGTCCATGGATGCGGGCAGCGCTCGGTCCAACACGTCGAGTTCCTCGTTGACTTCGATACGGAGGGCCTGGAAGGTTCTTTTGGCGGGGTGTCCCCCGGTACGGGCGGCACCGGCCGGCACGACGCTGCGGATGCTCTCCACCAACTGGCCGGTGGTCTCGAAAGGGCGACCGTCCCGGTCACGGACGATGGCCGAAGCGATCCGGCCGGCAAACTTCTCCTCGCCCCAGGTGCGGATCAGCCGGACCAGATCCGTTTCGGAGTAGTCGTTGACCACATCCGCTGCTGTCGGTCCGGTCGAGGTGTCCATGCGCATGTCCAGTGGAGCATCGAAGGAGTAGGCGAAACCGCGTTCGCGCTCATCGAGCTGGAGCGAGGAAACACCCAGGTCGAACAGCACACCATCGACGCCTTCGAATCCAAGATCCGCGACCACGTCATCGATCTCGTCGTAGACGGCGTGCACCAGATCAGTCCGGTGGGAGAACGGCGCGAGCCGCTCCCCCGCCAAGGCCAGTGCCTGCTCGTCGCGATCCAGCCCGATCAGGTGAAGCTGGTCGAAACGGCGCAGCAGTGCCTCGGAGTGCCCGCCCATGCCGAGCGTGCAATCAACGACGACGGCCCGTTGGCGCTGGTCGATCCCTGCCTGGATCGACGGCGCCAACAGCCCTACACAACGTTCGAGCAGCACTGGTACGTGCCGCTCGGATGTGGGACGGGGCGTGATGTCGTCGGTCATACCCTGTCCCCTTTCAGCGTGTCACAGCTTGCAATCGTGGTGTAGGGATTGGGCCAGATCCCCCTCCGCTCCGATCCTCATCCGCCTGGCTCCGGGGAAGTGGAGCCAGGATGACGCTGACGGGCGGCTGGAGATCTGATCCAACCCCACCGAACGCTTCCAGCAGTTGCTAGAAGATGCCCGGTAGTACTTCTTCATCTGTCTCGGAGAACGTGCTCTCCTGTGCTTCGAGGTAATCGTTCCAAGCCTGGGTATCCCAGATCTCGGCCCGAGACCCCGCGCCGATGACGGTGACCTCACGGTCCAGTCCGGCGTAGCTGCGCAGTGCCCCCGGGATGGTGACCCTGCCCTGCTTATCCGGCATCTCATCAGAGGCACCGGAGAGGAAAACGCGGATGTAATCCCGCGCCTGCCGGGAGGACAACGGTGCCTGACGCATCTGCTCATGCACGTTCTCGAATTCCCGCTGGCTGAAGACGTAGACGCAGCGTTCCTGCCCCCGGGTCAAAACCAGCCCGTTCGCTAGTTCATCCCGGTATTTGGCTGGAAGGATGATGCGTCCCTTTTCGTCAAGACGCGGCGTGTACGTCCCGAGGAACATACGCACCGCCTTCCCGTCTTCAAGGAGCTACGTTCACCCCGCCTTCCCCAATCACCTCTACAGTCCCCCACTTTACTCCACAAAGCCCCACTGTCAACGACACACGGTAGTTTTGCCACCATTAGGGCAAATTCTTTTCCTTGCAATCACTGGGAAGCAGGCCCGTGACAGGGAGTGGAGGGGTTTTGGAGAAAAAACCGGGTGACGGACGGCGAAAGAGCCGAGAATGTGCGGAATGATGCGCTTCGTGCCCGACCGGGAGCCGTGGTGGGGCAAAGTGGAGGAACCCGGTGGCGGGAAGTGGAGGAGCCGATGGAGGGCCTCCGGTGCAGCATGGAATCCCCGGAGCGTGTGGTGATCGACACGGAGTCGTGGCGTCCTGCCGGGGCACAAAAAAGGGCGCCGACCGTGATGGCCCGCGCCCTGCGTTACCTGGTGCTGCTTCTTCGGGCCTGGCAGCCAGGCCCGACGACTAGTTAGCGATCGTTAGTGCTCGTCCCGATGACGTGCTTCCCACTTGGATTCAAGATCCGCCATGAAGGAACTCTTCTGCGGTCCTGACTTGGCCTTGCCCTTGCCGACCTTGCCGAGGGCATTCTTCGAAAAGGCGACATAGACGCCGGCACACATCAACGCGAAGCCCAAGACACCGATTGGGATCCATTGGCTGGAGACACCCAGCAATAGAGCAATGATGCCGATAATGCCGATAATGGCGCCGATGGCGATGTTTCGTGTGGAATATCCGCCGGGTGAGGCGTTTGACTTCATCGAGGAGGCAAACTTGTGATCCTCGTGCAGTTGCTTTTCCAGCTGCTCGAGCAAGTGCTGCTCGTGTTCGGAAAGTGGCATGATCCCTTCCCCAATCCCTCGTGTCCGTCGGTCTCCGTCCGGAGAACCCCTATATACAAGTCAACGGTTCCCGCAACTGCATTGTTCCCGCTGCCGCAAGTACGTCCAATATGGTTTTCGATACCTGTAGTCCGTCAAGGATAGTCTGCATTTGCACCTCCGGGAAGTCGAGCTACGTTTCGATCTCAGGAGGGCCTTCGGGCGGGGGCATCAAGGTCGCCGGTTGCAGTGACCCGGCAGGGAACCGCTGCCGGATGCGGTCCATGGTTTCCTCGGCCTGCCGCCAATTTCCGTCGCTGCGTTCGAAGCTCAATTGGATGCCACCGTCTGCGTCGGAGAGCTGTTCGACGCGGATGCCGATGAGACGAACCGCTTGCGGTCGTGGGCCGATCCCGGCCAACAGTCCTTCCGCGGCACCCAACAGTGCCTGTGCGGAATTCGTCGGCTGCGCCAGCCGACGGCTGCGCGTCATCGTGGTGAAATCCGAGTACCTGAGTTTCAGAGCAACCGTCTGCCCCTGGCGCTCCGCCTGGCGGAGTCTTTGGGCTACACGGTAAGCCAGACGCAGCAGTTCCCGCTTCAACGTGGCGTCCTCGTGGACATCCACGGCGAATGTCTCCTCGGCCCCGATGCTCTTTTCCACCCGGATCGGTTCCACCACACGGTCGTCCCTGCCCCAGGCCAGCGCATGCAGGTGAAGACCGTTGGAACCCAGCAGGCGTTCCAGGGTGGCCAGTGGAGTCTGGGCCAATTCACTCACCATGGAAATTCCGGCCCGGGCCAGCACTTCACCTGTTTTGGCCCCGACGCCCCACAGGGCTTCAACGGGAAGGGTGTGCAGGTAGGCCACCGTGTCCTCGGGGGCGATGCGCAGCAAACCATCGGGTTTGGACCGTGTCGACGCCACCTTCGCCACATACTTGTTTCGGGCGATCCCCACGCTCGCAGGAAGGCCCAGTTCATCGCGGAACCGGGCCCGGATCATCCGACCGATCTCGAGCGGCTCGCCCAGTCGACGCAGACTGCCCGTGACGTCAAGGAAGGCCTCGTCCACGCTGACCTGCTCGACCAGCGGGGTGATATCCGCAAAGACCGACATGATGCGTTCCGAAAAGAGGCGATAGGAGGCCATGCTCGGCTCAATGACCGTGGCCTTCGGCGCCATCCGCATCGCCGTGCTCATCGGCATCGCAGACCGGACACCCAAGCGTCGGCATTCGTAGGATGCGGACAGCACCACCGATCGTCCACCGGGGTTTCCAACGATGACCTGATGCCCCTTCAGTTCCGGGCGGACCAGGAGCTCGACGGAGACATAGAAGGCATCCATGTCCACATGGAAGACCGTTCGCGGCGTGGGGGCTTCGACCATGTCACCGATTCTACGGAACTCCTCCGACAGATAGAATGAGGATGCTCCCAGATCACCCCACACAACGGATGTCATGAACCCCAACGAAGCCACCGGGCCTTTCCCCCAGTCCACTCGCGCCGAGGACACCGACTTCATCAAGCGGCTCGACTCGACCTTGGCAACGTTCCTGGCGGAACAGCGGGATATCGTGACCGGGATCTCGCCCACTGCCGTCGATCTCGTCGATTCCGTCGAAACCCTCATCAAGGGCGGCAAGAGGCTTCGACCGCGTTTCGCCTGGTGGGGCTATCTCGGGGCCGGCGGCGACCTCGCCGACGAGGCAATCATCAGAGCAGCAGCCGCCCTGGAACTGTTCCAGGCAGCGGCTTTGATCCACGACGATGTGATCGACAGGTCAGCGACACGACGCGGACGGCCCAGCGTGCACAAATCATTCGAGGCCGCCCATTCGCGGCTCAAATGGGCCCGGGACGGCGCACGATTCGGCGAAGCTGCAGCCATCCTGGCCGGCGATCTCTGCCTGTCCTTCAGCGAACAGCTCTTCGCGACCGCCACGGCCGCCGGAACGCCGGCGCGGACGATTTTTGATGGCATGCGTACCCAGGTCATGGCCGGGCAGTATCTCGACGTCCTGGAGGAGTCGGCCGGCCCTTCCTCATCCGATACGGACGTCCTCGAACGGGCCCGGACGATCCTGCGCTATAAATCGGCCAAGTACTCGACCGAGAATCCCATACTCCTCGGCGGAGCCCTGGCCGGCGCGGACAGCACCCTGCTGGCTGGCTACTCCGCCTTCGCCCTGCCGATCGGCGAGGCCTTCCAACTCCGCGACGACGTCCTGGGCGTGTTCGGGGACCCCGACATCACCGGGAAACCAGCCGGTGATGATCTGCGCGAAGGGAAGCGCACGGAGATGATCGCCCACGGCCTCTTGCTGGCCCAGCAGGACGATCGCGACTTCATCCAGAAACGCCTGGGAACGGATGACCTCACCACGGTTGAAATCGATCGCATGATGGCGGTGCTCACCGACTGCGGGGCGCTGAGTGCCACCGAGGGGAGCATTGCCGAACTCTCGGCGAGGGCCTTTGTCGCACTCGATGACTTAGCCGTCACCGACGAGATCCGCGAGCAGTTGCGTGCGCTGGGGAAGGCCGTCACCGAACGCACGACCTGAGAAATATCCCCGGCCAGCCCCTAGCGGCGTCCGATACCGGCACCCGAGTCGGCATGCAGTAGGTTGCCGGCGACCCGATGCACAGCGCTAGGTAGCTGGTGGGCGCCAAAAAGCGCCGTTGCTACCAGCCGAGGGCCTGGGCCCGACGCCGGATCTCCGTCTTGCGCCCCTCGCGCAGGGCCTGGATCGGCGTGCCGGGCAGCGATTCGTCGGGAGTAAAGAGCCAGCTGATCAGCTCCACATCCGTGAAGCCGGAGTCCCCCAGCACCGTGATGGTGCCTTTGAGGCTATCGATGATCCGCCCATCCAGGACGAATGCCGCCGGAACGGAACGAACCTTACGCTCACCCACACGCAATTCGACGATCGATCGATCGTCCAACAGGCGGTGCACGTCCTTGATCGAGACGCCCAGCGCCTCCGCAAGGTCAGGCAATGACAACCATTCGGTCACGAGTTTATTAAGAGAGCTCACCTGACAAGAATGCCACAATCCGCGGCCTTCGAGTCACAATATGGACGTGACGAGCCGCTTAAGACTTTTGGGAACGCATTACATGGTGTAAATTCACTTGAGTCACACTTGCAACATAGGTCACACGAGTATTGCGAAGCCCTGCCTGGCTTCAACTCGACGGTGACCTCTTCGGCCAAGGCCGTCGCGATCAGAGGATGTCTACATGCCCGAGCACCGCACCAGCGGCGCGCGTTCCTCGAACGTCTTCGTTCAGGGATCCCGCAACCGTTCCATTTCCGGAGCCGTCGCAGCCGCGGCGATTCCCGCCGTCGTCCTGTCCGGTATGGCAGCAGCCGCACCCGCAGCCGCCGTCGAGGCTCCCACCTCCACAGCACTTCTCACGCCGAAGACCGCGACACCCGCGAACATCTCCGCCGCGCAGCAGCGCATCGCCGCTCATCTGGTGGCTTCACAGGTGCCGACCCGTCTCACCGTGGCAGCCGCGCCCGCCAAGAAGGTGACCGTGAAGTCCGGGGATACACTCTCGGGCATCGCCCATCGGCACGATGTGCCGCTGTCGAAGCTCCTCAAGGCTAATAACCTCAAGGCCAGCGATCTGATCTTCCCCGGGCAGAAAATCAAGCTCTCGGGCGGGTCCTCCAGGTCTTCCAATTCGAGCTCAAGCTCCTCGAAGAAGAGTTCCAGCAGCTCGGCGTCGACCTACACGGTCAAGTCCGGAGACACCCTCTCCGGCATCGCCGAACACGCAGGCATGGGCCTATCCAAACTGCTGGCAGCAAACAACATGAGCATGTCCACGGTCATCTACCCGGGAAAGAAGCTCAACCTCTCCGGGAGCTCCTCCGCTTCCTTCAAACCGAGCTCAAGCTCCTCGAAAAGGAGTTCAAGCAGCTCGGCGTCGACCTACACGATTAAATCCGGAGACACGCTCTCGGGCATCGCCCATAGCAACGGCATGTCCCTTTCGGCACTGCTGAAAACCAGCGGCCTGAAGTCCAGCACGATGATCTTC
>JBBSRM010000020.1:0-20400 GCA_038243055.1 Actinomycetales bacterium
ATCGTTGACGGTCACGGACTCGCCGACGGTAAAGTCGACGTTGACCTCGGTGATCGGGACGCGTCCCGGCTTCGAGGGTCCGCCGTCCTGCGAGGGTTCCTCGGTCACGATGGTGTGCTCGAGCATCGAGAACACCTCGTCCAGGCTCAGCGGTGTCGGGTCGTGGGCGTTGCCCACGAAACCGGTGACACCCGGGGTATGGCGTACGGTGCCCCACGATTCGTCGGTCAGTTCCATGCGCACCAGCACGTAGCCGGGGATGCGCACGCGACGGACGATCTTGCGGGTCGTGTTCTTGATCTCCACGACTTCTTCCATGGGGACCTGGATCTCGTAGATGAAATCCTCCATGCCCAGGGTCTGGGCGCGGGTCTCCAGATTCACCTTCACGCGGTTCTCGTAACCGGCGTAGGAGTGGATGACGTACCAGTCACCGGGCTGGCGGCGCAGCTTGGTCCGGTATTCCTCCTTGGCGGCCGCAACGGCCTCCTCGGGGGACAGCTCGGGAGCCTCTGCTTCTGCTTCGCCGGTCTCGGCAGCGTCCACGGGAGTGCCGTGCACGGGTCCGGGCCCCTCGGGCTCGCCCATGACCTCGGCCGTGGTGGCTGCACCGACGGGCATGCCGGCGGCTCCAGTGGGTTCTGCTGGGTCGTCCGGGACATCGGCGTCGGAGTCCATGTCGTCGCCGGTCTGCCCGTCGTCCTCGGAGACACCGATCTGCGCGTCGGTGGCGGCGGCGTATTCGACGTCCAGGTCGGTCTGGGGGCTCACGGCACCGAAGGCTGCGGGCTCGCCGGCGTCACCAGAGAAAATCGCCGTCGCGTCGGCACCGGCCTCTTCGGCGATGACGTCGGTGGCTTCGGCATTCTCCGAAACGTCGGAATCGGCCGGCGCTTCTACGGCGTCGGCCTCGTTTGCCTGCTCAACGGCTTCGTCGTGGGCCTGCGGTTCGAGTTCCTGCTCGGACACTGCGGTTCCTGCTTTCTTTGACTGGTAAACCAGAACATTTCATCGTGGCTGGGCCGAGGGATGCCGACGTCGCCCTCTGCAGGGGCGTCGGCAACCGCTACTGCTCCGGTGGGTTGGTGAAGACCAGGATCGCGCCGTTTCCGAACAACAGGTCCAGCCCGCTGACGATCAGCATCACCAGGATCACGAAGCCCAGAACGGTCAGCGTGTAGTTCACCAACTCGCCACGGGTCGGGGTGACGACCTTCTTCAGCTCGGAAATGACCTGGCGGAAGAACAAGGCGATACGCGCAAAGAAACCACCCTTGGCGGGCTTGCCGCCTCGGGGGGCGCCCGTGGAGCGTCCCGTTGTTGCTTCGGTCACTGTGCCTCGATTCGAGTTCTTCGCATCTTGAAACAATCACGGTGTACCGCGGCCTGTCGGCCGCAACACACCGTGACGTGGATTTCGCCGAGCCCCCACATGAACCATGTGGGTTGCCACTGCGCAGGGCAGACAGGACTCGAACCTGCAACCTGCGGTTTTGGAGACCGCTGCGCTACCAATTGCGCCACTACCCTTCGGATTGGTCGTCCGCCCCGCCATGGTTGCCCTTCAAGCACACCGCGTCGAGGCGTATTCCAACACCGAGGGAACAGTCTACGCATTCGCCACCCACAAGTCGAACCGGATCGACGTCGCGGACCTGCTGTATTGGCCCGCTTCCGCAGGCCTGCTGACGCATTCTGTGCCGCCCGGCGGAGCGCGGCTAAGCTGGAATCAGCTAGGCTCCACGCCCCCGACCCCAGGAAGCGAACCCATGTCACGCATTTCCCGACGCATCGGATCGATCGCCGAATCAGCCACGCTCGCCGTGGACGCCAAGGCCAAGGCGCTTAAGGCCGCCGGGCGTCCCGTGATCGGGTTCGGCGCCGGCGAACCCGATTTCCCGTCGCCCGACTATGTCGTGGAGGCCGCGATCACCGCGGCACGCGACCCGCGATTCCACCGTTATTCCCCCGCCTCGGGCCTGCCCGAGTTGAAGTCCGCCATTGCGGCCAAGACCCTGCGGGATTCGGGCTACGCCGTCGAGGACTCCCAGGTGCTGGTCACCAACGGTGGCAAGCAGGCGGTCTACAACACGTTCGCGACCCTGTTGGATCCGGGGGACGAAGTCATTGTCCCCACCCCCTACTGGACGACCTACCCCGAGGCGATCCGCTTGGCCGGTGGCGTGCCCGTGGAGGTCTTCGCTGGACCCGAGCAGGGCTACCTGGTGACGACCGAACAGCTCGAGGCGGCTCGGACCGAGCGCACCAAGATCCTGGTGTTCGTCTCCCCCTCCAACCCGACGGGCGCGGTCTACCCTCCGGAGATGGTCGCCGAGATCGGCCGTTGGGCCGCCGAGAAGGGGCTGTGGGTCGTCACGGACGAGATCTACGAGCATCTGACCTACGACGATGCCAAGTTCACCTCGATCGCCACCGCGGCCCCGGAGCTGGGCGACCGGGTCGTCATCCTCAACGGGGTGGCCAAGACCTACGCGATGACCGGCTGGCGGGTGGGTTGGATGATCGGCCCCTCGGACGTCATCAAGGCGGCCACCAACCTGCAGTCGCACTCGACCTCGAACGTCGCCAACGTCCCGCAGATGGCCGCCTTGGCTGCCGTCTCCGGGCCGCTGGACGCCGTGGACGAGATGCGCACCGCCTTCGACCGTCGACGAAAGGCCATCGTCGCGGGACTCAATGCCATCGACGGGGTGGAATGCCCGACCCCGAAGGGAGCCTTCTACGTCTACGCCGATGTCCGCGCCCTGCTGGGCCGCGAAATCGACGGCGTCCGGCCGCAGACGTCCGCACAGCTCGCGGCATCGATCCTGGAGAAGGCCGAGGTGGCAGTGGTCCCGGGTGAGGCCTTCGGTCCTTCGGGCTACCTCCGGCTGTCCTACGCGCTCGGTGACGACGACCTAGCCGAAGGCATCGGTCGGATCGCCGAGCTGCTGGGTCGCGCCTCCTAGGTGCATTGACCACCCGGTGGGGACGCCGGACCCCGGATCAGAGGATGCGGCGGTCCACGGCCCACCGGGTGAGTTCGTGCCGGTTGGACAACTGCAGCTTGCGCAGGACCTTGGAGACGTGGGTTTCAACGGTCTTCACCGAGATGAACAGCTCCTTGGCCACTTCCTTATAGGTGTAGCCGCGGGCAATGAGCCGCATGACCTCCAGCTCCCGGGCGGAGAGCAGATCCAGCTCGTCCTCGGCGCTGACACCGGCCTGCGTACCGAAGGCGTCCAGGACGAAGCCCGCCAGCCGCGGGGAGAACACCGCGTCCCCTGCCGACACCCGCAGGACGGCATCGGAGATCTCAGCCCCCGAAATCGATTTGGTCACGTAGCCGCGGGCCCCCGCCCGGATGACGGTCACCACGTCCTCGGCCGCATCCGAGACGCTCAATGCCAGGAAACGCACGTCACCCACTAATTCGGAGCATCCGGCCAACACCTCGGCACCGCCGCCCCCACGACCGCCGGGGAGATGCACATCAAGCAAGACGACGTCGG
This sequence comes from Actinomycetales bacterium, assembly GCA_038243055.1. GTDB lineage: Bacteria > Actinomycetota > Actinomycetes > Actinomycetales > Micrococcaceae > Arthrobacter_H. The sequence continues at coordinate 3,513 of JBBSRM010000020.1, forward strand.
GACGTCGCTCGGTGACGGTCCGGATGGCCTCTTCCACGGTGGCAGCCTCCCCGACCACCAGCAGCCGGTCATCCAGGTCGGACTTCAGTCCGGAACGGAAGATCGCATGGTCATCGACCACCACGACGCTGATCTGCCGCGCTGCCGCGGTCGGTTCCAAGATATTCACCGGTTCGACTCCTCGATCGGTTCGTGCTTCATGGCCAAGTGCACTTCAGTGCCCCCGGTATTGCTGGAAATCCTGGCGGTTCCGCCGTTGCGCTGCATGCGGCCGAAGATCGATTCACGCACCCCCAGACGGTCCTGCTGCAGGGAGTCGGGATCGAAACCGGTTCCGCGATCACGGACGAAGACATCAACCCCTGCCGGTGACGCTTCCACGTAGACGGCAACGGTTCCGCCGGCATGCTTGGCCGCATTGAGCATGGCCTCACGGGCCGCCTGGACCACGGCGTCGTGCCCTTCGAGGCCTTCGAGGTCCCCCACGGCGACGACGTCGATCACCGCGTCATGGGACTCCTCGAGCCGGGCCGCTTCGGCACGGATGTCCTCGCAGATGCCGCCTTCAGCCGTCGGGGCCTCCCGGTAGAGCCATTGACGCAGCTCCCGCTCCTGGGCCCTGGCGAGGCGAAGCACCTGGGCCTCGTCACCGGCACGCATCTGGATCAAGGCCAGGGTCTGCAGGACCGAATCGTGCAGGTGTGCGGCGATCTCGGCTCGTTCCCCGACACGGACCCGGCTCGCGCGTTCGGATTCGTAGTCCCGCCAGAACCTCAGCCCCCACGGGGCAAGGACCAGCAGGACCCCGGCCAGGACGATGGCCGCGACGAAGACCCCGTTCCACAACGCGTCCAGGCTCACGGCCCCGGAGACCAGGAAGATCAGTCCCAGCACGACCAGGGCAACGCCTCCCACCAAGCGCACCATGCCGGCGGCCCGTTCGACCCCGGCGGCCTTGCGGAGACCCCGCCGTCGGACGCCGTCGAGCTGCAACCAGGCCAGGACGGCGCCGGCGATGATCAGTACGGCCGGCCAGATCAGCCCCCAGGCCACGGGCAGGCCCTGCATCTGGGCGAAGAGCAACAGGCTCAGCAACAGCAGGCCCGCGCCGGCGAGGACCTGGCGGCCCGCCAGACCTCCCAGGCGCAGCTGCAGCCGGGAGCCCGTCCCCGACGGGGAGGCCGGATCCGCGGCCCCCTGCCGCTCCGTTCCCGACGGGGATCCGGGGACTGCTCCGGCATCGGTGGCCAACGAGATGGGTCCTCCGGCGCGGGAACGTTCGGCGTCCTCCAGGGCATCCTCTCGTGAAGGCACCATGACCCAGAGCCAGCCATACAGGACGATCCCGGCACCGGCGAACAAGGTCAGCAGGGCCATGGCGATCCGGATGTTGCGCACCGGTTGGTCCAGGTGGACCGCCAACCCGGCGCAGACTCCGCCCAGGACGCGCGGTTCGGCACGCAACAGAGGCGGGCGGCTACGCGTTTCGGTCATCACCCCATACAAGCATGCCGCGGCCCGTCCACCGGCCCCACTCAGGGGATCTCGGGGAATGATCAGGGGCCGTTCAGGGCAGACCCCGATAGCGGCAGGGGTGCCGGGAGGCAAGGATGGAAGACATGAATCACGCACCTGTAGAAAGTTCCTTCTTCCGCTGGCTCCGGGGGCTGGGCGTCGAGCGCGGTGAGCACCACTGGATCGGTGGCGTCTCTTCCGGGCTGGGTCGGCGCTTCGGCATCGACACCGCCCTGGCTCGTGGCCTGCTCCTGGTCGTCGTCATCTTCTCCGGCGTCGGGCTCCTGCTCTACGGCCTGGCCTGGGCCCTGCTTCCGGACCCCGATGGGCGCATCCACCTCCAGCAGGCAGGGCGCGGGCAGTGGAGCAGCGGGATGACCGGGGCGCTGATCTTCGTGATCATCGGGCTCGTGAACGGTCCCTCCTTCCTGGGCGGATGGCGCTTCGACACCGGCGACTCCTGGTGGGGCAGCCTCGTCTGGACCGCCATCTGGGTGGGGGCCATCGTCTGGTTCTTCTCCACCCGGTCCTCGCGTCGCCAGAACCGCCTGGACAACCAGAGTCCCCCGGTCGACGGCGCACCACCGACGGCCCCCTCCGCCCCCGGCAGCACCGCTGCCCCCGCCATGCCCACCGCGGGCCCGCACGCCGACGGCGGTGCGGGCCCCGGAATGACCGAGGGCGTCAACCGACCCGGAAGGTCCCCCTTGACCAAGACACACCCACCCCGCGCATCCCGCGCCCGCCCGGCACTACCGGGCCACTACGTCGCGATCCTGCTGGGCGTGGCCGTGCTGGTGGCCGGGGCCACCATCCTCACCGCGATGAACGGGATCCTGGACTACGGTGGGCGCGAGGTCACGGTGGCCCTGGCTGCCGCACTGACCGTGCTGGGCGCCGGCCTGGTCGGTGCCGCCCTGCGCTCGCTGCGCGGAGGGGCCCTGACCGGATTCACGATCGCGTTGCTCGTCCCCACCCTGCTCGTCAGCGGGATCGGGACCCAATACGCCTCGGGCGCCAATTGGCCGGGGCCGGTCGTACAGCGTTCGGGCAACGAGTACACCTATGTCTTCAACAACGGGACCCTTGACCTGAGCCGGTACGGGAAGGATATGAAGAACGACACGAAGCTGTCGGTGACCAACGTCTTCAGCAGCCTGAAGGTCATCGTCCCGGAGAACATCCCGGTGAAGATCACCGCTGATTCGGCCTTCTACTCGCTTCAGGTGCCCGACGGCGATGGCGTGCGGAAGTACTCGGGCATTGCCAGTGGAGACACCATCAACATCAACCCCGAAGCCGATGGCCCGGTCCTGCACCTCGACATCGACGGCGCCTTCAATTCCATCGACATCGCCTCCAAGGAGGTCACGCCATGAGCGATCCCAGCACCGGACAGCAGCCCGAGCAGGGCCCGGAAGAATCGCAGCCCGAGCAGCCGACCCGGCCCATCGGCCCCTCCGAACACCCGACGACGCCGATCGGCAGCACCGGGCCCGCCCCGTATGCGAAGGCACCCGGCCCGGCCGAAGAACCACCGCCGGTGGTCGAGGAGAATCAGGGCATGCCGTTGGGGACGTTCGTCTTCGGGCTCGTGGTCATGGCCGTCGGACTACTGATCCTCGTTTCGGTCCTCTACAACGTCACCCTGAGCGGGAGCACGGTGGCCATCATCCTGTTCCTCGGAGCCGGACTGGTGTTGATCGTCGGTGGCCTCGTGGCCGCGCGCCGTTCCTCCCGGACGAACCCCTCCCGGTCCTGATAGCGTCACTGTCCAGCAGCACCCCACGAAAGGAATCCCCATGGAATCCATCTACAAGTCCCTGCGGGCCGTCCGCTTCCGCCGCGGACCGAAGCGTTTGGCCGGCGGCATCGCCGGTGGAATCGCCCGGTCCACCGGCTGGGATGTGTCCATCATCCGGATCGCCATCCTGCTCAGCTTCGTCCTCCCGTTCATCGGAGTGCCGCTATACCTGGTGCTCTGGCTCGTCCTGCCCTTCCAGGACGACACCATCCCGCTGGAGCGCATCATCAAAACCGCCCGCCGGTAGTGGCGCCGACTGCCCTGCCCCGGGGGCGGGGCAGGGCAGTGTGACATGTTCAGGTGTCGCTGTGGTGGCCGTCTCATGGGCCAGTTGCTAGCATCGACGTGTTGAGCTCAGCGTCGCGCTCCGATCAAGGTCCCGTACCGGGACGAGAACCCGACGAAAGCACCCACATCACCATGCGCATCGGAATCCTGACCAGCGGCGGAGACTGCCCGGGACTGAACGCCGTCATCCGCGGGGCGGTCCTGAACGGCATCAAGAGCCACAACCACGAATTCGTCGGCTTCCTCGACGGCTGGCGCGGAGTCGTCGAAGGCGATGTGGTCGATTTGCCCCGCGAACGCGTCCGCGGCATCTCCAAGCAGGGCGGCACCATCCTTGGTACCTCACGCACCAACCCCTTCGACGGGGAAGACGGTGGGCCGGAGAAGATCCAGCAGACCCTCGACCGGCTGGGCATCGATGCGGTCATCGCCATCGGCGGTGAAGGAACACTGGCCGGGGCCAAACGACTGACCGACGCCGGCCTGAACATCGTGGGCGTCCCCAAGACCATCGACAACGATCTCGACGCCACGGACTACACCTTCGGATTCGATACCGCCGTCGCCATCGCCACCGAGGCCATCGATCGGCTGCGGACCACCGGCGAATCCCACCACCGCTGCATGGTGGCCGAGGTCATGGGCCGGCATGTCGGCTGGATCGCCCTGCACTGCGGCATGGCCGCCGGCGCCCATGCGATCCTCATCCCCGAGCAGCACACGACCATGGAGCAGATCAACGCCTGGGTCCTCGAGGCCCGGGACCGCGGCCGTGCACCGTTGGTCGTCGTCGCCGAGGGCTTCGTGCCCGAGGGTTCCGACGAGGCCTACTCGGATCGTGGGCATGATTCCGTCGGCCGCCCCCGGCTGGGCGGGATCGGCGACCAGTTGGCCTACCGCATCGAAACCGATACCGGCATCGAAACGCGGGCCACCGTGCTCGGACACATCCAGCGTGGTGGCGTTCCCAGCGCCTTCGACCGCGTGCTGGCCACCCGGCTGGGCATGGCCTCCGTGGATGCCGTGGAGGAAAATGCCTGGGGGAACATGGTCGCCCTGCGGGGAACCAACATCCACCGTGTTCCCTTCCAAGCTGCGCTGAACAACCTCAAACGCGTTCCCCAGCAACGCTACGACGAGGCCTCGCTGCTCTTCGGCTAGCCCCGACGGGCCTTGGGGCCCGGCGATCAGTAGTGTGGTGGTCATGGAACTGGAGACCGGAACCCTGGCCATCATCGCCTTGGCGTGGGCCCGACGCTTGAACATGGAGGACTCCGCCCTCGCCTCCGTGGCGATGGGCGGGGACACCCCGCTGCGCATCAACCACCGCACCGAGGACACCTCAACGGTGACGTTCCTGCGCTTCGGCGCCGGATCGGTGCTCTGCGGCCCCGCATGGCTGCTGCAGGCCGCCGCCGATACCGCCGATGAGGAACTGGCGGCCGAGGCGGTTCTGCTCGGCCTGCTGCGCGAACACGGGGACGTATCGGCCCGGGGGCTGGGCGAGTCCCTGCTCTACCACGCCGATCAACCGCCGGAAATCGTGGAATCGACCACGACAGTGGTCTCCGATGCGGTATCCACCGCCGTCGAGCTCGAGGAGTTGTGCCCCCGCGACGATCTCGCCGGGGTGCGTCTGTCCGAACAGGACAAATCCTTCACCCTCGTCGCCGAGGAAGGCCAGGCCCCGCTATCGGGCGCCGGGTATTCGGTGTGGGAGGGGCTCATCGCCGATCTGGCGGTCCTCACGGCTCCGTCCCTGCGTCGGCACGGGTTGGGGACCTACATCGCCGCGGTCGCCGCCGACGACGCAGTCAGTGAGGGGTTCGTGGCCCAGTTCGCCGCCGATGTGAACCATAAAGGCGCCCAACGACTGGCCGATGCCCTGGGGCTCGTGCTCTCCGGTTCGCTCACCCGGGCCAGCCTGGGCGGGGAATAACGCGCAGGACGGCGGCTCCCGCCGGGGGCTGGCCGGCCTAGCGGCGCGGGCGGAGGAAACCGGTGGCCCGGCCCACGACCTGGCCGGCATCCGGGGTCACGATCGTTTCCTGATTCACCGGATATTCCTCCTCACCGTCCAACACGGTCAGTTCCGCTTCGGGATCGGTATTGCGGCGCACAATGGCCAAGGCGATCGGTCCGGCTTCGTAGTGCCAGGCGACGGAGGTGACCTTGCCGACGGTCTTCTCCCCCAGCTTCACCTCGCTCCCGGCGGCAGGATGGGAGTGCATGCTGCCGTCCAGGTGCAGGAAGACCACACGCCGCGGTGGACGGCCGAGGTTGTGGACCCGGGCAATCGTCTCCTGACCCTTATAGCAGCCCTTGTCCATGTGGACGGAGGTGCGCAGCAGATCCAGTTCGTGGGGAATCGTCTTTTCGTCGGCATCCACGGCCACCCGCGGGCGCCATGCGGCCACGCGAAGCGCCTCGGACGCCATGGTCCCTGACAAGTGGAGCTGGCCGACGGAGGCTTCCAGATCGGCCCGCGGAACCAGGTATTCGATCCACACCCGGCCCGCTGCCGGATGCTCCGGGGTCGAATAGGCGTAACCGCCGGTACTGATACCGGGCCACGGGTCATGCCACGCAGTGAACCCGGCCAGCGATTCGACCGGGGCACCGGCGCCGACAACTGCCCAGTCGGCCGTGGCGTCGTGGACCTCGACGCGCAAGGTGAAGCGCATGGAGTCCAACCAGGTAGCCAGTGGGGCGGCCTCGGCAGCTTCCACCAACAGCCAGGTGGTCTCACCATCGTCGATGACGCGGCACGCGTATTCGATGCGTCCCTGCACGGTCAGCAACAGTGTTTCGGTGCTGTCCCCCGGAGCCAGGCCGAGCAACAACTGGCTCGAGAGGGTGTTCAGCCAGGAGAGCCGATCGGCACCACTGACGGTGACGACTCCGTGATGCGACAGATCGACGACGGCGTCGCCGGCGTCGAGTCGGCGTTGTTCGGGCAGGGGTTCGCCATAGTGCGCGGCAACACCGGCGTCGATTCCTGTGCCTTCGATGGCCCCGTCACGTGAGAGCAACGGTGATTTCCACGTCATGTCAAGCCTCCTTCGTCAAGGCGGCCGAAGCATGGGCCGCCAAAGCAGCGCCGCCGGCGGCGACGTCCCAACGCCAGAAGAGCTGGCCGTTCACCAGACCGTACATCCGCGTGGCCGCTGAGAAGTCCCGGGAGTTCGACCCGCGGACGACCATGTCCGTGGCCAACTCGATGCGCGGGCCGTTGATGTTGCCGTAGTAGAGCTCGCACACTCCTCGCGGGTGGGCGATGTTCACCACGACGTTGAACCCGCCTTCGGGGGCCCGCAGCGCCTCGACGTCGTCTGCCGTGCGCAAGGCAGGGACGATATCGCCAGGGATCAGGCCGGGTCCGCCGTCGGCGTCCTCCAGAGGACGGTCCAGTCCCCAGTAGCCCTGCTCGGTGGCCAGCGGGCGCAGCTTATTGCCCTCTTCGTCACTGAGCCAGCTCTCGGCCCGGTAGGACAGATAGGGCGTGGAGTCGTGGGTGAACTCGACGCGCTGTACGAAGTGGGCGTCGTCGCCCTCGCCTTGGCCCAGCCGTCCGGCACCTTCCCAGGTGCCGATGAGCCAGGAGAGCGGGACGAGCTCGGGGGTCAGGTCAGTGGGTAGCTCAATGGGCATGCAATACGGTCCTGCTACTTCTGGCCCTTGAACAGGCGCGTGACGACCAAACCGGCGAAGCCGGCCATACCGAGGCTGGCCAGCACCAACAGGGTGATGTAGAAGATCTCGACTGCCATGTAATTCGATTCCATGGCTCCATCCTAACGCCGTGCCGCCGCGAAAGGGATTCGGTGTCCGGGAGGGGGGGATCGGGCTCAGTGCAGAAGCATGCGTTCCACGTAGTAGACCAGCGCCCCCGAGGCGATCACGGAGGCGACACCGACGGCAATGGCACCCCAGGTGCCCAGTACCCCGGAACCTGCCCCAGACGGTTGCGCGGCCGCTTCCCCCGGCCTGGAGGCTGGAGCCCCGACGGCTTCGACGGATGCTTCGGCAGGGGCGCCGGGGACCCCGGGGGCCGCGGTCGAGAAGGAGCCGCCACGCAGCACCTGCGCCTCCGAGACCACCAGCACGTGGAAGCAGACGACGACCGAACCCACCACGGCCCCGACCACGACGGCAGGGATCACGGGAACATCGACGACCAGGACGCTGGCGACCCCACCCACCAGGATGGCAGCGACCAGCCCCAGCGGCGCCGTCAGGCGTTCGGGCCAGGGGATGGCACTGACCAGGACGGCGGCGGCAATGCTCAGTCCCGAGAGCAGCATCATCGAACCGTTGGTGGCGTTGGGGGTCAGCCGGTCGGCAGCGACCCACCCGCTGCCGAAGACCACCACCAGAACGCCCGCGCAGCCGCCCAGGGTCGATTCGAGTCGTTGTCCCTGGCCCGTCCCGCGCAGCAGCTGGGTCACGAAGACCAGGATCACCCCGACGGCACCGAAGGCGCCCATCCACTGCAGCGGGGACGGCATCGGAGCCACGGTCGCCGCCGTCGCCGCTCCGATGCCGGCGAGCGCGATCACCGCGGTCAAGGGCAGGGGGGCGGGTAGCCCGACCAGACGGGGGTAGCCCCAGGCAAACACCAGGATGCAGGCGCAGACCACCGCCCAGATGGCCCAGCTCCCGGCTTGCGCCGGGCCGACGTAGCTTGAGGCAACGAGTGCGGCGACCGCCAAGAGCGACGCCGCGGCAAAGGTTTTGGTTCTCACGCCTTACATCCTGCCTCATGGGCCCGGTCGTGGGCAGCACCGGGACCTCCCCGACGGGCGTGACGTCGAACCACGACGCGCCCCGACGGGGGGCCGCGGACTGCACAAGCAGGCCCACCGGGGATATGTTGGGTGCATGAGCGCGACCCAGAACACCGATTGGACCATCACTCTTACCAACGGCCGGCCTGATCAGGACCTGCTGCGGCGGATCACCAACCTGTCGGCGGAAGCCGAGGACAGCGACGGCAATCCGCCGCTGAGCGACCAGACGATCGTGGAGCTGCGCACCGGGGAGGCCGCCGAGGGCCTCATGGTCGTCACCGCCTGGCTCTGCGACGACGACGGCGCGGTCTCCGGCGAGCTGGTCGGCGTCGCCGTGGCCGTCTCCGCCGGTGACTCGGCTCCCGGGACCCTTGAGCTGGTCGTCCACCCCGAATACCGCAACGACGGGATCGGCGCCGCCCTGCTGGCCACCCTCGACGCCCGTTCCCCGCTGCAGGCGATGCAGGCATGGTCCCACGGCAACCATGCCGCGGCGTCCCGGTTGGCGCAGCGCTACGGGTTCGTGCCCATCCGCGAACTGTGGCGCATGCGTTTGATGCACGACGCCGGTCTTCCCACTGCCGAAATGCCTGCCGAGTACCGGCTGCGCAGCTTCGTCCCCGGGCAGGACGAGGACGCCTGGCTGGCAGCCAATGCCGCCGCGTTCGCCGACCACGCCGAACAGGGTTCGATGACCAAGGCGGACCTGCTTGCCCGGATGGACGAGCAGTGGTTCGACCCCGAGGGCTTCCTCGTCGCCGAGTCCGGGGACGGTTCGATCGCCGGCTTCCACTGGACCAAGGTCCACCCGCCGCTGAAGGACAGTGCCACCGGTGCGCATCAGACCGTCGGGGAGGTCTACGTCGTCGGCGTGGTCCCCGCAGCCCAGGGCACCGGGCTGGGTCGGGCCTTGACCGTCGCCGGCATCGAGCACCTGCGCTCCCGCGGACTGAAGGCCGTCATGCTCTACGTCGATGCCGACAACACCGCCGCCGTCGGGCTCTACAACAAGCTCGGCTTCACCCGCTGGGACGTGGACGTGATGTACGCGCACGGCACGGCGACCGCCGGGTAAAGTATGCGGGAACGCACCCTCGCGCCCACGCCGGAATCGTGGGCACCACGGAGCTTGCCTCAACTCCACAGTTTTGTACGTTAGGACGGACCCGATGGACAGCACCTCCGTAGCCGCAGCGAGCTTTGGCGACGGTGATGTGCCATCGGCCCGGGCGACCCAGGACCGCATCGAACTACCGCTCTTCGAACCGCCGCTGGGCCCGGAGGGCGATTTTACCCTCGACCGTTTCCTGGACCGTGAGGTCAGCTGGCTGGACTTCAATGCCCGCGTGCTCGAGCTCGCGGAGGACCCCGACCTGTACTTGCTGGAGCGCATCAGCTTCCTGTCGATCTTCGCCTCCAACCTCGACGAGTTCTTCATGGTCCGGGTCGCCGGCCTCAAACGCCGCATCGCGACCGGTCTGGCGGTCCCCTCGGCCGCCGGGGTGAGCCCCATCGACCAGCTCGAGGAGATCCTGGTCATGGCCAAGGACCTGCAGTTGCGGCATGCCCACGTCTTCGCCGAGACGTTGCGTCCCGCGCTGGCCGCCGAGCAGATCGTGATCACCCGCTGGGAACAGCTGGACCAGGCGGCACAGGAGGAGATGCGCCGTTGGTTCGTCGCGCAGGTCTTCCCGATCCTGACTCCCCTGGCCGTGGATCCGGCCCACCCCTTCCCCTATATCTCGGGGCTGTCGCTGAACCTTGCGGTGATCGTGCGCAATCCGGTCAGCAGCAAGGAGCTCTTTGCCCGACTGAAGGTCCCGGACATGTTGCCGCGGCTGATTTCGGTGGACGGGCCCCGCGCCGGGAACACCGCAGGGCGGCTGGCCCGGTTCATCCCGCTGGAGGATGTGATCGCCCAACACCTGGAGTACTTGTTCCCGGGTATGGAGGTCGTCGAGCACCACACGTTCCGGGTGACCCGCAACGAGGACCTCGAGGTCGAGGAGGACGACGCCGAAAACCTGCTGCAGGCCCTCGAGAAGGAACTGCTGCGCCGTCGGTTCGGCCCGCCGGTCCGCCTCGAGGTCGCCAGTGACATCAACCCCGCAATCCGGGACCTGCTCGTGCGCGAACTCGGGGTCGAGGTGGACGAGGTCTTCGCGGTGCCTGCACCGTTGGACCTGCGCGGACTGTCGGTCATCGCCAACATCGACCGAGGCGATCTCCATTACCCCAAGCAGTTGGCCCACACCAGTCGTGACCTCAACCCGTCGGAGACCTCCAAGGCAGCCAATGTCTTTGCGGCGATGCGCCGCCGGGACATCCTGCTGCACCACCCCTACGATTCGTTCTCGACCTCGGTGCAGGCCTTCCTCGAACAGGCAGCCTCCGACCCGAAGGTCCAGGCCATCAAGCAGACCCTGTACCGCACCTCGGGCGACTCCCCCATCGTCGATGCCCTCATCGACGCCGCCGAGGCCGGCAAGCAGGTCTTGGCCCTGGTGGAGATCAAGGCCAGGTTCGACGAACAGGCCAACATCTCCTGGGCCCGCAAGCTCGAGGAGGCCGGCGTCCACGTGGTCTACGGGATCGTGGGGCTGAAGACCCACTCCAAGTTGTCCCTGGTCATCCGCCGCGAAGGCGACCGGCTGCGTCGCTACTGCCATATCGGCACCGGCAACTACCACCCGCGCACGGCCCGGTACTACGAGGATCTGGGCCTGCTGACCACCGACGAGCAGGTCGGCGAGGACCTGTCCCGGCTGTTCAACCAGCTCTCCGGTTATGCCCCGCGCTCGACCTTCAAACGCCTGCTGGTGGCTCCGCGCTCACTGCGCTCCGGACTGATCGACCGCATCGACCAGGAGATCCAGCACCGCGAGGCAGGACGCGAAGCGCGGGTGGTCATCAAGGTCAACTCCGTGGTCGACGAGGCCATCATCGACGCCCTGTACCGGGCCAGCCAGGCCGACGTGAAGGTCGATGTGATCGTGCGCGGGATCTGTTCGCTGCGCCCGGGAGTACCCGGGTTGAGCGAGAACATCAGGGTCCGTTCCATCCTGGGCCGCTTCCTGGAGCATTCACGGGTCTTCGCCTTCCACAACGACGCGGACCCGGTCATCTACATCGGCTCGGCAGATATGATGCACCGCAACCTGGACCGCCGGGTCGAGGCCCTGGTCAGGATCTCCAATAAAGAGGACGTCGCGGAATTGCAGCGCATCCTGGACCGCTACCTCGACGAGGGCACGGCCAGCTGGCATCTGGATTCGGACGGCGATTGGACCCGCCATCACCTCGACGCCGACGGGGAACCACTCTCCGATGTGCAGTCCTGGCTACTGGAATCGCGCCAGCGGTCGGCGGCCCACCGCTGATGTCACTGGTATTGCGATCTTCCGATGACCCCCTCGTCACCGGCGGGACCGTGAAGGTGCTCGCCGGCGGGGCGATTCCCTGGCGGATCTCCGAGGGCGACCTGCAGGTCCTGCTGATCCACCGCGAAAAATACGACGACTGGTCCTGGCCCAAGGGCAAGCTCGACGACGGTGAAACGCTCCCGCAGTGTGCCGTCCGGGAGGTCCACGAGGAAGTGGGCCTGCGGATCACCTTGGGCATCCCGCTTCCGGCCATCCGCTACCCGGCGAAGGCCGGACAGAAGGTCGTCTACTACTGGGCGGCCCACGTATCCGACGAGCGCATCGAACCCGATGGCCACGAAGTCGATTCGGCGCGATGGGTCTCCCCCGCTGAAGCACGACGCCAGTTGACGAACCCCTCGGATATCGACCCGCTGGACACCCTCGAGGGTGCCTACATCAATGGGCGTCTCGCCACGGTCCCCTTCATCGTGGTCCGCCATGCCAAGGCCAAGCCACGGTCGAGTTGGACGAAGGAGGAAGGCAAGCGCCCGCTGGCCGCCACCGGCAAGCGCCAGGCGCTGGAGGTGGACGCACTGCTTTCTGCCTGGCGGCCCGAACGGGTGGCCAGCAGCCCGTGGACGCGCTGCATCCAGACGGTCTCCCCGTATTTGAAACGCCACGACCTGGGCGTGAAGCTGGTTCCGGCGTTGACCGAGCACGAGGCCAAACGCCGTCCGTCCGCTGCGCGCAAGGCCGTGCTGAAGCTGCTGAACAAGGGAGTGCCGCAGGCCGTGTGCACCCACCGGCCGGTCCTGCCGTTGGTCTTCGATGCCTTGGCCGAGCGGCTTCCCGGACCATTGGCCCGTTTCCTGCCGGCAGCCGACCCCTATCTGCGGCCCGGAGCCATGGTCGTGTTGCATCTGCCGGTGAAGAAACTGCGCAAACCAGTGTCGGTGGAGGTCTTCGAGACCTTCGAAGACTGATGCGCCGCCGTCGGGCAGGTAGTACCCGGGCAGGTCCCCGAGTAAGCTCGAAGAACAGATATCCGCCGTTCCAGGAGGTAATGTGACCGCCGACCACGAGCAACAGCCCGCAGTACCGGGCTGGCGTCCGGAAAAGATCGTCCATGAGGGGCTGCGCCTGGAGCATGACGACGACCGAGGCCGCTACGCGCTCTGGCAGCGGGAGGAATTCATCGGCTTCCTCGGCTACAGCACCGATCCGCAAACCGGAGTCGTGACGCTGCAGCACACCATCATCGGCGAAGCCCATGGCCGCCACGGTTATGCCCGGGCCCTGGTCACCCTGGTGCTTGACGAACTGCGTGCCGAACAGCGCCGGGTCATCGTCGAATGCAGCTACGTCCAGGATTATCTGGACCGCTATCCCGAGTATCAGGACCTGGTCGTCGAATAGTCGGAGGACGACGACGGTCTTTCCGCAATTGAATGTATCAATGGTTTGATACATTGAGACAAACAACGAGGGAAGACTGCCATGACCGCCTTCAGCATCTTCAGCGGGGCCTCCGCCGTCGGGATCGCCATCGCGATCCTCTACTTTTTCCTGCGCCTGCTGGCAGGTACCCCGGGGCAGCTCGAACCCCGCGCTTCCGCGTCCAGCCACGTCTTCTGGACCGCGGTGATCGCCTTCTTCGCCTCCACCACCAGCGGATTGCAGGACCTGCTTGTCTTGCACGCCCCGACACTGATCGAGACCGGCACCGAATCCCAGTACGTGCAGACGGATGCGGATCAATCCGCCGCCAGCATGGCGCTGACTGTCGCGGCCCCTGGACTCTGGCTCGGGCTGGTCTATGTGTTGGCCCAGTTCACCTGGCCCCGCCCGACCACCCGGGTTCGGCAGGCCTCCCTGGAGGCCCGCACCCTGCGAGATCACCTCCCGCCGATCCTGGCCTCCGCCTTCGCCCTGATGTCCGTATTGGCGATGGCAGCCGTCATCTGGGCCTGGACCAGCCAGGGAATCGCGCCGATCACAGGACGCGACATCGTCGACCCGGACACCGGCGAACAGGCTTCCTCCTCGGTCGACGCGGTCGACGGTCTACGCCCCGGAGCCGAAGCCGCTCCCTGGTTATTGGCCGGGTTGCTGTTGGTCCTTGCCGCCACGTGGCTCGCCGCATTGGTCATTGTCCGTCGACGTCCGCTGACTGGGCTCTCAGACGATGACAACCACACGATCCGCCTCATCGGACTGAACCGGCTCCTACGCACGGGCATCCTCGCCGCCGGTGGCTTCCTGCTCACGGCAGCGGGGTCGGCCATGTCCGCGGCCCAGTTCGCAGCGCTACCCCTGGACGAGTGGCGCCACCGCGGCGGAATTGTCATCGGCACCGCAATCTCCGGCTCGGACGTCCCCTGGGGCTGGCTCGTCACCGTTCTGGCTCTGGGCTCATTCGCCGTGGTCTGTGCCATGGCCGCCGCCGCCCCGCCACGACTGGTTGATCCCGACGATCCCCGGGCTCGATCGGTGCAGGCTCATTTTGCGGGCACCGTGGTCTCGGCTCGATTGCTGTTGAACCGGTGCCATGGCTGGGTCCTGGCCCTGGCCATGTTCCCTCTGTTCGCCCTGCTTCCGGTGCTCCACCGCGTCCTGGGCGACACCTCCAGACTGCCCGCCCCCTCGTTCGAGGGCATGGAGGCCCCGTTGGTGGCCGCGAGCCTGCCCTTCGTCTTCTACTTCCTGGCCATGCTCGGCACGGAGGCCCTGTTGCGTCGCGGGCACTGCCCGAGGTCTGGTCCCCGCACGGCGAACGGGGCCGACGCGCTGCCCGTGGCCCCGATGTACGCCCTGTTCGTGGCGGCCGGGGTGTATGCGGTGGCACTCGCCCTGTCGCTGTCGACGCCGCAGGGCGACCGCTCCCTTGTCTTCTCGATCACCGTCGGTCTGGCGATTGCCGCCGTGCCCGCAGTCGGCTGGTGGGTGCTGGTGGACCGGCGACCGGATCTCGGCCGGGCCAGCGTGGCCCAGGACGCAAGGATGCGTGCCCTGAGCCGGCACCGGATCCTGCGTCTGGCCGCGGCGGCACTGTTCATGGGCACCGGGCTGATCGTGCTCATGGACTCCTCGCTCTGGCTCCACTGGGCCGGCGGGATCCTGGCTCCCCACGCGCCGGGAGCCTGGTCGACGATCCGCTGGCTCTGCGGTGACGGGCTCCTGGCCCTGTCGCTGCTGGCGGCGTTCCTGCCCTCGGCTGAGTTTTCCCGGCCGTTGCCGACCGAAGGCCCCCCGGATCGGGTCCATGGCGAGGCCACTGACCACCAGGCCGACAGCGGGAGCCGGGCGTGAGCACCTCCATCACCGTGGATCTCGGCGGGGCGGTCCCCCCGTATGAACAGATCCGACGGCAGGTCTCCTCGCTCATAGCCATCGGTGAGCTCACCACCGGCCAGCGCCTTCCCACCGTCCGGGCCCTGGCCGCCGATCTGGGGGTCGCCGTCGGAACCGTCACCCGCGCCTACCGGGAGCTTGAAGCTGCGGGTCTGATCGAAAGCCGCCGGCGGCTCGGAACGGTCGTCGCCCAGCACCCGGCGACCGATGCTGCCGGGACGGCGTCTACACCCTCTCGGCCGAGCGGCACCGCAGTCTCGAAGCCGGTCTCCGCCCACCCCGACCTGAATGCCGCACTGGACGCAGTGGTCACTGCTGCAGCAGGGACCCCGTTCGACGACGAAACCGTGGTTGACCTGCTCCGTGGCCGGCTCATGCAGGCCAAAAGACAGCCCGGGACCCCCTAGGATCGAGGGCATGTCGATGACGATCACCGAAGAAGACCTGGCCCGCGGCCGAGGAGGAATCTGGCTGACCTACCTGCTGGGGCTGGCCATCCTGCTGGGCTCCCAGCTGTACGGTCTGAACCTCTATGCGGCCCTGCCCGAGACGATCCCCACCCATTGGGGTCCCTCCGGCGCCCCGGATGCGTTCGCGGCGAAATCACCGGGCACCGTCTACGGCATGCTGTGGGTCGGCGCGGGGATCATCGTCCTGCTGGCTTTCATCGCGGCAGTGGTTCCCGCCATGTCCCCGGCCCGCAAGAAACGCTCGGAATACGGTCTGGTCCGCCGCGAGGGGATGATCCGGGGAACCATCGGAGCCATGGGTCTGACGGCGATCGCCCTCGCTGCCCTGTTCTCGAGCCTGGCCCTCCAAGGCTGGCTCAGACCGGAACACGTGGGCGGTTGGGCCGCCGTGTTTTTCGCGGCGATCCTGCTCGTTCCCATCGGCTGGGCCATGTGGCGCGGTTCCCGCTGGGCCCAGCGCCGGGTCGTCGAACTGGGCATCCACCCCGATCAGGGCGAGGCCGCCGAAGAGCGGCGCTGGGTCGCCGGCGGCCTGTTCTACAACGACCCGGAAGACCCGCAGATCCTGGTCCCCAAACGTGAGGGAACGGGGATGGGGTTGACCCTGAACATCGGCAATCCGAAGGGCAAATGGGCCATCGCGATCTTCCTGCTCCTGATCATCGGCCTGCCCATCGCCATGTCACTGGGCATCGCGGCGGGCACCAACTAGCCCCGCCTGCGGACCGGTAGACTTTCGGCATGGCTATTCCCACCCCCTACGAGGATCTGCTCCGGGACGTACTGGAAAACGGCACCTCCACACCGGATCGGACCGGAACCGGCACACGGAGTGTCTTCGGCCGGCAATTACGCTTCGATCTGGAAGCCGGATTCCCGCTGATCACCACCAAGCGCGTGCACTTCAAATCGGTGGCCGCCGAGCTGCTGTGGTTCCTGCGCGGAGAATCCAACGTCTCCTGGCTCCAGGAGCAGGGCGTGCGGATCTGGAACGAATGGGCCGATGAGAACGGTGACCTCGGGCCCGTGTACGGGGTGCAATGGCGTTCATGGCCGACCCCCGATGGTGGACACATCGACCAGATCACCCAGGTCGTCGAAGCCCTGAAGACCAACCCGCACTCCCGCCGCCACCTCGTCTCGGCCTGGAATGTGGCCGAACTTGAGAACATGGCCCTGCCGCCGTGCCATGTCTTCTTCCAGTTCCATGTCGCCAACGGCAAGCTCTCCTGCCAGCTCTACCAGCGCAGCGCCGACACGTTCCTCGGTGTCCCCTTCAACATCGCCTCCTACGCCCTGCTCACG
>JBBSRM010000021.1:0-20298 GCA_038243055.1 Actinomycetales bacterium
ATCGATGACCTTCTTGGCGTCGAAGAACTTCTTCAGGACGTGGTGTTTGCCTTTCAGCGCCGCGGCCATGCTCAACCCGTCGACGTTGATGCGGGCCTGGCGCACATAGTCGTCGGTGAGCTGCATCCAGGCGGGAGTCGAGGTGTCGATGCCGAAGTAGAAATCAAAGCCGGCCTTCTTGAACAGTTCGTACTTCTGTCCGGAGTAGTCTTCGATGCCCGACATGTCGGCACCGAACGGGAAGATCAGCAGGTCCGTGTCCCCCAGGATGGGGCTGACTTCCTGGTCCCATTTCCTCGTGTCGGCCTTCAGTCGCGCCATCGTCGAATTCGTGACGTTGGAGTGGCCCCAGGTATGCGAGGCGAAGACCCAGCCGTTGTCCTTCAGCGCCCCGGCGACCTTCTTCGCCTTCCTGGTCTGCGCCTTGAGGTCGATATCCGGGTCATCCCCGTACTCGATCTTGCTGGTGCGGTATCCCAGTACCCCGTTGTAGCCGGTGAGCGCGAGGATGCCCTTGCTACCGCGGTAGGAGAAGTCGGGGTGCTCCTGGACGAATTCGTCCACGATCGTGGGCATGTCATAGTCCCCGTGGACCGTCTTGCCGGAGGGGTCCTGATAAGTGTTGGTGACCTTCCCGTCGTCGTCCAAGGCCAGGTTCGTGGCGAAGCCGTCACCGTCCATGTACTCGTAATAACTCACGTCGTCCTCGGAGATGACCAGCGGCTTCTTGCCCTTCGGCAGCTTGATCGGCCGGTATTCCATCTCACCGTCGGCGTTTTCGCGGGCGATGTCGTGCGGGTTGACCAGTACATAGCCCTTTTTGTAAACGGAGGCGAGGATGGCCTTGAATTCCTTGACGGTGACCATGTAGTCCGCATATCCCTGCGCACTGGGGCCGGGGGCAAAGGCCCGCTTCGGGTCGACGATCAGCGAGTGGAAGAACAGGTGGGAGATCTTCGAGTTGTCCTCCCACGTCACCGCCTTCTTCTGCTGCGCGGTGATCTTCCCGGTGAGTTCGGACACGTCCTCGCCCTCGACATCCTTGAGCTGTTTCAAGGCGGTGGCGTAGTCGTAGTGCGCGGCCGCCGTCGTCGCCGCATCGAGAGTGGCTTCGTGCTGTTCGGCCTCCGAGGGCCCTTCGGGTTCGCCATCGGCTGCGGGGCCCGCCCCGGAAGCCCAGGCCCCACCTCCTGGAGGTCCTTCCTGGTCCCCGGTCGGGGCGACACAGCCTGACAGGGCCAACGAAACGGCCACGGCGGAGGACAAGAGCAGGACACCGGTGGAACGTGCTCTCCGGGCGGAGTACATGTTTGCTACCTCTTTCAGCGCGTCGAGCGGACGAATGCCGGCGGGGGGTGCGATCAGACATCCGCTGCCTCCCACGCTAGCCCCGGCCTCCGGTCCCGACGCACGCGACACGTCGCAAGTGGCCTAGAATGACCATCCAGCCCTAGACGTTGCGGACCACGTTCGTACCGCTGCCGCGGCTCCCTTTTCGAGTACCACCCGTCGATCGTCGTCCCCCACCGAGCGGGACGGAAAGTAGCAGATGCCTTCCACCGAACCCGCCGTTGCGACGTGGGCCGACCAGCAGGAATTCAGGTCCTCACCCGCCTGGAAACTGCTGTCGGCAGCGCCGTGGACGGTCGCGTTCCTGCGGGCCGAGTTCACCCAGGCCCGTCCACGGGTTGGACTGGAGACGTTCCACGCCTCGTTGCAGGCGTTCCTGCGGCACCTTCGCTCGGCCGGGACAGCGCTCAACGACGCCTGGCAGGCCCAGCACTATGCCGATTCCTGGGTTCGTGCCGGATATCTGGCGCGGCCACTGATCGATGGCTCCTTCGTCTACGAGCCGACGGCGCATACGGCCCGGGTCCTGACGTTCCTGGAAGGCTTCTCCGGCTCGGGGACCAATTTGAACTCCTCGCGGTTGAACACCCTGCTGACCAGCATCGAATCGTTGGCCCATGAAACGGATCCCGACCCCGACGCGCGGATCCGCCAGCTGGAAGCCGAAATCGCCGAACGCACCGAACGCGTGGAGGCCCTGCGTTCCGGGGCCGTCCCGGCGGTGCTGCCCATCGACGGCGCCGTGGCTGCGGCGCGCAGCATCCTGGACCTCGCGGCCAACCTGCCGGCGGACTTCAAACGCATGCGCGACGGTGTGCGGCATATGCTCCACCAGGTCAGGCGGGAGATCATGGAAGGGTCGGTGGCCAAGGGTGTGGCGGTCGGCCGGGTCCTGGAGGGCGACCGGCAACTGCGCAGTACCGCCGAGGGCGAGACGTTCCGCGGTTTCACCGAGTTCCTCAACGATCCGGTCCGGCAACGCCGTTTCCGCCAGGCCATCAACGAAGTGCTCGAACGCGATTTCGTCGATGGCCTCAACGCCCAGGAACGCCACACCCTGGCCACCCTGCTGCGTGAACTACGCCGCCAGGCCGCCGAAGTGCATTCGAGCTACGGCAAGCTCTCCGAGTCGCTGCACGCCTTCGTCCAATCCGACGAATTCCGCGATTCGGTCCTGTTGCGCAAGGCGGTGCGCACCGCTGAATTGGCCGTCGCCGGTTCCGAAACGCTGACCGCCCGGACCCCGGCCACCGTGGTGAAGTTGTACGCCCCGGCCTTCTCCACCGTGTCAGGCATCGGGATCTTCGACCCCCAGGAGCATGTGGCACCGCCGAAGCTGGCCGACCCTCCAGCGATGAGCCGCGCCGATATCCGACGCACCCCGTCCACGCCGAAGGCCGATGCCGACCGGCTCGACGCGGCCATCTCCACCGCACTGCGCTCCGCCGAAGGACCCCTCACCCTCGGTTCCGTGTTCACCGGGCTCGAGGCCGGCGACCACCATGTGAACACCATCCGCTACCTCATCGAGACCGCCCGCACCTCGGGACGGGACGTGGACACCTCCAGGTTCGAGTCGATCACCTTCAGCCAGGTCGACGGCTCCGAACGCACCGCCTACCTGCCCGTGATCACCTTCGCGAAGGACATCGAATGAGCCATCTGGACCCCGACACCCCCGCCCTCGCCACCCAGGGTGCCGACGGCGCCTCAGGGGACGACGGCGAGGCCCCGGCCGCCGCGATCTCCTCGGGTCGCCGAGCCGAGGGGGAGCTCTTCGACGGCGACACGGGCAGGTTCGAGTTGGCCCTGCGCCAGGCACTGATCCGGTTGCTGCGCGGGCCCTACCTGGACGGTGCCGCCGACGCCCGGCTATGGCAACTGGTGTTGGACCGACGCACGGAGATCTCCGCCTTCGTCGCCGAACTGTTCCTGAAACTGCAGGTCGATACCGAACGCAAGATCGCGCTCCTCGTCCCGGTTGCCACGGAGACCGTGCACACCACGGCGATCGTTCCGCGCAAACCGCTGCGCCGCGAGGAGACCCTGCTGGCGCTGCGGTTGCGGCTGCTGCTGGACCGCCATGCCGGTACCGGGACCGACCCGGTCATTTCACGCGCTGGAGCCCGGGAGATCCTCGAGGAACACCGCCATCCCGGGGCCCTCGATGACAAACGGCTCGAGGAGCTCACCGATTCCTCATTGGCCCGGCTGGCTGCCCTGAAACTGATCCTGCCCACCGAGCTCGAACATGAATACCGGGTCTCCGGGGCCTTGGCGTTGGCCCTGCCCTTTGATTCGATCGACGAGATCCCCGCGTACCTGCAGTCCCTGGACCGGGCCGCCGACGACGCCATGGAACCGATGCTGGATCTGGATTCCGACGTCGTACCGGATGCCCCGGAGGAACCGGAGGACGGCGCCGACGAAGACGCCGATGCCCCCGAGACCACCACGAACCCCGAAGGGACGGCCCAGTGACCATCTCCCAGACCCTGCCCTTCGGCGAGGCGATCAACCCCGGACAGCAGCGCCTGTGCTCCATCCAGGTCATCAATTGGGGCACCTTCCATGGCCGGCACGAGCTGTATGTGGACCGCGACGGCACCCTGCTCACCGGCCGCCCCGGGGTCGGCAAGTCCACACTGTTCGACGGGATCGGCCACATCTTCCACGCCGCCCCGCGGCTGAACGAATCCGCCCATGAGGCCTCCACCCGCAAGGGCCGGCGCACCACCTACTCCTATATGCGCGGACGTCGTTTCAAGACCGAGGCCGGCACGCTGTATCAACGCCCCGGCGCCACCTGGAGCGCCGTGGCCCTGACCTTCGAGGACGGTCTGGGCACCCGGACCTGCATCGCCGCCCTGTTCGACCTGCCCGCCCAGGGGCTCGAGGGCCAGATCGGCAAGCACTATGTCATCGGGGAAGGCACCCTGGATACCGCGGCCCTGGAGGAGCACGGCTCCCGCAGGTTCTCGCCGTCGTCCCTGATGAAGGTGCTGCCCGGTTTCGAGGCCTTCGATGTCCACCGCACCTTCGCCGAACGGTTCCGCAGGCGTCTGGGCATCGACAACGACAAGGCGTTCTCGCTGCTGCGCACCCTGCAGAACGGCAAGGGCCTGGACCGCGGGGTCAACCAGTTCTTCCGCTACGAGGTCCTCGAAGTCCCCTCGACCTTGAAAGCCGCTGCCGGCGCCGTGGAGGACTTCTCCCACCTGCGCGGGATCCACCGCCAACTCGAGGAGGCCCGCGCCCAACGCGATGCCCTTGAACTGGTGCCTGAGCAGCATAAACGCCACCAGGAGCTCACCGTATCGCTGCGCCACACCCTGGACCTGGCCCGGCATCAACTGCCGCTGCTGCGCCAACATCTGGCCGCCGAACTGCTGGGCACCCAATCCAGCACCGTCACCGCAGAACTCAAGGCCAACCGCACCGCCATCTCCGAGGCCTCCGAGACCCGGACCGTCCTGACCGAACGCGTGCGTTCACTCACCGAACAGCACGATTCCCACGGCGGCAAGGCCGTCCAGGCGCTCGAACGTGAACTCGAGGCGGCACGCTCCCGGTTGGCAGAACGACAGGGAACCGCCTCCACATTGAAAACCCGCATGCACGACGCCGGTGTGCCGCTGACGTTCTCGGATTCCGGGCTGCAGTCCTCGCGCCGCCAGGCTGCGGTGACCGCCGAAACCCTGCAGGGCGTGGCCAAGGATGCGACCACCATGGAACACGAGGCGATCGCCGCGTCCATGGACGCCCGCGAAAAGGCGCAGAAGCTGCGCCAGGACATCGACTCCTATGCCCGCAGGGGTTCGAACATCGACGGTCTCTCGGCTGCGGCCCGCCGTCGGATCTGCTCGGAAACCGGGATCGCGGCAGAGGACCTGCCCTTCGCCGGGGAACTCATGGACATGGCACCCGGCGCCGGTGATTGGCGCCCGGCAGCCGAGAAGGCGCTGCGTTCGCTGGCCACCACCTTGTTGGTGGGCGGCGAGGACATCGAACGGGTCACCGCTGCGGCCGACCGGCTGGAAGGATACGGCCGGCTGCGCTGGATCGACCTCTCGGCATACACCCCCGGCGGCCCCGACGGTGACCCGGTGGCCACCGCCGATCCGCGGGCCCTGGTCACGAAACTGGAGTTCAAGCAGTCCGAGGCCGGGCAGTGGCTCCAGCGCAAAATAGCCGCCGACCACGATTTCATCTGCGTCACCACCGATGCCGCCCTGCACGCCGAACGACGGGCGATCTCCCGGGCCGGGACGATCAAGTCAGGCCGCGGCTCCTTCGAACGCGACACCCGTCCCGTGGCCGCCTCCGACTATCTGCTGGGCTTCACGAACGAGGAGAAGATCTCCGAACTCCAGGCCCAGGTCGGCAACTTGGAGGCCGATCGGGCCCAGGCCGAGGAACTGGCCGCCGAACGCAGCCGCTCCAAGGATTCGCTGGCTCGTAAACTCTCCCTGCTGCGCGAGCTGGTCGCCGACCAACGTCCCTTCTCCGCGGTGGATTCCTCGGTCCAGACCGCCGCCGTGGAAGAACTCGAGACCCGCATGGCCGAGGCCATGGATTCCAGCACCGACCTGGCCGGGCTGCGCACCGCGATGGAGCAGGCCCGCGTCGAACTGGAATCCGCCGTCGGACAGCTGGCGGTGTTGCGCAACCAGACCGCGACGCTTGAATCCCGCGCTGCGACCGCGAACTCCCAACTCGAGGCGGCCCGCACCTCCAGCGCCGCTGCCGCCCCGGAGGCGAAGGCCCGGGAGGAACTAGGTGCCGAGCCGCTGCTGGCCGAAGCGTTGCGCCAGCTGGAATCCGGCGAGGAGTTCGACCTCGCCGAGCTGGACGCCGCGGTCTCGGCGACCTCACTGGATCTGGGCGAACGCACCACCGAGTTGCGCGAACTCGTCTTTTCCACCGAGGCGACGCTGACCGAGACGTTCCGGCAGTTTGCCCGCGACTTCGGCGTCACCACCTCCGCCTCCTTCGGCACCGGAGTCGAAAGCGCCCCCCACTATGTGGCGCTGCACCGGGCGATCGTCCAGGAGGGACTCCCGCAACGCCAGCAGGAGTTCCGCGAGTACTTCTCCAACCGCTCCTACGAACGCTTCTCGGACTTGTTGCAGCTCTTGGAGGAGGAACGTCGCGGAATCGGCGAACGCATCCTGCCGTTGAACCAGATCCTGGCGGATGTCCCCTTCGAGCACGGTTCACATCTGCGTCTGGAAGTCACCACGGTCGTCCCCGAGGAGGCCCGGGAGTTCCGCACTGCACTCAAGGATGCGCTCGGGAACGCCTACGGGTCCCGTGGGGCGGAGGAATTGAGCGCGAACTACAAGGCGCTGGAACAGCTCGTGGACGCCTTGGACGACCCCGCGCGGCAAGTCTGGCGGGACACCGTGCTGGACGTCCGTCAGCACGTGCGGATCAGCTGCAATGAGCATAAGCCCGGGGGTGAGATCGAAAACGGGCTGGAACCGGGCACACTGTCCGGCGGCGAAGGCCAGCGATTCACTTCGTTCATCATGGGCGCTGCGCTGGCCTACCAGTTGGGTTTCGCCCTGCAGGGCTTCACGACCTACGGGACGGTGATGATCGATGAGGCGTTCATCCAGGCCAACTCGGAGTATGCGGCTGCCGGAATCAACGCCCTGCAGGAGTTCGGCTTCCAGTTGCTGCTGGCCGCCCCGGAGGACAAGATCGACTTGGCACTGCATCTGGGGTCGGTCTCGGACATCATCAAGCATCCGGCGTCCAACATCTCCGGCTTCGTAGAAACCGGCCGCTCCCCCGCCCTGGCCACGGATATCATCCTGCGCTGATCCCGTACGCCGCGGGCCGGGGCCTGCGGCTACGGGTGGAAGCGTTGTTCGTGTTCGGCGTGGCGTTCGGTTTCGATCTGGAACGTGGAGTGCTCGATGGACACATCGAAGTGCCCGGCCACGCAGTCCTGTAGCGAATCGAGCATGCTGGAGGCCCTCCCGTCGTGGAAGGCATCCTCGTGGACCACGACGTGTGCCGTGAGCACCGGCAGTCCGGTGGCGATCTGTGAGGCGTGCAGGTCGTGGACGGAGAGCACCAGGTCCTGGGAGAGCAGGTGCCTCCTCACTTCGTCCAGGTCCAGTCCGCGCGGCGTTGATTCCAGCAGGATGGACGTCGTCTCGCGCAGCAGCCGCAACGCCCGGGGAAGGATCAGGGCACTGATGAACATGGCTGCCAGCGCGTCGGCGCGCATCCATCCGGTCGTGCTGATGACGATGGCACCGACGATCACGGCCACCGAGCCGAGTGCGTCGTTGACGACCTCCAGGAACGCGGCGCGCATGTTCAGGTTGGCCCCGCGGCCGGAGCTGAGCACCACGATGGCAATGACATTGCCGACCAGTCCGACGATCCCGAAGATCAGCAGGCCCGATGCTGCGACTTCCGGCGGTGCGAAGAGCCGGCGGACGCCGTCGATCATGGCGTAGAGGCCGACGGCAAGCAGCAGCGTGGACTGCGCGGTGGCCGAGAGCACCTCGGCCCGCCGGAATCCCCAGGTGCGCCGGTCCGTGGCCGGGCGGCCCATGAGGGTGGCGGCGGTCAGGGCCATGAGCAGGCCGGCGGCGTCGGTGAGCATATGGGCTGCATCGACGAGCAGGGCCAGGGATCCGGTGACGACCGCCCCGATGACTTCCGCGACGAGGATGACCGCGGTGATGCCGAAGGCAATGGCCAGCCGCGGGCGATGCTCAACGGCTCCACCGCTGTGGTCGTGGGAGTGTCCGTGACTCATGTGCACTCCGGCCCGGTGCGGTGGGATTCATGCCAGTGGTGTGCCGCAAGGGCGACTTCGTTGCCACTGTCGGCCAGGAGCGTCTCCGCGGCGACCAACAGGACGTCGATGTGCTCGGGTTCGGCCAGTGAGTACATGCTGGCACGCCCGACAGGTCGTGAGGACACGAGCCCGCAATCGCGCAGACAGGTCAGGTGGGCGCTGACCGTGCTCTGGGCCAGGCCCAGATGCTCGGTCAGCTCCCTGACCTTGTGTTCGCCGGTCCGCAGATGGCGCAGGATCAGCAGTCGGGTCGGGTCCGCCAGACCGTGGAACAAGGCAGCGGCCGGAGCGAGCGTCTCCGTTATTGGTCCAGTCTTTTTCGCCATCATCGTCATATAGCGATTATAGCGGTTATGGGCGCTGGATGCGAGGAGTCATCCCCGCATCCAGCGGCGGTGCCCACTGAGTCTGGCTCAGGCCAGGGTTCCCGCTCCGATCCGGGCGCGAAGCCACTCACGGGGCCGGAACCTCTCGCCATAGGCGTCGGCCAGCTCGTCGGCACGCTGAACGAAGCCTGCCATGCCCCCTTCATGATTCGTGATGAAGGTGGCGGTCCCACCGGTCCCCGGGGGGAAACCGATGCCAAAGATCGACCCGATGTTCGCAGAGGCCGTGTCCGTGAGCACACCATCTTCGAAGCAATGCGCCGTTTCCAGTGCCATGCGGAAGAGGTACCTGTCCTGGACGTCTCCGAACGGAAGCTCGGTGCCCCGGCTGAAGTGTTCGCGCAACCCCGGCCACAGGGTCTTGCCGCCGTCATCGGAATAGTCGTAGAACCCTGCTCCCGCGGCACGCCCCTTCCGGCCATACTCATCGACCATCGTGTCCACGAGCCGCTCGCCCGGAGCGGATTCCCTGACCTTGCCGGCGGCGGCGTACTCCTTCTCCTCTTCAGCCCGGGTGTGTTGGGCGAGCGTCAACGACACCTCGTCCAACAGGACCAGCGGAGCAGCGGGGAACCCCGCCTGGGTGGCAGCACGTTCGATGACCTGCGGGTCGACCCCCTCCTCCAACAGGGCCGTCGATTCCATGATCAGCGTCCCGAAGACCCTGGACGTGTAGAACCCGCGGCCGTCCCCGACGGTGATCGGGATCTTCCGGATCTGCTGCACCAGATCGTAGGCACGGGCGACGGTGGCATCGGAGGTCTGGTCGCCACGGATGATCTCGACGAGCTTCATCTTCTCCACGGGAGAGAAGAAGTGCAGTCCCACGAAGTCCTTCGGGCGTCCGCTCGTGGCCTGCAGGGTCGAGATGGGCAGTGTCGACGTGTTGGAGCACAACAACACCTCATCCGACAGCTCGGCTTCGGCTTCGGCGAAGACGGCCGATTTCAGCTCGAAGTTCTCGAAAACCGCCTCGATGACCACGTCCACCGACGCCAGATCGGCCGCCTGTCCGGACGGTTGAACGCGGGCCAGGATCGCATCGGCCGATTCCTGGTCAAGCTGCCCCCGCGCAACCTGCTTGGCGAGAACGTCGCCAACATGGGTCTTGCCCTTCTCCGCCCCGGCCTGGTCGACGTCCTTGAGCACCACATTGATGCCGGCCCGTGCACAGGAATACGCGATCCCGGCACCCATCATCCCTGCGCCGAGAATGCCGACACTGCCTACCTTGACCGGATCCGGTCCCTGCGGCCGGAGCCGGCCGGAACCAATCGACTGCAGGTCGAAGAAGAACGCCTGGATCATGGCCTTGGCTGTGCGCCCGCAAACGATGTTCGCGAAGGCCCGCGATTCGATGCGGCAGGCCGTATCGAAATCGACCTGTGTCCCCTCGACGGCCGTGGCGAGGATCGCCTTCGGTGCCGGGAGGTCGGCCCCCTTGAGCTGCTTGCGCAGGAGCGCGGGCAGGGACGGCAGGATTGCTGCCATCGCCGGGGATGCGGGGGTTCCGCCGGGAATCCGGTATCCCTTCACTTCCCAGGGCTGGACGCTCGGTTCCTCCTGTTGCTGGGATTGGATCCAGGCCCGGGCTGCGGGGAGCAAGGCGTCCGCACTGTCGACGAGTTCGTCCACCACACCGAGTTGGTGTGCCGCCTCGGGGTCACGCTGCTGGCCCTGTAGCAACCAGTCCATCAGCGCCTTCTGGATTCCGACCATGCGTACCAGCCGGATGATTCCGCCACCACCGGGCAGCAGGCCCAGAGTCACTTCCGGCAGACCGATTTTGGTCCGGGAGCCCTTGACCGCGATGCGATGGTGACAGGCCAGGGCAATTTCGAGCCCCCCGCCGAGTGCCGTGCCATTGATCGCCGCGACGACGGGAACACCCAACTGCTCCAGTCGCCGCAGTTGCGCCTTGATGGATTGGGCTTCCGCGAAGAGGTTGCCGGCGTCCTCGGGCGTGGTCTGGTACACCGCCTCGAGATCCGCACCGGCAAAGAAGGTCTTCTTTGCACTGGTCAGGATGACACCGGTGATCCCCTCCCGCTGTGCCTCAAGAGCGTCGAGGGTCTCTGTCATCGACGTCTGGTACTGGTCGTTCATGGTATTGACCGAGGCCCCGGGGTCGTCCATGGTCAAGGTGACGATTCCGTCGTCGTCGCGTTTCCAGTCGATCATGTTGGTGCTCATGTTTGTCTCCTTTGCCGCTCAGCGTGATTCAGATGCGTTCAACGATGGTGGCGATACCCATACCGCCGCCGACGCATAGGGTCGCGATGCCACGTTCGAGATCACGCCGTTCGAGTTCGTCGACCAGGGTCCCCAGGATCATGGCGCCGGTGGCTCCCAATGGGTGGCCCATGGCGATCGCGCCCCCATTGACGTTCGTTTGGTCTTCGCTCCAACCCATATCCCGCATGAGCTTCAGCGGGACCGCGGCGAAGGCCTCGTTGACTTCCACGAGGTCGATGTCCCCGGCTTGCATGCCGGCGCGCTTCAGCGCCTTCCGGCAAGCCGGCGTGGGCCCGGTGAGCATGATGGTCGGCTCCGATCCGGTCACCGCAGTCGAGACGATCCGGGCCCGCGGGGTGAGTCCGTGGCGTTTGCCCGCGCTCTCGTTCCCGACCAGGACCAACGCGGCTCCGTCGACGATCCCCGAGGAGTTCCCTGCATGGTGGACGTGGTCGATGGCGTCGAGAGAGGTGTATTTCTCCAGGGCCACGGCGTCGAATCCGCCTTGGTCGCCCACTTTCGCGAAGGACGGCTTGAGCGCTGCCAGCGTATCAACGGTGGTGTTGGCACGGATGGTTTCATCGTGGTCGAGAATCGTCAGTCCGTTGACATCGCGGACCGGCACGACCGAACGATCGAAGCGTCCTTCCTTCCAGGCGAGCGCGGCCCGCTGGTGGCTCTGCGCGGCAAAGCGGTCCACTTCGGTACGGTCGAAACCCTCCAGGGATGCGCTCATGTCGGCGCCGACTCCCTGCGGGACGAAATTGGTAGCCAGCACGGTCGCCGGGTCCATGGCCCAGGCCCCGCCGTCGGAGCCCATCGGGACCCTGGACATTGATTCGACGCCGCCTCCAATGAGCAGGTCCTCCCACCCGGAGCGCGCCCGGGCCGCGACCTGGTTGACCGCTTCCAACCCCGAGGCGCAGAAGCGATTGAGCTGGACCCCGGCTACCTCCTGCGGCAGTCCGGCCTTGACCGCGGCAATGCGCGCAATGTCCATTCCCTGCTCTCCCACGGGGCTGACACAGCCGAGCACGAGGTCGTCGATCAGCTGGGCGTCCAGGCCCGGAAGGCGTTCCCTCAGGGCATGGATCAGCCCGACGACGAGGTCAATCGGCTTGACTTCATGGAGCGAGCCGCTTGACTTGCCCTTCCCGCGGGGCGTTCGGATGGATTCGTAAATAAGTGCTTCGGGCTGTGTGCTCATCTGTACCTCACGATGAAGGTTGAAGGGGTGGATGCAGCGGGGATCCGGGATCTGCCATATGACCGAGACTACCCGCACCTATACGCTTGTACAAGGCTTTGCATGGGCGTATAGCGTGATTCGATATCCAGCTCCGGGTACTAGTCTTGGGAACCATGGATGTGAAGCCGCAAGACCACGAGCAGGTCCTGCGCGTGCCGGCCCATGGAGGACTGGACCCCCGGCTTTCGTTGGCCGTCCTGGCAGCCCATGCAGTGCCGGGTATCGACGAACAGTCCGGGGACGAACACCGTCGGCCGGTCAGGATCGGGCATCGGACCGTGGTGGTCGGTCTGCGCTTCACCGATGACGCGGTCCTGCTCCGCCGCGTGGACTCGCCGCTGACGGCCGAGGACCGCCCCCTGTTCTCGGCGCTGGTCCGCCGGTGGTTCGCGCTCGATCTGGATCTGGAACCGATCAACGCGCAACTGCTCGGCGATCCGACCCTGGCCCCGCTGGTCGCCAAGCGACCCCGGCTGCGCCCCGTCGGCTACCCCGACCCCTTCGAAGCCGCAGCAACGACCGTGCTGGGCCAGCAGGTTTCCCTGGCCGCGATGCGCACGTTCGCCGGCCGTCTGGTGAGCGGATGGTCCGGCCCGCCAGTAGCCGGATTGCACCTGTTTCCGGATCCCGGGGTCGTGGCAGGGGTTGCCGAGGATGAGCTTCAAGCCGCCATCGGGCTGACGCATGCCCGAACCAGGACCCTGCTGGCCGTGGCCGACGCGTTCGCCCGAGCAGCCATGCAGGCGA
The DNA here is from genome assembly GCA_038243055.1 of Actinomycetales bacterium. Lineage (GTDB taxonomy): Bacteria > Actinomycetota > Actinomycetes > Actinomycetales > Micrococcaceae > Arthrobacter_H. The sequence continues at coordinate 12,791 of JBBSRM010000021.1, forward strand.
ACTTCGACGCCGACGCTTTCCCGCTGACCCGTGATGAACTCCTGGCCATCCACGGCATCGGCCCGTGGAGCGCCGACTATCTCGATGTCAGGGCGCGACTGGATCCCGATGCCTTCACTGCCGGGGACCTGGTCCTACGCCGGGCGCTGGGCGGGGTCACGGCGAAGGAGGCGGCACACCGCGCGGAAGCCTGGCGTCCGTATCGCGGCCATGCACTCTTCCACCTCTGGAGCGAGGAAGCCTACGCAAGGCAGTAACGCCGTCGTACCTGCGCCGGGGGCGGGAATCAGCCGCGCGAGGCGGTCTGCACCCCTGGCTGTTCGGGGAAGATCTTGCCGATCGGTTCGTTCTTCTCCGCCTGGAAGGTCTCTTCGGCACGGCCGAAGGCCCAGTAGGCCGAGAGGGAGAGCTGTTTGCGGTGCAAACCCTTCTCGTCGGCGAGGAACCGGCGCAGCGCCTTGACCATTTCGCGTTCCCCGTGGGCGAAGACCTGGACCTCCCCCTCATGCCAGGGTCCCGCCATCACGGCGGCGGCGAGCTTGGTGCTTTCCGGGGTGAACGTCCCCCCGCGGTGCAGCCAATGCACGTTGACGCCCTTCGGGGCCCTGAGCTTGACCTCGTCCTTCTCCCCGGCAACCTCGATATAGACCTCGCCGACGGCGGAGCGGTGCATTTTCTCCACAGCAGCGGCGATGGCCGGCAAGGCTGATTCGTCGCCCGCGAGCAGGTGCCAATCGGAGTCCTTCGAGGGGAAGTACATTCCTCCGGGGCCCGAGAAGCAGACCAGATCGCCGGGTTGGGCGTTGGCGGCCCATGGACCGGCAAGGCCTTCCTCACCGTGCACGACGAAGTCGATCTGCAAGGTGCCCGCTGCTTCGTTGACGCTGCGTACCGTGTAGGTGCGGCGGACCGGCATCCGCTCCTGGGGCAGGACGGCCCGCAGTTCGTCCATGTCGTACGGTGGGGTCAGCCCCAGCGCCGGGTCGGCAAAGAGCAGCTTGACGTACTTGTCAGTGGCCTCCTTGTTTCGGAAGGCGGCAAAGCCCTCGCCGCCCAGGGTCAGGCGGACCATATGCTTGCCGATTTTCCGTTTGGCCACCACTTCCAGCACGACCTGCGGGCGCGGCGGTCGAGCGGTTGCGGGGACGGTCATCTGCGGATCACTCCTTCGAGGGCCGAGCGGTACCCGGCAAAACGTGTTTCCACCACCCAATCCCAAGCAGGCAGGCAACGCAAACTCCGTACGCCACGGGCGAAGAGGTTACTTCACCGGACCCCGGGGGTCAGCGGAACACCGGTTCGCCGAGGAACTCCTGCATCTCCTCCCGTTGTTGGGCCGGCAGGCGGAGCAGCCGCTGGTCCTCCACCGAGAAGAAGGCCAACGTGGTGGTCGCCCGCACGCAGAGACTCCCCTCGATCGGGTCACGGAATTCGTAGCAGACGTCGAAACTGGCCGCCTTCACCTCGGAGAGCCAGATCTCGACGTCCGCCGGGACATTGCGGTAGTCCAGCGGGGTGAGATACCGGACCCGGTGTTCGACCACAAGGATCTGGGTGTTGGCCGGGACGCTGGAAAACAGTTCTGCTCTCGACTCGGTGCCGGGCTTGCCCGTACCTCCGGGCACGCCGAACCCGGCGATGCGGGCTTCTTCCATCATGCGCACGAGGTTGACGTTGTTGATATGCCCGTAGGCGTCCATGTCGCCCCAGCGCATCGGCACCTGGACCTGCAGTTTTCGTCCGCTCATCGGGCGTCGACCTCCCGTTCTTCACGTGGCTCCCCATCCGGCCACTGCTGGCGCAACCGTCGGCGTTCCTGGTGCTCGACGTGCTGTTCCTCGTCGGAGACGATGCCCAGCCGTTGCAACTCGGCCAGGATGTGGGCCCCGTCCGGGGCATAAACCCAGTCGATGCCGGGGGTCGAGTTCACGGTCCGCTGCGACCGCCCACCGGCGAGTACCGCTTCGGAGGGGGTCAGCTGGCGGATGACGATGGCCTTGACGTTTTGCGGGTAACGCTGGGCAAAGCCCGCGTAGATCTCCGGATCGTGTTGCCCGTCGTCGCCGATGAGCAACCATTTCATGTGCGGGAATTCCTCGGCGAGGCGGCGCAGCTGATCGACCTTATGCTGCGCGCCGGAGCGGAACCAGCGTCCACCGGAGGCTCCGGTTTCCACGGGCCCCCAGTCGGTGAGCAGCAGTGGACCTTCGGGGAAGAGGTTCCTGGCCAGGAAACGGCTCAGCGTCGGGGCGACGTTCCAGGCGCCGGTCGACAGGTACAGGACGGGGGCGCCGGGGCGCCCGCGCAGAACGCGTTCCATCATCACCGCCATCCCGGGGGTGGCCACCCGGGCATGCTCGTCGAGGACGAACGAGTTCCAGGCGGCCAACAGCGGCCGCGGAAGCGCGGTGACCACCACGGTATCGTCCACATCCGACAGGAGACCGAATTCGCAGGAAGAGTCGACCACGAACACCCGGGCCCTGACATCGGCCGATCCTTCGGCGGACAGGGTGACGGTATGCCAGCCAGGCCCCAGTGCCGTCGCGATGCGGGCGTCCAGGACTCCCCCGCGGTCCGCGCGGACCAGATGTTCCCTCCCGGCGATGGTGACGGTGACCTCGGCATACGGGATGGGCGGTGAAATGAAGTTCCTCCAGCCACGGACACCGTCCGCGACCATGCGGGAGCGCGGGACCCCATGGCGGAACGGCTGTGGGGAGGCGACGACGATGCGCGCCAGGATGCGGACCCACCCGTTTTCGCCGGGCTCGGAGTGGCCGTATCCCCTGAAGGGCAGCACGGTCGGGACCATGCCACGTTCACGACCGTTGGTTTCGCGGAACGCATGCCATGCGTCCTCGAGCCTGACTCCCAGGTGCTGCCGCAACGATTCTGCTTTGCGTGATGACATATCGCCAGTCTTTCACGCCCCCACGTCAACTAGTTCCGAAGGGTACTAGATTTTCTCTACATGCCGTAGAAGAATGGGGGCATGATGTTCTCCCACGCAGACGACGAATCGGTCCTGACCCTCGACGAAGAGCAGTGCTGGAAGCTTCTGGACCACAGCCAACACGGACGGCTCGCCACCGCCTTCGGCGGCGTCCCGTATATCACCCCGGTGAACCACGGCGCCACCGACGGTCGGATCTACTTGCGTTCCGCTCCTGGTTCCAAGCTCTCCGGCTTGACGGTGAACCCGCAGGTGGCTTTCGAATCCGATGGCATCCTCAGCGAGGAGGCCTGGTCGGTGATCATCCTGGGCACTGCCCGCGTGCTGGACACCGAAGCGGAGATCAAGATTGCCCGGGCCTCCGGCGTGGACCCGTGGGTACAGACATTGAAGGACTTCTGGATCGAAATCACCCCTACCTCGATCTCCGGTCGGCACTTCATCCTGGGGCAACAGCCGGAACAGCTCGACGAGAGCTGAGGCCGGTAGGCTGACCGGGTGGATATCCCGGAACACACCATTGAACTGGCCGAACATCTCCGCGGCATAGCCGAGGAAGCGGCCCGGGGCGTCGGTCCGCTGCTGCGTGGGGCCTTCCGCACGGGCGCCGAAGCACAGCAGAAGGCGAACGCCCACGATCTGGTCACCGCGTTCGACCGGGCCAGCGAGACGGCCATCGCCTCCCATCTTCTCGCCGCCCACCCCGATAGCCGGATCCTCGGCGAGGAGGGCGGGCATCAGGGGAAGGGTCGCATCGAGTGGATCGTTGATCCGATCGACGGGACCAGCAACTTCGCCCACGGCGTCGCCTTCTTCTGCGTGTCCATTGCCGCGGCACTGGACGGCGAACTGCTCGCCGGTGTCGTCTATGACCCCATCGCCGAGCTGATGTTCTCCGCCAATGCCGAGGGAGCCTGGCTCAACGGCGATCGTTTGGAACCACAGGGCACGACGGAGGAGACCAGTTCCTCCCTGATGACCGACTACCCCTCGGCGGAGGCCATCGGGCTCGATGGCCAGGCAGCGCTGGAGGCCTTCGGCACCCTGGTCACCCGGTACGCCACCGTCCGCCGGACCGTCAGCGGCGCACTGGGTCTGGCTCATGTCGCCGCCGGTTGGACCGACATCACCCTGGGCTTCGACACGAACCCGTGGGATGTCGCCGCCGGCGTGTTGCTGGTGCGCCGCTCGGGCGGCAGCTACCTGCCCTACCGGTACGACGACGAGGCCCGGCCCGCGCAGGAGGCTCCCGTCTACCTGGCCACTGGCCCCCGGACCTCGGCCGAAACGGCCGTCGGGGTCGTCGAGGAACGCGTTGCTGCACGCCGGGCGATGGGCCACCGTCGATAGTCAGCCCTACTTATTGAAGCCTTCGCTGGTAAGGCAGGCGACCGTGGCCGAGGCCCCCGAGCCCGAATCCGTCGCGACGACGGTGCCGTCGGCCTTGGTGATCTTGCACGTCAGCGCCCCGGCATTGTCCTCGGCGTTGGTGGCTTCGAGCGTGCCGAGGAACGTGTTGGCAGTGACGTCCTGCGTGAACTCGCCGCCGGAGACGTCCTGGGTTTTCTCCTCGGCGATGTTCTCCGAGGTGTACGTGACGCTGTAGGCGCCCTCCCCGGTCACCGAGTAGGTGTACTGCGCGGTTCCACCGACGCCGTTCTGGAACACGTTGACCACGGCGAAGAAGATGATCACGTAGATGATGCAGACGATCAGCGCCCCGGCACCGGTGATGACCCCGGTGATCGCGAACCCCCTACGCGGGACCTTCTTCACCAGTCCGATGATGCCCAGGATCAGGGCCAGGGGACCCAGAATGAAGGAAATGAACCCGACGACGGGGATGAAGGCCAAGGCGATGGCAACGATGCCGATGATCATCGCTGCCTTGGTCAGCCCGGTGGCCATCGGCGGCTGCTGGTACCACCCGGCTTGTCCCGGAAACTGCTGCGGGTAACCCGCCTGGCCCTGTGGCGCTTGGTAGGGGTCGGGGTTGTACGGGTTCTGCTCAGACATGAAGGTCCCTTTAGGTGATCTTTGATCGGGCGGGTCGACGCCGGTCCGACGTGCGGTGACGGGCACCTGCACCACCCAGTCTAGCTATGGTTCTTCCGCCCACACCGGCGTACCTTCGAAGTATGGGTCATTCAATGAATCATCAAGGCGTCGCCCACGTCCACCATCATCACCACGGCGTGGAGTACGTCGTCGCGGGTATCGGCATCCTGCTGCTTTTCCTGGTATTTGCCGTCCTGCAGTCGATCATCTCCGGCCACGTCTTCGGCCCAATGTACCTCGGGGTCGTCTTCGGTATGTACGCGTTGGTCATCGGCACGACGTTCTGGGCCAGGCATTAGCACCGGGCTCTGACAGCCCGTCGGGAGCATGAAACCGACAGGGCCTTCTCCTCTCCGCGCCGATTACCGTTGGGAGGCGGCTGCCCGACCTGCTGCCCGGCCGCTGAACAGGCAGCCGCCCAGAAACGTCCCCTCCAGGGCCCGGTAGCCGTGGACTCCCCCGCCGCCGAATCCCGCGGCCTCCCCGGCGGCATAGAGACCGGGCACCGGATGGCCGCCGTGGGCCAGGACCCGTGAGTCCAGATCCGTTTCCAGTCCCCCGAGCGATTTGCGCGTGAGGATATGCAGTCTCACGGCAATCAGCGGGCCGGCCCGGGGATCCAGCAGCCGGTGCGGGGCGACGGTGCGGATCAGCTTGTCACCGAGATAGCTGCGCGCGGCTTGGACGGCCATCTGTTGCGGGTCCTTGCTGAACCGGTTCCCTGCTTCGGCGTCGCGGGCGATGATTTCGCGTTCGATGGCCTCCGCATCCAACAGGTCCCCTCCTTCGAGCCGGTTCATTCGCGCGACCAGCTCGGACACGCTGTCCGCCTGGATGAAATCCTCGCCGCGGTCCAGGAAGGCCTGCACGGGATCCGGCACTGCGGTGCGGGCCCGCCGCAGCACCGCTCCAATGTCCTTGCCGGTCAGATCGGGGTTTTGTTCAGAACCCGAGAGCGCGAACTCCTTGCCGATGATGCGCCGGTTGAGAATGAACCAGGAATGGTCATGACCGGTGCCCCGGAGATGTTCCAGTGTTCCCAAAGTGTCGAATCCCGGCCACAGTGGTGCCGGCAGGCGCCGCCCCACGGCATCGAGCCAGAGCGAGCTGGGACCGGGTAGGATCCTGATGCCGTGGTTCTCCCACACGGGACCGTGGTTCACGATGCCTTCGGTGTAGTGCCACATCCGGTCCCCGTTGATCAGGTGTCCTCCAGCTGCCGCACCGATGTCCAGCCCCCGGCCATCGACGTGGGCAGGTACCCCGGAGATCATCCGGGCCGGCGGTTCTCCGAGCCGTTCGGGCCAGGCGGCACGCACCTTCTCGACGTTGCCGCCGATCCCCCCGGTACACAACACGATGGCAGAGGCCAGGTATTCGAAGTCGCCCTCCTCATCCCGGTTGCTTGCTTGACCGCGGGGCGCCGTCGAGGCGGCCAGCACCCGCCCCTGCACACCGGTGACGACGCCGTCCTGAACCACCAGGTCGTCCAACCGGTGCCTGAAGCGCACGGTGAGCAGGCCGGAGGACACCGCGGCCAGGGCCTTGTTCGCGAAGGGTTCCACGAGCCCCGGACCGGTACCCCAGGTGATATGGAAGCGCGGTACCGAGTTCCCGGGGCCTGTCGCCCCGTGGCCACCGCGTTCTGCCCAGCCGACGACGGGGAAGAATCTGATCCCCAGCTCGTGCAACCAGGCACGCTTTCCACCGGCTGCCCAGTCGACGTAGGCCTCCGCCCATTGGCGCGGCCAATGGTCCTCGGGCCGGTCGAAGCCGGCGGTCCCCCACCAGTCCTGCCGGGCGAGCTCGACGCTGTCGCGGATCCCCAAGCGCCGCTGTTCGGGACTATCGACCAGGAACAGACCGCCGAAGCTCCACCAGGCCTGGGCGCCGAGGTTGGACTGCGGCTCCTGGTCGATCAGCAGGACGCGCCGTCCGGCGTCGGTGGCTTCGGTGGCGGCCACCAGCCCGGAAAGACCGGCGCCGACGACGATGACGTCGAACTCCCGATGGGTATGCTCTGTCATCCGGCCAGCGTAGCTCGGCCGTGGCCCAGGACACACCCCTTTCCCGTCGCTGGCCCCTTCCACTGCCATGGGTCGGTGGCCTTAGCCGGCAGGTCGCTGATGCAGGCCGAAGGGGGAACCCTGTTGGTCCCGGCAGAGCGTGAACAGTCCGTGGGTGGCCCGGTAGCCGGCATCACCGTTGAGGTCCATGGGATCGACGGTCCCGCCGAGTTCAACCACCTGATCGCAAGCGGCCTGCATCTGCTCGACGGAGAAGAACACGTAGGGGGCCACCCCCGGATCGCCGGAATGGATGCCGGCCGGCGTACCGGCAACATCCAGTTGGTAGCCGGCGGCCGCCCCGTTGGGGCCCGGTTGGCTCCCCCAACCGAAGAGCGCGGCATAGAATCGCGCTGATTCCTCCGCGTTCCCGGCACCGAATTCGATGAATGAAATCTCCCCGGCCATGGTTGCCTGCCTCTCTGTGG
>JBBSRM010000022.1:0-20216 GCA_038243055.1 Actinomycetales bacterium
CCGTCCTCGTTTCAAACTTGAGTCTACCTGACTCAACTCTGTTTCGGGATGGATTATTCCTTGGGCGAAGATCCCGAGCCGGAAGGCACCACTCCCGGGTCAGTGACTACGGCCCGCGGTTGAATCCGAGGCAGGCGCACCAAACTGCGGCAAGTAGCCCAACTGATCCACCTGTTCGGCCAAGGCATCGATCACGGATCGCAGCTGGACCTGCGCCACCTTCGTGTAGGTGCGCACATACTCGATTTCCGGAACGGGTTCGCCATACCCGGGGACGCCCGGGGCTGCGGGAGAACCGGCGCTGTCCGCATTCTTTTCGGCCTTCTGCAGGATTTTCGTATACTGCTTCCGCGCACCGTCGATGAGGTCATGAGCATATTGCTCGGCGTCGCTGACGTGTTTATCGGCGATGACCTGCGCCCGACTCAGCAAGTTCACGGTTTCGGCGCTGACATCCAGACCGGAGCCCCGGTCTTCTTCGGCGCGTCGTCGGAGCGTCAGGATTTCCTCACGATCGGAAGCCATCTGGACGGCAGCATCGGAAAGGAAGAGGTTGATGGCCACCGGATCGAGTCCCCCGACCTCCACGGCCGGGAACATGGCGTCGCGGACGGCTTCCGGTGTCAGGGTGCGAGCTGAATGGGTGTCATTGGCATAGGGCATTATCGTGGTCCTTCTTCGTCGGTCTGGCCGATGGCCGAGGAACTCTCATCAAGGGTTGCGAAAGTTTCGCAGCGGAGGTCATCCGGAGCGAGTCCAGTGGTCCCTAGTTGGGCCACGGCATGCCCGACCATGGGCGGCGACCCACAGACCAGGGCCGTTCGGCCGGCCCATGAGCCTTCCGCGGCAACGGCGGATCCCACCAGTCCGCGCAGCCCGTGGAAGGTCGGGTCGTCCGAGACGACCGGCCAGTACGTGAACCAGGGTTGTTCCGCCAAGGTGGTGAGCTTGTCATGGTCGTAGAGGTTCCACGGCAGGCGGGCACCGTGGAACAGATCGACTCGTGGCCCGGTTCCTTCGGTCTTCCATTGTGTGCCGACCTGGTCGAGCACCGCAGCCAGCGGTGCAAGCCCCGTTCCCCCGGCAACCATCAGGAGGTCCTTGTCGTTGCGGGGATGGGTCAGTTGGTCACCCATCGGAGCCCCGAGCCGGGCCGTGTCTCCGGGACGGACCTTTCGCACTGCGGTACTACTGAATTGTCCGCCGGGCACCAACTGGATATGTAGTTCCACCATGCCGTCCGACCGCGGCTGATTGGCGGGTGTCACGTAGCGCCATAGCCGTGGCAGCCGGCCCAGTTCCATGGCCATGGATTGCCCGGGCCGGTAGTCCATGGCTGCTGAGGTCCGCAGTTGGAGGACCGACACGTCGATGCTGCGCCGATCAACGGAGACCACTTCTGCATCCCACCAAGGTGGTGAATCTTCAGCGGCGTCCTCTGCGGCCATGACCATGATCTTCGCGATCTGACCGTAGGCTGCCGACCAATCCGCTGCAACGTCTTCGGTCCATTGGCTGCCCAGGAATTGTTTGAGCGTCGCCAGCAGCGACGAGCCAACCGCTGAGTAGTGCTCGGGCTCCACCGCGAATCGTCGGTGATCGCGTCCGAGCTCCTCGACGAAGCCGTAATCGGAGTCCAGTTTTTCCACATTGCTGACGATGTGCCCCAGGGCGCCAAAGAGCTTATCGCGCTGGCTGGCCATGGAGACCGGGAACATTTCACGGAGTTCCGGGTGGGTGATGAACAGGTGGGAGTAGAAGTACAGGGGCGCTTCGTCGCCCGCCTCCGCCATATCCGCCCAGGTGCCCTTGAGCATTTCAACATTCATGGCAGCCCCCCAAGGCCTGGAGTGCGGGCGCCTTCGGTGCCGACTCCCGACTCGGTGCGGCGGCCATCTGACCTATTCGGTCCATGTGTTGCTGTCAACTCTCGTTGTGGGGTCTATCACTGACGGTCGATAACTATGCCACACGAGTCAATGTCTTAAGGACGGATTTGACAATGAATCGTCGTCCCTGTCGATGAGCGAGCCGCGGGTTGCCCGGGTGAACGGCCTCGGGCCGCGGTGCAAGGACATGGGGTCCTTGGGCAACGAGAGGTTCGTGCAGTCGACGGGCCCCTGGTCCGCCGGGTACGTCCGGATCCTTCCTGACGTCCGGTCCAACGAGCCGGGAACGGGTCAGGCTGCCGGCCCCATGGGCAAGCGTGAGCCCGAGGGGACGATGACCTTACCCAGCGGAACCAGGGACACGGGGATCAGTTTGAGGTTGGCGACGCCCAACGGAATACCGATGATGCTGACGAACATCGGAATGGCGGTCACCACATGCCCGATGGCAATCCAGATCCCCGCCACGAGGATCCACACGACGTTGCCCAGGGTGGAGAAGAATCCGGTCCGGCCTCCCCGGTCGACGATGGTGCGGCCGAAGGGCCACAGCGCATAGTTGGCGATTCTGAAGGAAGCCAACCCGAAGGGGATGGTCACGATCAGCACGCAACACACGACACCGGCGATCAGGTAGCCCAAGGCAAGCCAGAGTCCACCGAAAACGAGCCAGATGATGTTCAGAATCAGGTTCAGGGGTCCGTTCATGTCTCCAGTGTGCCCGTCCGGGGGCGACGCCGCCATCCGGGAAGACCCTGACATGACGTCGACCGCGGCGACGGCTAACGTTGACCCAATGAATGATCCCGCAGCCCCCAAGCCCCCGGTCAACGGCCGTGCCGCCGACGATTTGCGCTTCTACCGGACCGATCCGGTGTCCTTCGTCCGCCGCGGGTCCCGCTTGCACGGAAAGCGCAAGGACTCCTGGGACCGACTCTCCGGGGACTACGTCATCCAGGTCCCGCGCCACCACGCAGACACCTCGGTCCACGAGGATTTCCGCTTCGACGCAGAGGAGGCCTTCGACCGTAAGGCCCCGCTGACCGTGGAGATCGGCACGGGACTGGGCGAAGCCATCGCCGAGGCCGCCGAGGCCCACCCCGAACGGGATTTCCTCGCCGTGGAGGTCTACCTGCCCGGCCTGGCCCAGTTGATGGCCCGGATTGACGCGAAGGGGCTGACCAATGTGCGGGCCGTGCAGGCCAATGCCCCCGAGGTCCTCGATGTCATGCTGGAACCGGGTTCCGTGGACGAACTATGGATCTTCTTCTCCGATCCCTGGCATAAGACCCGGCACCACAAACGCCGGCTCATCAAGGAATCGTTCCTGCCCAAGGCCGCACGCGTGCTGGCCCCCGACGGTATCTGGCGGCTGGCGACCGACTGGTCGCAGTACGCCGAACAGATGCGTTCGATCCTCGACGCCTCGAGGGATTTCACGTCCGTGCAACCCGGTGAATACGCCGGGGAGGACTCTCCGCTGACCCGGGTCCGCCGCGACGGCCTGGAAGGCCACGAACCCGAACCGGATTTCACGGACGACGTCGGTGGTTGGGCTCCGCGCTACGAGGGGCGGGTCCGCACCAGTTTCGAGGGCAAGGCCGTCGCGGCCGGCCGTCTGGTCTTCGATCTGGCCTATCGTCGGGAGCCAGACGCCGGCTGACGGGCTGGCCGGGTTCGGCTAGCTGAACTCGGGGGTCCCTCCGATGAGGATCCGGGCCAGGTTGTGCAAGGAGATCGTGCCGGGGTCGCGGTAGCCGTACTCCGGTTCGTCGGTTCCGGGCACGAAGCGGGAGGTGTTGTGCCCGGTGACGGCATGCAGCCCCGATTCCGGGTGACCTTCCACGGCGAACGACAGCCCCGCGACCGTGGTTCGCCCACTGAGGAGCCGGCCGCATCGTGCCAGCAGGTCCCGGCTCGCCACCGCCTCGTACCGACGGCTCGGTGAGACGCTCAAAAGCGAGGGATCCCGAAGCAGACGGTCCGGAATGCCTGCGGAGCCGATGGTGGCCAACGTGTCGATCCGGGTCCCCGCTGTTGTGGCTGGGACCGCTTCCTCTCCCATCCGCGCGAGTGTGTACGCGGCCAGCGTCGCTCCGTAGGAATGCGCTTCGATCGCCGTATGGACTGCGCGGGGAAGGAGTTCTCCGACGCGCCGGATGTCGTAGGCCAGTCGCGTGGCACATGTGCGCGCCGTACGGTCCGAGAGCGCCTTCAACAGCCCTGGCGCGGGGTACCCGAGCCAGGCGATGACTGCTGGGCGTTCGGCGCCGGCGGCACGCTGTTGGAGCAATAGTTCGCCGGCTTCGCGGGCCGTGCCCCACATGGCGGTTCCGGGGCGGATACCAGCTCCGGAGATCAGCCAGGTCAGGTGGGTTGCGTGGTCCGGGTCCCCGAGCACCACTGCAGCCAGCGGGTGGGGGCCTTCCAGATCCAGGAAGAGCAGGCGCCTAGCGGGAAGCCGAGGGCCCATGGACGTCGGCCTCAGCGCATGGGCGACCCCATCAACTGCTGCCTTGCGGTCCTGGTCGAATCCGTCGCGTCGACCCTTGACGATCTCGAAGCCATGCTCCGCCCGGGTGATCAGCTCGGCAACGGTCGCCGGCTCTCCGGAGACCATGCGGTGTCCGCCTAGTCCTGGGCTCGCCAGATGACGACGGCCTGGTTGCGGGCCCGGGGGCGTTCTCCCCGGGCGAGGGTGACGACGTCACCGCCGCCGGCTCCGGCGGCGAAGACGCGTTGCAGTTCAGAGGAGCGGCGGTCGGCTTCGGCCAGTTCCTGGCTCAGCTCCGCCACGCGGGAACGCAGCGCCGCGACCTGGTTCTCGAGTTCGAGGACACGCTTGATCCCTTCCAGGGAGACCCCTGCCTTGGAGAGGCTCTGGACCTCCCGCAGCAGTTCGACGTCGTGCTTCGAATACCGACGCTGCTTGCCGCGCTGTCGCGAGGGACAAACCAATCCCATGCGGTCGTATTGGCGCAGTGTCTGAGGGTGCATGTCGGCCAGTTCGGCCGCGACGGAAATCACGAAAACCGGGATGAAACGATCGTTGATGGCCAGTGCCTTGCCTACTGCCATGTGCTTGCCTCCTCCTGGTGTGTCAGGTTCCGCCGCGTGTCTCCCGCTCGGGGCCCGCCGCTAGAGTACTGCCTTGGCGGCGATCGCGGCGCGGGGATCCGCGTCGGTGGTTGCTTCGGCGAAGGCCTTCACGGCTTCCTGTGCCTCGGCGTTGAGCTTCTGCGGCACGACGACCTCGAGGGTGACCAGCAGGTCGCCGACGGCCTTGGACGTCTTCACACCGCGCCCCTTCAGACGCAGGGTCCGTCCGGACGAGGTCCCGGCAGGAACCTTCATCTTCACGGTCTCCCCCGTCAGCGTGGGTACCTCAAGCGTGGCCCCCAGGGCGGCCTCGGCGAAGCCAACCGGCAGGTGGATGCGGATGTTGTTGCCCTCACGGGCGAAGAAGGCATGTGGTTTGACCGAAACCTTCACCAACAGGTCGCCGTTTCCTGCCGGGCTGCGCTGGCCCTTGCCACGGACCCTGACGCTCTGGCCGTCGCGGATGCCTGCGGGGATGCGCACGTCGATGACTTCGCCATCGGGCTCACGAAGTCCGATGCTGGTGCCGCGGATGGAACCGGCGAAGGAGATCGTGGTGGAGGCCGTCCGGTCGGCGCCCTTCTGCGGGGACTGCTGGAATCCGCCGAATCCGCCACCACCGAAGAGATCGGCGAACTCGGGGGGAACCTGCCCACCACCGGGAAATCCGCCACCGCGGCGTCCCCCGCCACCGGAATTGAACAGGTTGCCGAAGACGTCATCGAAGCCGGCACCTCCGCCGGCTTGTCCGCCGGCGCCTCCCGAGGTGAAGCGTGCGCCGGAGCCCATCGCCCGGATGGCGTCGTACTGCTCGCGTTCCTCGGGGTCGGACAGCACCGAATTGGCCTCGGTGATGTCCTTGAACTTCTTTTCCGCAGCATCGTCGCCGGGATTGGTATCAGGGTGGTATTTGCGTGCCATCTTGCGATAGGACTTCTTGATATCGGCGTCGCTGGCGTCCTTGGAGACGCCGAGGGTGGCGTAGAAATCCTTGTTGACCCAATCCTGACTGGCCATCGGGCGCCTCCTGTTTCCTGGTTGTTTCTCAAGCTTAATGGGGTCCCCGGCCGCCCCACCTGTGGTGGGACGGCCGGGGGTGTGGCTTACTCTCCGGTGGAGACAACCACCTGGGCTGCGCGGATGACGCGCTCGCCCTTCTGGTAGCCGATCCGCAGGACCTGGGCCACGTGGTCCTCGGGGACCTCGGAGCTGGGCTGCTGCATCAGGGCCTCGTGGAAGTTGGGGTCGAAGACGACCCCCACTTCCTCGATCCGGGTCAGGCCGTGGCCCGCGAGGGTGGCGTCGATCTTGTTCGCCACCGCCGCGAACGGCCCCGCCTCGAGATCGCCGTGCTTGCGAGCGGCGTCGAGATCGTCGAGCACCGGCAGCAGGCTGACGAGCACCGACTGGACAGCGAGGTCGCGTACGGATTCCCGGTCGCGCTCGACGCGCTTGCGGTAATTCACGTACTCGGCCTGCAGACGCAGCAGGTCGTTACGCAGTTCCGCTTCGACGTCGGACGCCGCCGCGGGCTGCTCCTGCTGGTCGCCTGCCTCGTTGAGGATCTGCTCGGCCTGGGCCAGCGCATCCTCCGACTCGGCACCTTCCGCTGCAGCGGTCGCTTCCTCATGCCCTTCGGCGTCGCGCACTTCGCCCGTCTCGGGATCGACCTTGCGCTTATCGGTGAAGCGCACCGGCTCGTCGCCGTCGTGCCCTTCTTCGTTGCCGTGTTCTGGCATCAGATTCGAACCGCCTTACTTCTTCTCTTCGTCTTCTTCGTCGACAACCTCGGCGTCGACGATGTCCTCGTCGGGTGCCTCGGTGCCTTCAGACTCCCCGGCCTCACCGGCTGCGCCTTCGGACTCGGCCTGGGCGTAGATGGCTTCGCCGAGCTTGGTCTGCGACTCCTGGAGCTTCTCGTACGCGGCCTTCACCTCGTCGTCGTTGTCCTGGCCTTCAAGGGCTGTCTTGACGGCGTCGACGTCGGCCTGGACCTCGGTCTTGACCTCCTCGGGCAGCTTGTCCTCGTTGTCCTTGATGAGCTTGTCCACGGAGTAGGCGGACTGCTCCGCGGAGTTGCGGGTGTCGGCGGCTTCGCGGCGCACCTTGTCCTCGGCTGCGTGGTCCTCGGCTTCCTGGACCATGCGATCGATGTCTTCCTTCGCCAGCGAGGTGCCGCCGGTGATGGTCATCGACTGCTCGGTGCCGGTGCCCTTGTCCTTGGCGGACACGTGGACGATGCCGTTGGCGTCGATGTCGAAGGTGACCTCGACCTGCGGCACGCCACGCTGTGCCGGCGCGATACCGGTCAGCTCAAAGGTACCCAGCGGCTTGTTGTCGCGAGTGAACTCGCGCTCACCCTGGAAGACCTGGATCGACACGGACGGCTGGTTGTCGTCGGCCGTGGTGAAGGTCTCTGAACGCTTGGTCGGGATGGCCGTGTTGCGCTCGATGAGCTTGGTCATCACGCCGCCCTTGGTCTCGATGCCCAGCGACAGCGGGGTCACGTCGATCAGCAGGACGTCCTTGCGCTCGCCCTTCAGGACGCCGGCCTGCAGGGCTGCGCCAACGGCGACGACCTCATCCGGGTTGACGCCCTTATTGGCTTCCTTGCCGGCCAGTTCCTGGACCAGTTCGGCGACGGCCGGCATACGCGTGGAGCCGCCGACGAGGATGACGTGGGCGATGTCGGAAACCTTGACGCCGGCTTCCTTGATCACGTCGTTGAACGGCTTGCGGGCACGCTCGAGCAGATCCTTGGTCAGGTCCTGGAACTTGGCGCGGGACAGGTGCTCGTCCAGGTGGACGGGGCCGTCAGCGGTGACCGACAGGTACTGCAGCGAGATGTTGGTGCTGGAGGCGCTGGAGAGTTCCTTCTTGGCCTGCTCGGCAGCTTCCTTCAGACGCTGCAGGGCGATCTTGTCCTTGGACAGGTCGGCACCCTTGGCCTTGGCCTGGGACAGCAGCCAGTCGACGACGCGCTGGTCCCAGTCGTCGCCGCCGAGGCGGTTGTCGCCGGACGTCGAGCGCACCTGGATGGTCGAGAAGTCGTCTTCGTCCTTGCCGACTTCGAGCAGCGAGACGTCGAAGGTGCCGCCGCCGAGGTCGAACACGAGGATCATCTCGTCTTCCTTGCCCTTGTCCAGGCCGTAGGCCAGTGCGGCGGCCGTGGGCTCGTTGACGATACGCAGGACGTTCAGGCCCGAGATCTCGCCGGCTTCCTTGGTGGCCTGACGCTCGGCGTCGTTGAAGTAGGCCGGGACGGTGATGACGGCGTCGGTGACCTTTTCGCCCAGGTACGACTCGGCGTCGTGCTTGAGCTTCATGAGGGTACGGGCGGAGATTTCCTGCGCGGTGTACTTCTTGTCATCGATCGTGGTGCTCCAGTCGGTGCCCATGCTGCGCTTGACCGAAGCGATCGTGCGATCGATGTTGTTGACTGCCTGGCGCTTGGCGATTTCGCCGACCAGGACTTCGCCGGCCTTGGAGAAGGCAACCACGGACGGAGTGGTGCGTGCGCCTTCGGCGTTGGCGATGACAGTGGGCTCGCCGCCTTCCAGGACGGAGACGACCGAGTTGGTGGTTCCGAGGTCAATACCTACGGCACGAGACATAATGCATCCTTCTTTCCGGTGGGAAATGCTGGTTCCTCCGCCCAACCGGGGAGGTTGAGCGTTCTGCACTCAAGTCTACTCACGCTCATTTCATTGTCAATTCGAACTTGAGTGCAGTTGGCTCAAGTTTGATTTTCGCAGGGAATCGAGGCAAGCAAAAGGCGCCATCCCCCGTCGAATGACGGGGAACGGCGCCTGGGAGTGAGCCGGGTGACCCGATTCACGTCATGCGTGGCTGTCTAGCCCTTGGAGTTGGACTGCGGTGCTCCGGCGCGGCGACTACCGCGCCCTGAGCGCCCAGCGTTGAGGGCTTCCTGGGTCTTCTGCCCGATGGCCTCGCCGATGGTGTTGCTCTGGCGGCTGCCCGACGCGGTGGGACGCGAGGAAGAGGAAGGACGGCTGGTGTTGGAATCGCGCCCCTCGGGACGCCCCGGCCCCTGGCGCTGTCCGGAACGGCTGCGGCCGCCTCCGGCACGCTGGCCGTCGTTTCGTCCACCGGCACGTTCACCGTTGCGTTCCCCGCGCGCGGTGCCCTGACGGGTCCCACGCTCGGCAGCCGGGCGGCCACCACGATCGCTACGGGGCCGGTCATCACGTGACCGCTCGCCTCCGTCGCGTCCACCGCGGTTTTCGGCACCGGCTGCGGAGCCTTCGCCACGTCCCGCCGGACGGCCCGGACGCGAGTTGCCGCGCCCACCCCGCCGGCGTCCACGGCCTCCGGCGGCATCGGAATCGACCAGCGTCTTGGTGCGCGGGTTCGAATGCGGGCGTGGTGCCACATACGTGACCGCCTCGGCCTTTTCGCCACGGACGGCGGCAACTGCCGCCGACTGCGGGCCGACCTTCTCGAGCGGGACCTTGATCCCGGCAGCCCGCAGCAGGGACTTCACATCACTTTGCTGGTCGGGGGTGACGATGGTCGCCACCGAGCCGGCGGATCCGGCGCGAGCCGTACGGCCGGAGCGGTGCAGGTACGCCTTGTGCTCCGACGGCGGATCGACGTGTACGACCAGCTCGACGCCATCGACGTGCACGCCACGGGCGGCCACATCGGTGGCGACCAGAACCTGGGCATCCCCACCGGAGAATGCCGCCAGGTTGCGGTCACGTGCGTTCTGGCTCAGGTTCCCGTGCAGGTCCACTGCCGGAACGCCTGCCTTGGAAAGCCAGACGGCCATCTTCTTGGCGTGGTGCTTGGTGCGCATGAACATGATGCGTCGCCCGGTCCCCGAAGCCAGTTCGAGAATCAGTTCCTTCTTGGAATCCGCGTCGACGACGAATACATGGTGATCCATCGTATCCACGGCAGCCTGTGATGAATCCACTGAGTGGATGACGGGCTGGTCGAGGTAGCGCTGGACGAGCTTGTCGACGCCATTGTCCAGGGTCGCCGAGAAGAGCATGTGCTGGATGCCCCGGGGGGTCTGATCCAGGATCCGCTTGACGACGGGCAGGAAGCCGAGGTCGGCCATGTGGTCCGCCTCGTCCAGCACCGAGACCTCGACGCGGGAGAGGTCGACGACCTTCTGGCGCAATAGGTCCTCGAGCCGACCGGGGCAGGCGATGAGGATGTCGACGCCGGAGTTCAGTTCCTTCTCCTGGCGGACCTGGGAGACGCCGCCGAAGATGACGGAGGTGCGCAGGTCGGCGCCTTCAGCCAACGGGATGACGACGCGGCTGATCTGGGTGGCCAGCTCACGGGTGGGTGCCATGATCAGCGCCCGGGGGAAGCGTGCCTTGCGCGGCTTGGGATCCGCAGCCAGGCGGGCCACCAGCGGCAACGAGAAGGCCAGCGTCTTGCCGGAGCCGGTCCGGCCGCGGCCCAGGACGTCCTTGCCGTCCAACGTGGAAGGAAGCGTGGCTTCCTGGATGGGGAAGGCGGTGTCGATGCCCTGTTCGGACAAAATGGTCGCCAGGCGTGCGGGCACGCCGAGGGAAGTAAAGGAAACGCTCACGGGGGCTACTTTCGGTCGTTGCTGTGCGCAACCGGGTTCGGCGCGCTATCTCGCCGAAGAAAAGGAATGCCTGGGCCCGGTGGTTCTGGGCTCCGCCGGACCTCCACGGGGGTGGCCGGCCTTCCGCCGCAACGTACTGCCTCACCCAAGGTGGGGCGGCGGCGGGAAAAGGATCAAATCTGTCGACGCATGGCCGGTTTACCGGCAATCCTGCCGGTGGGACGAGCCACAAGGGTCCATCCTACCAGCAGGTTCCGCAGCTGTTCTCCCTAGTCCCCGGTTTTTGCCAGTTTCGAGGGCCACCACATGACCTTTCCGAGGTCATGGGCCAGTGCTGGCACCAATAGGGAGCGCACCACCAGGGTGTCCAACAGCACACCGAAGGAGACGATGAAGGCCAGTTGGGCCAGGAACATGATGGGGATGACCCCCAGTGCGGCGAACGTCGCGGCGAGGACGACGCCGGCCGAGGTGATCACTCCGCCGGTGACGGCCAATCCGCGCAGCACCCCCTCACGGGTGCCGTGCTTGAGTGATTCCTCCCTGACCCTGGTCATCAGGAAGATGTTGTAGTCCACGCCGAGCGCCACGAGGAAGACGAACCCGAACAACGGAACCGAGGGGTCCGCGCCGGGGAAGTTGAAGATCCCGTTGAACACCCATGCCGAGACGCCCATGGCGGTGCCGTAGGACAGCACGGTGGTGATGACCAGCAGCACCGGGGCCAGGACCGAACGCAGCAGCATCATGAGGATCACCAGGATCGCCAGCAGGATCAACGGGATGATCTTCACCAGGTCCTCTTCGGCAGTGACATGGGTATCCAGGGAGATCGCGGTGGGACCGCCGATGAGCGAGTCGGGGTCCACCCGCCGGGCTTCCTGGCGCAACGCAACCACCGACTGCTCCGCTTCCGCTGAATCAGCAGCCGCTTCCAGGGTGATGGAGATCAGATTCCGCCCCTGGACCTCCTGGGCAGGGCGCTCCCGGCCCGGCGCGCCGACGCCTGCCGGCCCGCCACCTCGCGCCTGCAGGTACGCCGAAGCCACGCCATCGTCCTTCTCGACCGTCTCGAGCATCTTCTCCGCGCTGCCACTGGCGGTGATCAGCACCACGGGGCTGCCGGCGCCGGCGTCGAAGTGACGGGCCAACACGTCCTGCCCGGTCGCCGATTCGGTCTCACCCAACACCAGGTCGCTTTGGGGGACACCGGTGGCCTTGAGCTGCGTGATGCCCAGGGAACCGACGATGAGCACCAGCGCCGTGGCGATCCAGATCCGGCGTGGATGCCGGCCGACCAGTCGGGCCACCGAGCCCCAGAGCCCGATGGCGGCGACCGGAGAGGGGTCGAGGTGATCGGCATGGCGCGGGACGAACGGCCAGTAGGCGGTCCTGCTCAGCAGGGTCAGCGCCGCCGGAAGGAACGTCAGGACCGCAATCACCGAACAGATGATCCCGGAGGCCCCGATCGGACCAAGCGCCTTATTGGAGTTCAGGTCCGAGAACGTCAGGCAGAGCAGTCCAACGGTCACCGTTCCGGCTGAGGCGACGATCGGTTCCGCTGCGCCCTTCAGCGCCGGGGCGGCGGCCTCGAAGCCGCGGTTGCCCTGGGCGATGGCCTCGCGATGGCGTGCGACCAGCAGCAACGAATAGTCGGTGGCGGCGCCGATCACCAGGATCGACAGGATGCCCTGACTCTGTCCATCGAGTTTGATCCAATCCCATTTGGCCATCCAGAACACGGCGAGGATTGCCAGGCACAGGGCGGCCACGGCGGTGAACAGCACCGTGAACGGCAGCAGCAGGGAACGGTAGACCAACAACAGGATCACCAGCACCGCGCCCAGGGCCACCAGCAACAGGATCCCGTCGATTCCGGCGAAGGCCTCCACCAGATCGGCGGTGAAACCCGCAGGGCCGGTGACATAGGCACTGACCCCGTCGGGGACCTGCTGGGCAAGTA
Source organism: Actinomycetales bacterium (assembly GCA_038243055.1). Taxonomy (GTDB): domain Bacteria; phylum Actinomycetota; class Actinomycetes; order Actinomycetales; family Micrococcaceae; genus Arthrobacter_H. The sequence goes on from JBBSRM010000022.1 coordinate 12,521, forward strand.
CCGCACGCAGCGAGGCCACGGCGGCATCGGCTTCCATGTCCTCGGTCAGCGGGACCACCAGTTGCAGCGCCGTGCCGTCCTCGGACGGGAAGGGGCCGGCAATGTCGCCGGACACCAGCCCCTCCGCCTCGATCTTCTTCTTGAGCCCGTCGGCGTCGAGTGATTCGACATCGGCTGCGGTTTTTCCTTCGAGCACCACCACGGCAGGGATCGCTTCACTGTCGCTGAAGGCTGCCTGGGCATCCAATGCCTTCGTGGCTTCGGCCGTAGCCGGGAGGAATCCCGCCTGGTCATTGGTCTGGACCTGGTCCAGCTTGCCGAAGGTCGGGCCGCCGAGGCCGGTCACCCCGAGCCAGACCGCAACCACGAGCACCGCCAGCAGGGCACGAAACACCGGTCCCCGGTTTCGGCGGCTCCCGGCCGGCGTCCTCGGCGATCCGGCGTCGGGGTCCTTGGTCTGCTGGGTCATCGCTACTCCTCGGCTGGGCGGCACGGCCGTACCCGGTGTCCATGATCCCACAGGATCCTGCTTTACTTCCACGATAGAGTAATATGATTTTCTAGTAAAGATGTCCGGCATAAACTGTTCCCATGGAAAGCCACCCGGACCGTCGTCTCGTCGAACTACTCCAGCAGTTCGTCATGGCCACGGACCGCTACGTGGAGACCGCCGGTTCGGGGCAGGGCATGCACCGGACCGATCTCAACGCACTGTCCTTCGTCATGCGCTCCGAGCACGGAGGGCAAGCACCGACGGCCAGCAACATCTCGGCCGAGCTCAACCTGAGCTCACCGGCCACCACCGCCCTGCTCAACCGTCTGGCCGCCTCGGGGCACATCACCCGCGACCGCAACGATGCCGATCGCCGAGTGGTCAGGATCCGCAGCACCGCCAGCGCCGCGGAGGACGGACGGGCCATGTTCACCGCCCTGGCCACGGAGCTCGGCGACGTCCTCGCCGGTTACAGCCCCGAAGAGCGTCTGGTCATGACCCGGTTCATGGCCGACGCGTCGGCAGCCGTGGACCGGGCGACCGGCTCCCACCGCCCCGAAACCGCGTAACGGACGTCGGCCCCCTAGAATCCTTGGGTGACCCTCTCCCTCTGGCTTTCGCTGCTGGGTGCCTGCATCCTGATTAGCTTCACCCCGGGCGCCGGGGCGATCAACACCATGAACAATGCGCTCAATGCCGGGTTCCGGCGCTCTTTCTGGGGCATCCTGGGACAGCAGGCCGCGTTGCTGGTGCACGTGATGATCGTCGCCGCAGGCATCGGTGTGCTGGTGGCCAACTCACCGGTGGCCTTCGCCGCCATCCGTTACCTGGGCGCCGCCTACCTGGTGTATCTGGGCGTGGGCCTGCTGAGGGCGAAACCGGACCCCGATACTGCGGCCGTGGACGTCAGGGCCCATGAGCCCGCCCTGTCCATGTTCCGGCGGGGACTCTGGGTGAACCTCCTGAACCCGAAGGCGATCGTCTTCTTCCTGGCGTTCACCCCGCAGTTCATCCGGCCGGCGGCTCCTCTGCTGCCCCAATACCTCGTGCTCATCGGGACCATCGTTGCGGTGGACATCCTGGTCATGTGGTTCTTCTTTGCCGCCACGGCCAAGGGATTCCGCCGTTTCACCCGCAATGCGCGTGGCCAACGCATCCTGAACCTCTCCTTCGGGACGTTGTTCATCTTCGTGGCCGCCCTCCTGGTGTTGATGCACCAGTAGCCCCACCGGCGACGCACGCTGTCACCGGCGCCATGGCCCGCCTAGACTGGCAGCATGTACAGGATCACGACAGTGTGCACCGGCAACATCTGCCGGTCCCCGATGGCCGAGCACCTGCTCCGTGCCGCGCTGCAGGACGCCGGCATCGACGGCGTGGACGTTGATTCGGCCGGAACAAGCGACTGGGAGATCGGCCGCCCCATGGATCCCCGGGCCGCTGAGCTACTCACCCGCCAGGGCCTCGACCCCTCCACCCATGTCGCCCGCCAGTTCACCGCCGAGGACTTCGCGGACACGGATCTGGTCCTGGCCCTGGACACCGATCACTTCGGGGCCCTGCGCCGCCTGGCCGGAAACGAAACCGACCGTTCCAAGGTCCACATGTTGCGTTCGTTCGACCCCTCCGTTGCCCAGGAAGCCCCCGCCCAGCAAGGCATCTACGATCCCTGGTACGGCGACGAGGCGGACTTCGCGATCACCGAACAGCTCATCAACGCCGCATTGCCCGGTCTGGTCCGCCATATCAGGACCCGGACCGTGGACACGCGTGGCGCGTAGATCACCGGTCGTCATAGCGGTCGATGGCCGCTCCGGCGCAGGCAAGAGCACCCTGGCTCTGGAACTGGCCACGAGCCTGCGGATCCACCGCAGTGTCTCCCTGTTCCACCTCGAGGACATCTATACCGGCTGGGACGGGCTCGCCCGTGGCCGCGAGCGCTATGTCACCGAGGTGTTGGACTCCCTGTATTGGGGTGAGGACGCCCGCTGGACCTCCTGGGATTGGGAGCACGACATCGACGGCGAGCGCCGCACCACGGTGGCCGCAGACGTGGTCATCGTCGAGGGGGTCGGAGCCTCCTGCCGGGAAGCACTCCCGTATGTGGATGCCAGCATCTGGGTCGAGGTGGAGGACGAGGTACGACGTCGGCGCGCCCTGGCCCGGGACGGCGACACCTTCGCCCCGCATTGGGAGCGCTGGGCAGCGCAGGAACAAGCGTGGCTGGACCAGGACCCGGTCATCGAACGCGCCGATGTCATCGTGACGAACCTGGCCGACGGGAGCGCCCCACCCGACGCGCTACGCGCCCTGGCCCAGCTGCCGGTGCTGCAGGAGCCGCTGAGGCCCGAACTCCAGGCGGCAGCGACCGGGACGCTGCTTTTCCGCCGGATCCCGATGCCGGACTCTCCGACGGCTGCGGCCAGCTTGTTTGAACGCCTGTGCCCCGGCAAGCATGCCGTCCTGCTGGAATCCTCGAATGCCTCCACCCCCGGGGCCACTCGCAACCGCTTCAGCATCCTGGCCGACGACGTCGGCGAAGCGGCCGCCCGGGCCGAACACCGTGACGGCATGACCGAGGTGGTCACCGGTTCTGCACGCGCCCGGCTGGCCGGCCCGTTCTTCGCCTGGCTGGACCGCAATTGGGGTGCCGCCCGGCTCCAGGGGCCGGCGGGATTGGACTGCGGATTCGCCCTGGGTTGGCTCGGGTGGTTGGGCTATGAGCTCGGCCGCGAATCCGGAGGGGTCCCCAACGCCTCCAGCCCGACCCCCGACGCCGCCCTGCTGCACCCCGGGCGGGCCATCGTCCTCGACCACGAACGCGCCGAAGCCTGGTTGCTGGCGCTGGAGGCCCCGGATGCCCGGGACTGGCTGGATTCCACCTCGGGCGCGCTACGGCAGGTACTCTCCGCTCGGGCCCGGCCGGCCACGGGTGCCCCGGACCGGAACCCGGGGCCTTCCCCGGCAACCACCCCGCCACCGTGTTTCACCGCGGTGGACACCCGGGACGGGTATCTGGCGAAGATCCTCGCAGCCCAAGCCCAGATCACCGAGGGCAACAGCTACGAGGTCTGCCTGACCACCGCTTTGGAAGCCACCGCCCAACCGGGGGCCTTCGATCCCTGGCAGACGTATCTGGCCCTGCGCCGGACGAGCCCCGCCCCGTTCGCCCACTACATCCGGTGGGGTGGCATCGTGGTGGCCAGTTCCTCCCCCGAACGTTTCCTGTCCCTGGACGCGACCGGGTTGCTGCGTGCCGAACCGATCAAGGGCACGCGCCCGCGTTCGGAGGATCCGGTAGAGGACAGCATGCTGGCCTATGACCTGGCGACCGCGCCGAAGGACCGGGCGGAGAACATCATGATCGTGGATCTGTTGCGCAACGACCTCTCCCGCTTTGCCGATCCCTCGACCCTGCGAGTCCCACGCCTCTGCACGGTGGAGAGCTACGCGACCGTGCACCAGCTGGTTTCAACGATCGAGGCCCGTCTGTTGCCCGACGCCCCTCGGGCCGAAGCCGTGGCCGCTGCCTTCCCGCCGGGGTCGATGACCGGGGCGCCGAAGATTTCGACCATGGCCATTCTGGACCGGCTCGAGGAGGGGCGCCCCCGCGGGGTGTACTCCGGGGCCGTCGGATACTTCTCCCACACGTCGGCCGCCGATCTGGCCGTGGTCATCCGCACCCTGGTCGCCCGTCGTGAGCCCGGAACGTCCTCCGGGACCGGTGACGCGCAGGAGCCCGACGGTTCCTGGCGGCTCGGCCTCGGCCTCGGCGGCGCCATCACCGCCGATTCGGATCCGGCTGGGGAATGGGACGAGGTCAAAACCAAATCCCGTGGCGTGCTGTCGGCGCTCGGTGCCGGGTTCGGCCCCGGCGGCTGATAGCGGACCTACTGCAGGGTCGAAGTCAGCCGGGCCACGTTGTCCAGATAGCGCATGGTGCGCGGACGGCCCATCCAGTCATCGAGCGTGAGCAAGGTGCATTTCTCCTTATACGCATCCTGGACCTTCTTGACCTCCCCGACGGCACGGGATCCCAGCAGCATGAGGGAGACTTCCAGGTTCAGCGAGAAGGAACGCATATCCATGTTCGAGGACCCGAAGACCGCCACCTCGTCATCGACGGTGAAGCACTTGGTGTGCAGGACCATCGGCCGCCGATACCGGTAGATCTTCACCCCGGCTTTGAGCAACTGCATATAGTAGGACTGTTGGGCATGGTGGACCAGCGCCTGGTCGCCCCGTTCGGAAACCAGTAATTCGACTTCGACTCCGCGTTGGGCCGCCGTGGTGATGGCGTAGAGCATCGAATCGTCCGGCACGAAGTAAGGGCTGGTGATCGTCAGCTTCTCGGTGGCCGAATACATCAGCGAGTTGAACAGGCGCAGGTTGTTCTCCGATTCGAATCCCGGCCCCGAGGGAACGATCTGCCCCGGTGTCCGGCCGCTGGGCCCGGGCACGCCGCCTTCGTTCAGATCAGCCAGGAGGTTCTCATCGGTCTCCTGCGACCAATCAGTGGCGAAAACGACGTCCAGGCCAGTGACCATCGGACCGCGCACCCGAGCCATCAGATCGATCCACTCGCGACCGATCTTATGCGAGGACTTGCGCTTATACCCCGGTTCAATGAGGTTCTGGCTCCCGGTGAAGGCCTCTTCCCCGTCGATGACCAGAATCTTGCGGTGGTTGCGCAGATCGGGTCGGCGCCACTTCCAGCGCAGCAGCGAAATGGGGAGCATCCGCCGCCATTCGATGCCGCTGGCACGGAGCCGACGCAGCAGCCGGCGGTACCCGGCGGTGCGCATCGTGCCCAGATGGTCGAAGAGGAACCTGACCCGTACCCCGCGGGCCGCCGCATGCTCCATCGCCGTCAGGAACGGGCCGGTCAACTCGGGGTCGTCACCGACGATGTAGAACTGGGCGTTCACGTAGTCCTTCGCCCCGTTGATCGCCTCGGTCATCTGCCGGATCGATTCGCTCGAGTCCGTGATGAAGTCGAACTGGTTGCCCTCCTGGAGCGGGAAGGCCCCGAGGTTGCGGTTCAGTTCGATCGCCGAACGGACCCAGTCCGGGGCATCCGGTGGATCATTGTCCACGTCCAGGGTCTCGGTGGCGTCGATGACGCGTTGGTTGACTGCTGTTTGCCGGTCGATCCGTTTCTGCGAGAGCTTGAAGTTCCCGAAGAGCAGGAACAAGCCCAGCCCGACGACGGGGAAGAAGAAGATGGACAACAGCCAGGCCATGGCGGTGGTCGGGCGGCGGTTTCCGGGAACGACACCGAGCATGACGACCCGGATCCCGAGGTCGACCACCCAGAGGATCGATATCATCCATCCGGGAAGGTCCTGCCAAAGGAACAACGATTCGGTCAAGGACGCACCTCTCAACGACTGAAGGACGGTCCAAGCCTAGCGGCAGGAACAAACCGCCGGGGTAATCTTGGCGCATGACAGTCTTGGTGTTCTTGGACCCCTCCACGCCGGCCGGCCGCCTCGCCGATGCCTCCGCCGCGCAACTGCGCGTCACCGATCAGGGGGTCATCCGCGGCGACGGGGTCTTCGAGTCCATGTTGTACACCGCGGGGGCCGTGCGGAAGCTGGACGCCCACCTCTCCCGGCTTCGGGTGTCGGCGGCCAGCTGCGACCTGGACCTGCCCGGGGAGCAGTTCTGGCGGGCGGCAATCACCACCGCGGTGACCCGGTATGAACAAGAGCGCACCCCGGGGCCCGAGGACCCGGACGAGGCAGTGGTGAAGCTGGTCGTCACGCGCGGCCCCGAGGACCAGCCCCACGGCACTGCCTGGGTCACCGTCTCCCCCGCCCCGGAGTCCGGACGCCGCCAACGCAAGGAAGGAGTCGCCGTCGTGCTCTTGGACCGTGGGTACGATTCCTCGTTGGCCGAACGCGCACCGTGGCTGCTCATGGGCGCCAAGACACTCTCCTACGCGGTGAACATGGCCGCCCTGCGTCACGCGCGCAAGCTCGGGGCGGAGGACGTCATCTTCACTTCCAGCGACGGGCGCGTGCTCGAGGGGCCGACCTCGACGGTGCTGCTGGCAACTCGCGTCAACGGAGTCAAGCATCTGGTGACCCCGTTGCTGGAGACCGGCATCCTTCCCGGAACCACCCAGGGCGCGATCTTCGCAGCCGCCGAAGCCGCCGGCTGGACGCTGGGCTACGGCCCGTTGGAACCTGCGGACCTGTTCGGAGCCGACGCCCTGTGGCTGGTCTCCAGCATCCGGCTACTGGCGCCGGTCACCTCCATCGATGGCACCGCGATCGCCCGCGATCGCCCCTTGCACGACGAACTTTCGGCCCTGCTCGAATCCATCGGCTAGGCACCATCAACGGGGAAGGAACCCCATGGAAACCACAGTTGCTTCACCGATGGCCGAGACCACCCTGGACCGCCGCCGGCTCTTCGGCGTCGTCGCGGTGGCCGCCGCCTCCCTGCTCGGCGGCGCCGGCACCCTGCTCACCCCGGAATCCGCGGCCGCAGCCTCGACCCGGATCAGGACGACGGCGAACCTCAACGTCCGCTCCAGCGCCGGTGCCGCCGGGGCCAAGCTGGGGACGCTGGCCAAGGGCACCACGGTCACCTCCACCGGCCGGGCCTCCAACGGCTGGTACCGGATCACCTACCGGGGAAGGACCGGCTATGTCTCCAACCGCTACGTCAAGGTCCTCCCCGCCGCGAAGAAGGCTGCAGCCCCGAAGGTCGTCAGGATCAAGGCCAGGGTCCGGACCCTGGCCGCGCTGAACGTCAGGTCCTCGGCCACCTCCCACGGCAAGCACCTGGGCACGTTGGCGAAGAACGCGAAATTCACCGCCACCGGTGTTGCCGCCAACGGCTGGTACCGGTTGAGCTATCGGGGGCGGACCGGGTATGTCTCGCACCGGTACCTCACAGCCGACCTGTCGAAGGACCCCGCCTACACCTCCACCCGCAACGGCCTGCCCACCAGCGCCCGGTACTACTTCTCGGCCAACGGCTCCGTCCTGGCCCATCTGGCCAATGGGGCCTTGATGATCGGTGACCTCCCGGCCGGGACCGTCGCCTGGCGGGACGTGCGGATGGAGAAGGAGCATGCCACCCCGAAGGGCTGGTACTGCGTGCGCACCGCCGGAGCCACCGGCTGGGTCAGGGCCACCACGTTGCGGCGCAGCCAGCCGCGGACCAGCAAATGGTCGGGCCGCACGACGG
>JBBSRM010000023.1:0-20100 GCA_038243055.1 Actinomycetales bacterium
ACCGACATCGGATGCTGAAATCCCCGCGTATTTGCGCACGCTGGGGATCCCCGGCCTGGCCGACATCCACGTGCACTTCCTCCCGGAACCGATGATGCGCAAGGTATGGGCGTATTTCGACCAGGCGGGGGAACACTACGGCCGATCCTGGCCGATCCACTACCGCACCGACGAACAGGAACGAATCCACACCCTGCGCGGTTTCGGCCTCCGTGCCATCCCGGCACTGTCCTACGCGCACAAACCGGGTATGGCCGAGTGGCTGAATGACTGGAACCGGGAGTTCGCCACCCGGATTCCCGACGCCGTGCAATGCGCAACGTTCTACCCGGAGGCCGGCGTCGGCGATCAGGTCCGACTGGAAATCGAACGAGGGGCACGACTCTTCAAAATCCATGTCCAGGTCGGTGGATTCTCGCCCGCCGATCCCGCGCTCGATGAAGCGTGGCACGTCCTCGAGGAAGCCGGGGTCCCCGTGGTCATCCACGCAGGATCAGCTCCGATCAGCGGGGAGCATACGGGGTCGGGCCCGGTACGCCGACTACTGAAGCGCCATCCTCGGCTGGTGCTGGTCATCGACCACCAAGGCATGCCCGAATACAACGCGTTCGCAGACCTCGCCGAGGAATACCCCGGCGTCTACCTGGACACCACGATGGTCGGCACGGACTTCACCAACGATTTCGCGCCGATGCCGTCGCAGTATCTGGGCCGACTGCCCGGATTGCGCGGGCGGATTCTCTTGGGCTCGGATTTTCCGAACATCCCCTATCCCTATGCCCACCAACTCGAGGCGCTGGCACGACTCGGCCTCGGTGACGACTGGATGCGTTCGGTTTTGTGGGACAACGGCGCACGGCTCCTGGGACTTCCACCCCGCTGAGGCCGGTAACCACTCCAAAGGTGCGAGTGATGAAACACCAGGCCCCAGTCCCCCCGGACCGGGGCCTTCATCATGTTCGGGGCCTTCCCCGGCTACAGCGAGACGATGACCAGCGTCGCGGCGAAGACCAGCCCGGAGGCGATCAGCACGATCGTCGTATAGCCGAGGATGTCACGCATCTTCAGCCCGGCGATGGCCAGCAGCGGCAACGCCCAGAACGGCTGGATCATGTTGGTCCACTGGTCCCCGTAGGCCACGGCCATGATCGGGACCGAGGGATCCACGCCCAGTTGTTCGGCCGCCGTGAGCATGATCGGGGCCTGCACGGCGAACTGGCCGCCGCCGGAGGGGACGAAGAAGTTCACCAACCCGGCGCTGAGGAACACCAGCACCCCGAAGGTCTGGGGCGTCGAGATGGCCACGAAGGCATTGGAGACCAGCACGATCAGCCCGGTCCCCTGCATGATGCCCAGGATGCCCGCATACAGCGGGAACTGCAGCAGGATCTCCCCGACGTTCGAGGCCGCCTCCTTGGTCAGCGCGACCAGCTCGAACGGGTTGCGCACCAGCAGCAGGATCAACGCCAGGAACGACCAGTTCACGATGTCCAGGGTCAGGCTCCCACCCTGGGCGAAGTGGATGACCAGGTAGGCAACCAGCATGATGCCCAGCAGCAGCGTGGGTAGTCGGCTGGCGTCGACGCGGTCCGCGGGGGTGACGACCTCCTCCTCGACGACCACACCCGTTTCGCGGGCGTCACGGGTCAGCTCCACGATCTTGTCGGACTGTCTCGGTGCCACCAGGAACAACGCCAGGGCGACGACCGCGATCGTCACGACGGCGGCGATCATGTTCCAGCTCGAGAACGTGGTCTCGGAGATGGGCAGTGTCGCCCCCAGCTCCTCGGCAATGAAGGAGTCCGGGGTGGCGGCGGTCAACGGCCCCGAACCGGAGTAGCCCATATGCCAGACGACGAAACCGGCGAACCCGCAGGCCACCAGCATCGGGAAATGCAGTTTCAGGCCCCGTTCGCGTCCCTGGGCTGCGACCTCCTTGGCCAGCAGGGCTCCGACGACGAGCCCCAGTCCCCAGGTGATCAGCGAGGCGACGGCCGCGACGAGGAAGACGAAGAGGTAGGCCTGGATCGGCGAGCGGGGTATCCCGCCCAGGAACACCAGGAGCCGGCGGACCGGCCGGGTGTTGGCCAGGATGTACCCCAGCATGAGCACCAGGGCCATCTGGGTGATGAAGGCCAGCAACCCCGCCAATCCGTCACCCCAGCTCTTGACGATCAGCACCGGGGAGGAGCCGGTGAGGGTCAGTGCCAGGATGGCGACGATGAAGGTCAGCGCGATGGCGAAGACCAGCGCCGAGGGGATGAACTTTTCGACTAGTTGGTTGACCGGACGCATGGCACGCGAAATGGGCGTGCCCTGCTGGCCGGTGTCGGTGCGGTTGCGCACGAAAAACACCTCGCGGGATTCAGGAGTGGGTGACGATCGCCACATTACCCGTGGTTTGCAGTCAACCCCCACCACACGCACAGCGGACTGCTAGGTTCGGCCCTTAGTGTTTTAAGTACCTCATCAGGTGCGAGTGATGAATCCGGCCCCGGCTTTCTCCCCCCGAAAGCCGGGGCCTTCTTCATGCCCGGGCGGTCCGCCTCCGGGCACCGGCACCGGGTTGGACGGCGAAGATATCCGGGGCCTCGTATCCGTCGGCGGCGAAGCGTTCACGGACCGCATCCCCCACGGCGTCCGCGGCCGCGACGTCGACCAGGGCGATCGCCGATCCGCCGAACCCTCCCCCGGTCATCCGGGCGCCGATCGCCCCGGCCTGCTGTGCTGCCTCGACGGCGGCATCGAGTTCGACGCAGGAGATGCCGAAATCATCGCGCATCGAGGCATGACTGGCATCCAACAACGGACCGATGGTTCGTGGGCCCTCGGCCTCCAATGCCGCCACCGTATCCAGGACCCGCTGGTTCTCGGTCACGATATGGCGCACCCGGGCGAAGGTAGCGGCATCCAGGACCTCGGCGGCCTCCGGTAGCCGCTCGGGACCCACATCACGCAGGGCGGGGACCCCCAGCCCGGCGGCACCGCGTGCACAGGCGGCGACGAGATCCTTATAGCCTCCGGATTCATGCGCGTGGACGACCCGGGTGTCGATCACCAGCAACACCAGGGATTCGGCAGCCAGATCCAGCGGAACCTGCCGGGAGATCCGGCTGCGGCAGTCCAGGAACAAGGCGTGGCCCGACGTGCCCAGCAGGGAAGCCGACTGGTCCAGGATCCCGGTGGGGGCCCCGACGAAGTCGTTTTCCGCCTGCTGGCAGACCAGCACCAGTTCCTCGCGTTCGATCCCTGCGGCCAGGAGTTCGTCCAGGGCCAGGGCCACCGCGCATTCGATGGCCGCCGAGGAAGACAACCCGGCGCCCGAGGGGACGTCGGAATCCAGCAGGACATCCACCCCTGGCACGTGGTGCCCCCGCTGTTGAAGCGCCCAGATGACCCCTGCCAGGTATCTGGCCCAGGGGACGACGCCTTCCGGCTCGAGCCGGGTCAGGTCCACCTCGGCGACTTCGCCGGCAATGGCCGCCTCGCCGGTTCCCGCCGGATCCGCGCCTTGAAGGGAGGCTGCCCGCAACCGTGAAGGCCCCGAGTGCCGCAGGGCCACGGCGACCCGGGCACTGTTTTCCAGGGCAAAGGGCAGCACGAACCCTTCGTTGTAGTCGGTGTGTTCCCCCATGAGGTTCACCCGACCCGGTGCCGCCCAGATGCCATCCGGCCGTCCACCGAAGAGGGCTGTAAAGCCGGCTGAGAGCTTCTCCAGGGATTCGGTGTCCGCATTCCCGGCAGCCGCGGCGGTCGGGTTGTCCTCGCGACTCATGCGGTGGCTCCGTTCAGCGTTCCGAGCGCGGCACGCATGCGCTCGGCAGTGGTTTCGGGGGTGACGTCGGCGATGAAGGCCCCCATCGCGGCTTCCGATCCTGCCAGATATTTCAGTTTGTCCTCGGCCCGGCGCGGGGACGTCAGCTGCAGGTGCAGTCGGAGTTCTCCGGCAGCGGGGTGCCGAACGGGGGCCTGGAACCACGCGGCGATATACGGGGTCGGGGTCGAGTAGAGGGCGTCGACGCCACGGATCAGGCGCAGGTAGACCTCGGCCAGGTCGGCCCGTTCCTCTCCCGTGAGCCCCGCCAGATCGGCCACGTGCCGGTTCGGGACCACGTGGACCTCGATGGGCATGCGGGCAGCGAAGGGGACGAACACCGTGAAGTAATCGGTCCGCTCCACGATCCGGGTTCCTTCGGCCACCTCGAAGTCCAACACGTCCTGCATGAGGTTGCCTCCGGTTTTTTCGCGGTGTCGTTGCGCTTGGTCCAGCTGGGTGAGGGTGCGCGGGGTGACGTAGGGGTAGGAGTAGATCTGTCCGTGCGGGTGGTGCAGGGTCACCCCGATCTGCGCGCCCCGGTTCTCGAACGCGAAGACCTGTTCGACGCCCGGCAGGGCCGATAGTTCCGCCGTGCGCTGGGCCCAGGCCTCCACGACGGTCCGAGCCCTCTGGGAGCCCAGGTCGCCGAAGGAATCCCCGTGGTCGGAACCGAAGGCAATGACCTCGCAGCGGCCTTCGGCCGGGTAGGTCCTTCCCATCGCGTCGGAGCGCTCCTGTTCCTGCTGCCCCGGCCCGAAAGAGGGGAAGCGGTTCTCGAACACGACGACGTCGTACTCCGTTGCGGCGACCTCGGTGGACCGCTCGGTGCCCGAGGCACACAGCGGGCATTCGTCGGCAGGTGGCAGATGGGTCCTGCCTTGCCGGTGGGCGGCAAAGGACACCCATTCCCCGGTCAGCGGGTCGCGGCGCAGACGCGCGGCGGTGGGCCTCTCCGGCAGTTCCCGGCGGTCGGCCGGGGGGACGAAGTCCTCGTGCTGGTCGGGGTGGTCGAAGAAATACAACAGTTCACGACCATCGGTCATCCGGGCGCGGACGGGCCGGCGAAGGGCATCGGCGTCGGAGGTTTCGGTGGGGCTGTTCATGGTACTCACAAAGCCTCCAGTGCTTCGGCGTGGAGCAGGATGGCCCGCTCGGGGTTCAGGGCGGGCAGGGCCAAACCAACGGTGGATAGGTAGCTGCCGGTGGCGGTGAAGCCGTATTCCAGCCAGGCAGGCGGTTTCCGGTGGGCGAAGGTTCCCGGTTCGTTGCCCGGCACGATGGCCGAGACCCGGTAGGTCCTCTGCGCCCGAAGACCCGGCAGTGCGATGACGCCGGGGCCGGCCCCGTCGGAGGAACGCAGCAACGCAAAGGCATAGAGCGCTTCGTTGCCGTCGACGGCGACGGTGCCGTAGAGACTGAACGCATCATCGCCCAGGTCCGCACGGACCGAGACACCGGAATGCAGCAGCCCCCGGTGCTTCTTATAGAGCCCGACCAACTGGTGCAGGGTCTGCCGGTCGGCCCCGTGGGTCTCGCGGATATCCCATTCCAACCCGAAATGCCCGAAGAGGGCGGTGATCCCCCGGAAGGCCAGCGCGTGGGTGCGTCCCGAGGTGTGGGCGGTGGCCGGGCCGATATGTTGTCCCACCAGTTCGGGGGCCAGCACGCGTTGGGTCAACTCCTGGATGTGCTGGCGTTCGAGGGCGTCGTTGGAGTCCGAGGCCCAAACCCGGTCGGCGTGTTCGAGCACCCCGAGGTCCACACGGGCTCCCCCGGAGGAGCAGGATTCGATCTCCAGTCCGGGATGCGCGGCCTTCAGCTCGTCCATCATGGCGTAGGCGGCCAGTGTCTGCCCATGCTGTGAGGGCCTTCCGGCCGACGCCAGGTCGGTCAAGTCGCGGTTCTGGTCCCATTTCAGGAACGCGATCGGCGCCCCGGCCTGTGCGGCGTCGGTCAGCACGGTGTCCAGGGCGGTGAAGATGTGGGTGTAGGCCGCAGGCAGGGTGAGGTCCACGACGTGTTGGTTCCGCCAGGTCGGGGCCAGCTGGTCGCCGCGGGCCCGGCAGAGCCAGTCGGGGTGGCCGGTGGCCAGTTCGGAATCGGGGTTGGCCATTTCGGGTTCGACCCAGAGACCGAATTCCATGCCCAGCTCGTTGACCTGGCTGATCAGCGGGGCCAGGCCGCCCGGCCAGACCTGAGAGGAGACCTGCCAGTCCCCCAGCCCGGAGGTGTCGTCGCGGCGGGAGCCGAACCATCCGTCGTCGAGTACGAAGCGTTCCACCCCGGCCTCGGCTGCCGCTTCGGCCAGCGAGGTGAGCTCGGCCAGGTCGTGCCGGAAGTAGACCGCTTCCCAGGTGTTCAGCACCACGGGGCGTTCGCGACGCGGATGTTCCGGGCGTGAGCGCAGGTAGGTGTGGAAACGGGAGGCCACCCCGTCGAGCCCGGCATCCGAATAGGCGAAGTAGACCCAGGGACCGGTATGGGTCTGCCCGGCATCCAGGATGATTCCGCCGGTTCCCGGCAGTTCCCCGGCGCCCAGGACGCGGGTTGGGTTGGCGGTGCGTTCGGCGAAGACCGTGCTGTTTCCGCTCCAGCCCAGATGTGCCGCCCAGAGTTCTCCACGGCGGTTGGCGAAGCCTGGGGTTCCGGCGGCGAGTAGCAACGGGGCGTCGTGCCCGGTGCGACCTCGACGTCCGGTACGGGCATGGGTTCCGGTGGAGAAGGGCAGGCGTTGTTCGGACCGTTCGCGGGACCAGCGCCCGGTGGTGTCCAGCAGTTCGGTGGCCTGCTGTCCGACAGGAAGCATGGCGTTCAGCGCCCTGACTTCATAGCCGTCGTCCCCGGCATTGGTCAGGGAGTGGCGCAGCCGCAGCAGTCCGCCGGGCAGCAATTCGAAGTTGGTTTCCAGTTCCAGCCCGGCTTCGGCATCGGTGGCTGAGAGGGTGAGCCGGCTGTCCGCGGTGGTCACCTCGGGATCGGTGAAGCAGGCGGAGGTGTCCCGCCCTCCGCGTCCGCCCTCAAGCAACGGTGTCCCGGCCCAGCCGGCACTGGCCTGCGGCCACAACGGCATGGTCAACGGGTGGTCGTAGTTCGAATGCAGCACCGGGCCGGTGGATTCCTGCTCCGGTCCGGCCCCGGGGTCGGCACCGAAGTGCACGACGGCGGGATCGCCGGTGGTCTGCAGGATCAGGCCCACCCCGTGCCCGTTCAGGTAGTGGAGGCTCATGGGGTTCCACCCCGGCCCGGTAGCACGGACAGCTCCAGGAGCAGATCGGCACGGCGTGCGATGAAGGCATCATGGTCGGCGACGTCGACACCGCAGGAACGGCTGCCCAGTCCGTGCTGTCCGGCGTCGATCCCCAGGTGCCAGTGGGTGGATTCGGGCAGTTCGGTGGGGTGGCTGGCGCCGGCCAGTTCCTGCTGGCTCCAGGGGCTGAGCGTGAATCCGGTATCCGCGGGGCCCTCGAGGATGGTCAGCCGAAGGGTCCTGCCGTCGGCCAATTCCAGGTCCAGGGCCCGCAGGTCACCGCGGCGGCCATTGGCCTGGGGGCGCGGGTAGTCGGTGCGCAGCTCCCCGACCGACAGCCGGTGGGTGCCCAAGCGTTGGGCCGAGCGGGAGTCGGCGTAGCTTTCACCGGGTCCGGCCCCGGTGAACCGGGCCGTGCAGGCGTCGGTCAGTGCCGCGGCCGGCACGGTGAATCCGAGCCCGAGCTGGGCCAGCGGGAATCCGTACTCCTGCAATGCCTCCATCCGTGCCCGCAGGCGCAGTGACGTACCGGTGGCGCTGAAGTGCAGGTCGACGTCGAACCCCTCGGGTCGGGCCGGGGCGCCATAGCGGTGGGTGCTGGCCAGTTCCCCGGCCGTCGCCCGCGTCGATACGGTCCGACGTTGCAGCCGGTGCAGCCCCGCGGCACGCCACTTCTCGGCCACGGCGACCACGGGTCCCGGGGCCAGGCCCGCGTAGGCCTCCCAGTCGAAGTCCGCCGGAGCCTGCGCGCTGTTCCCGACGGTATCGGGTCCGCCGGGGCGCATGCCGCGGCTGGGTTCGATGGTCCCTTCGTCGTTGTCGGTCGGGGCCCTGAACGCCAGCAGCTCGGGTCCGGCCAGGCCCAGGTCCGCGAGGGACCGCAGCAATCCTGCATCGTCGAAGGAGGCCAGGTCCCATGGCTCGCCCGGCGCGTGGGCACCCTGCCCGGATTCCCGGAGGTTTTCGGCGGGGGCTGGCCGTCCCGCGATGGAGCCCTGCCCCCAGGCGACCTCGTGGCCTGTCGGTGCCCACCAGGTCGGGGCTGCCAGCTGCACGGAAACGCTCAGCAGGGCGTCGGGATGCCGACCCACTGCGGCGGGGACGGAAACGATGCTGCTGGACCGGGGGGCGGTTTTCGGTACGTCCAGGACCCCTTCGGCCAGGGGTTCGCCCACCCCGTCGGGGCCCGGGCCGGCGGTGTCGAGCCGCCAGCCGAAGGTGTAGCCGGCGGTGTCCTCGAAGTCCTGCCGGTTCTCGATCCGCAGGTCCTCCCCGATGGTGACCCTGACGGGTTCGATGACCTTGGCGTATTCGATGAGTCCGGGGCTCGGGGTGCCGTCGGCGAAAACGAGTCCGTCGAGGACGAAGTTGGAGTCGTGGATCGGTTCTGCGAAGTCGCCACCGTAGGCATGGACCGGACGGCCATCCGGGGTGGAGGCGAGGATGCCGTGGTCCTTGTACTCCCAGACGAAGCCGCCGGCTGCCCGGGGGTGGGCGTCGAAGAGGGCCTCGTAGTCGCTCATCCCTCCGGGGCCGTTGCCCATGGCGTGGACGTACTCGCACAGGACGTAGGGCTGGGAGGCGATGCGGTCGGAACCTTCGGCGCTGACCGAGGGGATGGGGTTCCCGGCCAGGAGCGAATCCGATTCGGTCGGGGTGGCATACATGCGGGAGTAGACGTCGGTGTAGCGGGCCTCATGGTCGCCCTCGTAGTGGATGGGGCGCATCGGATCGTGGCTGCGCAGCCAGTCGGCCATGGCGGCCAGGTTGGCCCCGGTGCCTGATTCGTTGCCCAGCGAGAACATCACCACGGATGCGTGGTTCGCATCGCGGCGCCACGTGCGTTCGATCCGGTCCAGGTAGGCCGGCAGCCAGGTCGGGTCGTCGGAGGGGTTGGACTCCCACCCGGTGGCCACGAAGCCGTGGGTCTCCAGGTCGCATTCGTCGATGAGCCAGAACCCCAGTTCGTCGGCGAGGTCGAGCAGGTGGTGGTTCGGCGGGTAGTGACTGGTGCGGATGGCGTTGATGTTGTGCCGCTTCATCGTTTCCAGCTCGCCACGGGTGAATTCGGTGGTGATCGCCCGGCCGGCCGTCGGATGGAATTCATGCCGGTTGACTCCACGGAAGCGGATGGGTGCACCGTTCACGCGCAGGACGCCGTCGGCGATGTCGACCCGACGGAATCCCAGCCGCAGCGACACGGTTTCCCCCCGTGAGGCCAGGGTCGCCGCGTAGAGCCGTGGGGTTTCGGCGGTCCAACCGTGGACCCGGCCGACTGGGAGGTCGATTCTGGCCGTGGGAGCCCCACCGGCAGGTGCCTCGATTATGTGCTCGACCCCCAGTTCCGGGATGGAGAACCGGAGCGGGTAGGAACCCGTCGGTGCCTCGGCCTCCAGCGCGAGGTGCCCGGCTCCGTCGTCGTAATCGGCGACGACGCGGACATCGTGGATCCCCGCGGCGGGTTCACCGATCAGCGTG
The DNA here is from genome assembly GCA_038243055.1 of Actinomycetales bacterium. GTDB lineage: Bacteria > Actinomycetota > Actinomycetes > Actinomycetales > Micrococcaceae > Arthrobacter_H. Next base: position 9,543 of record JBBSRM010000023.1, read on the forward strand.
ACGTCGCGGAAGATGCCCGGCAGCCACCATTGGTCCTGGTCCTCGAGGTAGCTGGCGGCGGAGAAGGCGTGCACCCGCACGACGAGCCGGTTGTTCCCGGTTCCGTGGGCCAGATGGGCCGTGACATCGAATTCGTGGCTGAGCCGGCTGCCGGAAGCATGGCCGAGTTCGGCGCCGTTGAGCCAGGCCTTGAACGTCGATTCCACGCCTTCGAAGCGCAGGATCATCCGGCCCGGGCCGTCCAGGACCCCGGCGCTGAAGCCCAGGTCCCCGAGCGTGAACTCGCGCAGGTAGTCGCCGGTGCCGTTTTCGTCGGGGATATAGGGCGGGTCCACCGGGAACGGGTAGTCCACGTTCGTGTACCAGGGGCTGCCGAAGCGGTTGATCTTCCCGGTGACCAGCGCCCCGTTGGCCGCATCCAGGACCCAGTGCCCGGGAACGGCCACCGTGTCGGGGAACCGGGCGTCCTGCGCGGCCGGGTCCTGGTGGGCGGCGGCCACCGAGGGGGAATACCTGAAACCCCAGTCCCCGCTCAGGGTAGCTTCAGGCCGGTCCGAGGCCAGGTGGGCGCGCGCCGGCAACCTGCCGGCGCCGGGCGAGGGATCGAGGTGGTACGGCAGGGCCGGCTGTTCGGTCACGGTGCTTCTCCTACTTGTTGCTGCCGAGGGTCAGCCCGGCGATGAAGTGCTTCTGCAGGATCATGAACAAGATCACTGTCGGCAGGGCGATCATGACCGCACCGGCGGCCACGAGGTTGTTGTCGGTGAAGAACGCGCCCTTGAGGTTGTTCAACGCGCTGGTCACCGGCATGGCGTCGCCATCACGCAACAGGACCAGCGCCCAGAAGAAGTCGTTGTAGATCCAGGCGAACTCGAGGGTTGCCAGCGCCGCCAGTGCGGGACGGGTCAGGGGCAGGACGATCTGGTGGAACTGCCGCCACACCCCCGCGCCGTCGACCTGCGCCGCCTCGCCGAGCTCGTCGGGCAGTGCCTTCATGAAGTTGCTGAGCACGAAGACGCAGAAACCCATCTGGAAGGCCACATTGATCAGGACGACGCCGAACTGGGTGTTGTAGATGTCCAGGGCCAGGAACATCCGGTACAGCGGGGTGATGATGACCTGCTGGGGCAGCAGGTTCGCCGCGGTGAAGAACATCAGCATGAACAGGTTCAGTTTGAAGCTGAAGCGCGCCAACACGAAGGCCGCCATCGAGGACATGAACAGCACGATGATGACCGCGGGGACGGCGATGTAGAGCGAGTTCAGGAAATAGTGGGGCAGGTCGGCCTGGGTCCAGGCGGTGACGTAGTTGTCGAAGTTCAGTGTGTCTGGCAGGGACACATAGCCCTTCTCCGCGGTTTCCGAGTAGGGGCGCAGGGAGGTGTAGACGGCCCAGGCCAGCGGAGCCAGCCACAACACCGCCCAGATGATGAGGCTGGTGTGCAGGATGACCCGTCCGGGGCGTAGCGGCGCCTTGTTCTTCCGGCCCGGGTCGGCGGCCGGGCCCGTGGCAGCGGCGCCGCGACCGGCTCCATGGCGGCCACGGGTGGGTGCGTCCATCGTCGCCACGGGTGCACCGGAGGAGTCGGTGCGATCCGGGTGGGATTCGTCGGGGGTCGTGGTGGCGGCGCTCATTTGGCCCCCTCCTTCGTGAAGGTCTGGACCAGGTAGGTGATGATGAAGACCAGGGAGATGACCAGCAGGATGACCGCGATCGCCGATCCGAAGCCGATCCGGCTGGCCTCGCCGATGATGTTGTTGGTGATCAGCACCGAGAGCAGTTCTAGTCCGTTGGTTCCCTTGTTGATGATGTAGACGATGTCGAAGGCGCGCAGCCCTTCGATGACCGTCACCACCAGCACGATCACGTTGATGGGTTTCAGTGTCGGGAACACCACGCGGAAGAAGGTCTGGCGCTGGTTGGCGCCATCGATGGCCGCAGCTTCCTTGATCGTCTCGTCCACGCCCTTCAGGCCGGCCAGATAGAGGATCATGATGTAGCCGACGTGGCGCCAGCTGGCGGCCACGAGGATGGCCCACAGGTTGATGTCGGAGTTGCCCAGCCAGTTCACGTTGGCCCCGGTGAGCTGGTTGATCAGGCCCTGGTCCTGCGAGTAGAGCAGGGTCCAGATGAAGCCGACCAGGGCCAGCGAGAGCACCACCGGCATGTAGAAGATGCTCTGGTAGACGCGGGTGCCCTTGATGTTCTTGTCCAGCAGCACGGCCAGGAACAGGCCCAGCGGTGTGGCCACCAGGCCCAGCACCAACAGCCAGATCACGTTGTGTTGCAGGGCGGGCCAGAATGGAGGGTAGATGGTGGCCGCTTGTTCGTAGTTCTGGAACCCGATGGGTTCCATGGCCGTCACCCCGTTCCACCGGGTGAAGGAGAGGAACACCGATCCCAGTGCCGGCCCCCAGATGAAGGCCAGCACCACCAGCGCCGGGGCACCGAGCATCAGGGTGAGCACCACCCGGTCGGTGGTGCTGTAGCGGCGGACCTTGCGGGGTTTGGCCGGGGGCGCGTTCTGCATCGTTGTTGTCATGGTGTTCCTCTCCTGCAGCGGCATCAGGCGGTGAAGATGGCCTTCTTCTGTGCCTCGACGTCCTTCAGGATGTTGTTGATGTCCTTCGGGTCCTTGATGAAGGCCTGCAGTGACGGGATCATCACCGTGGAGGCGAAATCGGGACGGGTGTCGCGATCCATGAACTGGGCGATGTGCTTGGCCTCCCCGACCAGTTCCACCGCCTTCTTCTGCAGCGCCGTGTAGTTGGAGGTGTCGGCGTCGTCGGCCGGGCCCACGATCGATTTATCGGCGTCGGTGTTGATCCCCTCGGCCTCGGCAGTGCCCAGGAACTCCAGCAGTTTCATGGCCGTTCCGCCGTTTTCCGTCTTCGCGCTCATCATGAACCCGTCGGTCGGGGCATCGATGGAATCCGTGCCGTGCTCGTCGTTCATCTTCGGGAACTTGAAGAAGTCCAGATCCTCCAAGGCGTCGCCACCTTCGGCTCCCTGGAACTGCTGGGAGATGGACATCCCGAAGACCGCCATGCCGGTCTTCTTCTGCAGCAGGCCCTGTGCCATCTCCTGCCAATCCCGGCCCAGCCCGCCCTTCTGGTGGTAGGGCATCTGCTTGGTCCAGGCGTTGAAGACCTCCTTGACCTCGTCCGACTCCCACGATTCCTCGCCGGCGAGCAGGTTGGTGTGGAAGTCGTAGCCGTTGATGCGCATGTTCAGGATGTCGAAGGTGCCCATGGCCGGCCACCCGTCCTTGTCCCCGAGCCCGATGGGGTTCAGCCCGTCCTTCTGCATCTCCTGGCTCAAGGTCATGTACTCGTCGATATTGGTCGGGATCTCGTAGCCCTTATCCGCGAAAACGGATTTGCGGTAGAAGACCGCCCACGGATAGTAGGACACGGGAACGAAGTACTGCTTCCCGTCGGTACCGGTGGCGGCATCCTTGAAGGCGTCGGTGAAGTGGTCACCGATCGTGTCCCAGACGGAGCTGATGTCACCGGCCAGTCCCTGGTCGGCGAAGAAGCGCATCCGGTAGCCGGAGAACCAGCTGAACACGTCGTCGGGTTCGCCCTGCAGGTAGGAGTTGATCTGCTCCTGGTAGGTGTTGTGGTCAACGGTGTTGATACTGACGTCGGAGCCCGACTCCTTCTTGAAGGTGTCGATCATCTTCTTATAGGCGGCCTTGGGGACCTTATCGGACTGGTTGGAGCCGAAGGAGACGGCACCGGTCCCTTCCTTCACCTCCGAACCGCCCCCGCCTCCCCCGCAGGCGGTCAGGGCGGCGATCGCCGAGAGGCCCACGGCCCCGCCGAGAACCGACCGGCGGGCGACCGGGACGCTGAGCCCGGCTCCGAGCGAGGACGGGCTGGGCGAGAATGCAGGCCCGGACTTCCGGGGGTTGGAATGTGCCACGGTGACTCCTTGGGTTGTGCCGCAGACCCGTTTTCAGGTGCCAGGCGACGGAGAATTCTTAAAGAAACACTCAAAGTCGATCATAAAGCAACGCAATCAGACTTTCCGCTACTATGGCACGCGTCACTTTGGAGCGCAAGAGGGGGCTGCCAATCAGTTGTGAACGGCTCTATCTCCCGGACACGCCGGGATTTTGCCGTCAAGAAACCATTCGCACAATTTCGAACCTCGACTATGCTGGACGAACCGTGTCACGCGGCCTCCCACTCCTTTCGACCCCGACCCATCCCCGAAAAGGTGCACCGATCATGGCAGAAATGCTCCCGCAGCAACGTCGTCGGCACATCCTGGACGAGTTGAACAAATACGGACAGGTGCGCGTCACCGAGCTCTCCCACGAGTTGGGCATCTCGGAGATGACCGTCCGACGCGACCTGAATGCGTTGGCGTCGGCCGGAGAGCTGGTCAAGGTCCATGGCGGCGCCACTCGTGAGCAGTCCGCCACCAGCGTCGAACCCGGCTTCACCCGCAAGCTCGGCCTCGCGGCACCCGAGAAGGAGGCCCTGGCCCTGCGTGCGGCGGAATTGATCGAACCCGGCATGTCGGTCGCGCTGAACTCCGGGACCACGACCTACGCCCTGGCCGGTCACTGCACGGGCATTGCGGATCTGACGGTGGTCACGAATTCCCCCCGGATCGCCGAGGTCTTCTACAGTGCCGAGAACCCTTCACAATCAGTCATCCTCATCGGCGGCACCCGCACACCCTCGGACGCTTTGGTGGGCCCCTTGGCCACTGCGGCCCTGGCCCAACTGCATGTGGATATCTGCTTCATGGGAATCCACGGCATGACCGCCGAAGACGGTTTCACCACCCCGAACATGCTCGAAGCCCAAGCCAACCGGGCGTTCATGGCCTCAGCGGCAGAACTCGTCGTCGTCGCCGACCACAGCAAATGGGGCATCACCGGGTTATGCCAGATCGCGGAACTCGGTGCCGCGGACGTGCTGATCACCGGGGACGCCCTCTCCCCCGAGGCGGTCGACATCCTCGGGCAGTCCATCGAGACGCTCCTCCTGGCGCCCACACCCTAAACTGACGGCATGCCCCAGCCCCTCAGCCCGGAACTGGCCCAACGCGTCATCGACCAGGTCGCACCGACGCTGGAGTTCAACATCAACGTCATGGATCCGACGGGACGGATCATTGCCTCCACCGACCCCGAACGCGTCGGCTCGACCCACACCGTCGCGCGGGCCGTGGCCGGAGGCGAGCCGGGGATCGTGCACGACGGCGGTTCGCCCGCGGAGCGCCCGGGGGTGAACCTGCCGCTGCGGCTGGACGGGAAGATCGTCGGCGTACTCGGTATCACCGGGACTCCGGAGAGGGTCTCACCCGTGGCCCAGGTGCTGGTCCTGACCACGGGCCTGCTGCTGGAACGCGAACGTGAACTCGATGATTCGGCCCGTCGGGACGCTGCCGACCGCGAGTTGCTCTCCGGGCTTGTTTCCGGCGAGGTGGACGGTTCGGCCATCACCGGGGCGCTGGCATCCGGACTCCCCGAAATGGTGGCCCCCTGGAGCCTCTACGCCATCCTGGACCACCAGGCGACGGGCACGCTGGGCCCCGATACGGAGCAGGCGCTTCTGCCCGGACCCCAGCGGCGGGCCCGCTTCGGCGGAGCACAGTGGGTGCTGACCGGGGCCCGGTCCATCCGGTCGGATGGCCGGCCTGCGGCGATCCCACCCGGCGGAACCATCGTGCTCGATGGCGGTTCCTGCGCCGACGGCGCCGACCTGGCCGGGGCAGCCCAGGCCCTGGGCGCGCTGGTCGCCGCCAACGACCTCCTGCCGGAGCCACCGGTTTCCCGGATGCTCAGGCTCGATGAGCTGGCCCCCGAGCTCAGCGTCTCCTGCCTGCCCGCGGCAACCCGAACCTCTTTGGCCCGCCGGGTGGACTCCCTGAGCGCCGGGCATCGCCAGACAGTGGTGGCCTTCCTGCGCTGCGGCGCCTCGGTCTCGGCCACGGCCCGGGAGCTCTTCCTGCACCGCAACACCACCTTGCAGCGGCTGGAGCGCATCACCGAGCTGACGGGACTCGATCCGCGGATCCCGGCACAGGCGGCATCGTTGCAGCTGGCCATCATCGCGGCGCGCTGCCCGACCCAGCAACAGACCGCGCAGCCGAGACACCCGCGATGAATCCCCACTCCCCAACTGACCTACCAAACAGTGCACAACGCCCATGGTTTTTGTAATATTGGTCATCAATGAGTGGTCAGTTAACCCATATTTGTTCGAGCAGAAGTCCCTTAGAGTGGAGCCATGAGCCCCACATCCTCCCCCGTCATCGTCGTCGCCCCCGATTCGTTCAAGGGAAGTGCCTCCGCTGCCCAGGCTGCCGCGGCCCTCGCCCGCGGGGCACGCGCCGTCGCCGGCCCGGCGGCCACCATCATCGAACTCCCCATGGCCGACGGCGGCGAAGGAACCCTGGACGCACTGCTCGCCACCTGGGGCACGGAACCGTTGACCGCGGCAACCACCGATGCCCTGCGCCGGCCCTGCACGGCACGGTACGGACTCTCCTCCGACGGAACCACGGGCATCATCGAGGCTGCCGAAGCCAACGGGTTGCCCCAGGTCGCCGATATCGACCTACAGCCCCTGGACGCCGACACCTACGGGGTCGGGCTGATCGCCGCCCGCCTGCTGGATGCGGGGGTGTCCGAGATCCTGCTGTGCATCGGTGGTTCCGCCACCACCGATGGAGGCACCGGGATGCTCACCGCCTTGGGCGCCCGGTTCCTGGATGCGCAGGGCCACCCCATCGAGCCCGGGGGTGGCGCGCTGTCGGCCATCGCCCGGGTGGACGTCTCGGAGCTGCACCCACGGGCTGCCATGATCTCCTGGCGGATCGCCGTGGACGTCGACAACCCGCTGTGCGGTCCGCGGGGAGCCGCAGCCGTTTTCGGCCCACAGAAGGGGGCCACCGACGCCGATGTCTCCACCTTGGATGCCGGGCTCGCCCATCTGGCCACGGTACTCGACGCCGAGGTGGTGGCCAAACAACCAGGTTTCGGGGCTGCCGGCGGGCTGCCGTTGGCGCTGGTGTCGTTGCTGGGGGCCGAAACCGTTCCGGGGGCCGAACTGGTTTCCACCGCCGTCGGACTGCGCACGGCCCTGGCCGGTGCCGACGTCGTGCTCACCGGCGAGGGACGGCTGGATACCCAGTCCCTGGGCGGCAAGGTCGTCGATGCCGTCCGCCGCACCGCTGACCAGGACACCCGGGTCGTCGTCATCGCCGGAGCCGTGCAGCTCGATGCAGCAGCCTGCCGGGAGGCCGGATTGACCGCGGCCTTCTCGATCGCTTCCGGACCGGCCGTACTGGCCGAGCTGCAAGCCGACGCCGAACGCCTCATCGAGGACACCGCTGCCCAGGCTTGTGCGGCGTTGGGCCTGGGGTCCGGGTCGGCACGGGCTGCCATCCGGTAGGTTCCAGTCGCCGACGGCTAGGCTCGAGGGTGATGAAGATTCTGGACAAGGCGGTACGCATCGACGCATGGCTCTGGGGAGTGCGCGCCTTCAAGACCCGTTCCGCGGCGACGGCCGCCTGTCGAGCCGGCCACGTTAAACTCAACGACCGCCCGGCCAAGGCCGCGGCGGTCGTGGTCCCCGGGGACATGATCCGGGTCCGGGAATCAGGGTTCGAGAAGATCCTCGAAGTCCGTGCCCTCATTTCCAAGCGGGTGAGCGCGCAGGCGGCGGCCAGTTGCTACACCGACCACACCCCTGCGCGTCCGAAGGCCCCAGCGTTGATGGTCCCGGTCCGCGACCGCGGAACGGGGCGTCCCACGAAGAAGGACCGGCGCGAACTCGAAAGGATGCGCCGGGAGCTGGGAGGCTAGGCGGCGTCGCCTGCGCCCGGGCGGGCTGCGAGCTCTGCGTCCAGACGCAGCAACCCGTTGCCGTCCTCGCCGATCAGGCGGACACGACCGATGATCTCACCAACAGTCGCTTCCTCTTCCAGCTGCTCCTCGACGAACCCGTTCAGCAGCGGCAGGGCGTCGATGTCCCCCTCCTGCTGGGCCAGGCGGTAGAGGCTGCGGATGGCGTCCGAAACCTTGACCTCGTGGGCCAGCGAAGCCTCGAAGGCCTTCTGCACGGTATCGGTCTTCACGCCCGGCGCCTTGATGTCGCCGATGGTGGGGCTCGCGTCGCGGTCGGTCATATGGGCGATGAACTTCTCCGCGTGAACGACCTCCTCATGGGACTGGGCCCGGAACCAGCCGGCGATGCCCGGCAGGTCGTGGACGTCCATTTCAATGGCCAGCTGGCGGTACACCATGGAAGCCTCGAGCTCGAGGGTCACTTGGTCGTTGAATGCTTTTTCGAGTGCTCCAGTAAGTTTCATATGACTTAATCTACGGTGATTCCGTGGGGCTGTCACCGGAGTCTGGCCTAACTGACCTGGCCATGGATCCATTAGCGAACGCGGACGTTGCCCCCCACAGACCGGGGTTGGGAAGCCATGCCTGATCGCCCCTAGACTGGCCGGATGGGTCATATTGATGTTGCCGGAATCGACTATTTCCTCTCCGACGGCACGCAGCTGCTGAACGAGGTCTCCTTCAAGGTCGGCAACGGCAGCAAGACAGCCCTGATCGGGCCCAATGGCGCCGGGAAGACCACGCTGTTCAAGATCATCGCCGGTGACCTCAAGGCCGACGGCGGGACCGTCGGCCTTTCGGGATCGATGGGCATCATGCGCCAGTTCGTCGGTCAGGTCCGTGACGATTCGACCGTGCGCGACCTGCTCGTCTCCGCAGCACCCCCGGCTCTGGCGAAGGCAGCGGCCGAGATGGCGGCTGCCGAGGACGCCATGCTCGAAGACCACTCAGACCCCGCGGCCGAGGAGAAGACGCAGATGCGTTACGCCCAGGCGATCGTGGACTGGGGTGATGTGGGCGGGTACGACATCGAGACCGTCTGGGACGTGGTCTGCATGGATGCCCTCGGCCTGCCCTTCGAACGCGCCGCCCACCGCCCGGCGACCACGCTCTCCGGTGGCGAGCAGAAGCGGCTGGTCCTGGAGGCCCTCTTCGCCGGCAACGACGAGCTGCTGCTGCTCGACGAACCGGATAACTACCTCGACGTCCCGGGTAAGCGTTGGCTGGAAGGCAAGCTGCGCGGCACCGATAAGGCGGTGCTGTTCATCAGCCACGACCGCGAACTGCTCAACCAGGCCGCCGGACGCATCGTCACCCTCGAACCCGGCGTCAACGGTGCCTCCGCCTGGATCCATGGCGGTTCCTTCGGGAACTACGGCGAGGCTCGTGCCGACCGCAACGCCCGCTTCGAAGAACTGCGCAAACGGTGGGACGAGGAGCACGCCAAGCTCAAGGAGCTGGTGAACATGTACAAGAACAAGGCGGCGTTCCGCTCCGATATGGCCACCCGGTACAGCGCGGCACAGACCCGGTTGGCGAAGTTCCTGGAGATCGGCCCTCCCGAGGCGCTGCCGATGGAACAGAACGTCAAGATGCGTCTGAAAGGCGGACGCACCGCCAAACGCGCAGTGGTGGCCACGAAACTGGAGCTCACCGGGCTGATGAAGCCCTTCTCCACCGAGGTCTGGTTCGGGGACCGGGTGGGTGTGCTCGGTTCCAATGGTTCGGGCAAATCACACTTCCTGCGCCTGCTCGCGGCCGGCGGCACCGACCCCGAACGCGAACACATGCCGGTCTCGGATATCGCGCTGACCGAGGTTCCCCATGAGGGGAAGGTCAAGCTCGGCGCCCGCATCCGTCCGGGATACTTCGCCCAGACGCACATCCGGCCGGATCTGGGCCACCGTTCCCTGCTCGACATCCTGCACCGCGGCGACGAGCACCGTTCCGGCATGGGGCGCGAGGCTGCGTCGGGGCCCCTTGATGGCTATGGCCTTGCCGCGCAGGCCGAACAGTCCTTCGATTCGCTGTCGGGAGGGCAGCAGGCCCGTTTCCAGATCCTGTTGCTGCAACTTTCTGGAGCGACCCTGCTCCTCCTCGACGAACCGACCGACAACCTGGACCTGCACTCCGGCGAAGCCCTGGAACGGGCGGTCAATGCCTTTGAAGGAACCGTTCTGGCGGTCACCCACGACCGGTGGTTCGCCAAGTCCTTCGACAGGTTCCTGGTCTTCGGTTCCGACGGGCGGGTCTACGAATCCGAGGAACCGGTCTGGGACGAAGCCCGGGTCCAACGGGCCCGCTGAGCCTCGTTCCATCAGGGGTGCGGGAATATCGGAGCCGGCCCCGACGCTATGCCACAAACGTAGCCTTTACCGGACAGCAGCTGCTGTCGGTCGCGGGCCACGACAGAACCTCCCCCATCGAAGGAGACCACGTTGAGCAAGTACGCCGTCACCAATCCCGCCACCGGACAGGTCGAGCAGGAATACGAGACCATCACCGACTCCGCACTGCAGGAGGCCACCACCACAGCGCATGCCGCTTTCGGCACCTGGCGGACAACGTCCGTGGACGACCGGGCAGCCCTGCTCGGCCGGGTCGCCGACCTCTATGAGGAACGCCGGGACGAACTAGCCGCGATCATCACCCGCGAGATGGGCAAGCCAACCGTGCAGGCCAAG
>JBBSRM010000024.1:0-20088 GCA_038243055.1 Actinomycetales bacterium
CAGGGCCAGTCGGTCGTCCGCGCCATGCCGAACACCCCCATGACCGTCGGCAAGGGCGTCGTGGCACTGGCCGGGGGCTCCTCGAGCAGTGAGGCAGACCTCGAAGCGGTCTCCGCACTGCTTTCCGGAAGTGGAATGGTGCGGGTCGTCTCGGAAGACCAGCTCGACGCCGTCTCGGCGGTGAGTGGTTCCGGGCCCGCCTACGCGTTCTACCTGGCCGAGGCGATGGCCGCCGCGGGTGAAGAGCTGGGTCTCGAAGCCGGGTTGGCTCGTGATTTGGCGCGGGCAACGGTTGCCGGTGCGGGGGTCATGCTCGACGAGCCCGGCGCCGATCCCTCCGCGCTGCGCACTGCCGTCACCAGCCCCGGGGGAACCACCCAGGCAGCTTTGGAGGGCTTCGACGCAGCGGGGGTGCGCGCAGGCATCGGCTCAGGGGTCAAGGCAGCGTCCGAGCGGGCAGCGCAGATCGCCCGCGAACTGGCCGGCTAGGCCGCCAGCCCGGCCTAAGGGCGGGAAGCGAACCGTTCGAGCAGGTCCACATGCCCCGAAACGATGAGGACGTCCCGACGAGTGACTTTGGTTTCGGGCTGGGCGTAGGTGAAGTCCTCACCGGGGGACTTCACGCCGACGATGGTCACGCCGTATTTGGACCTGACCTGCGATTCACCGAGGGTGAAGCCCTGGGTCTCCTTCGGTGGGTACATCTTCACGATCGCGAACCCATCGTCGAACTCGATGAAGTCCAACATGCGCCCTCCCACCAGGTGGGCTGCGCGCACTCCGGCGTCGGCTTCCGGGTAGACCACGTGGTTGGCCCCGATCCGCGAGAGGATCTTGCCGTGCGAGGGGGTGATCGCCTTCACCCAGAGGTGCTCGACGCCCAGGTCGACCAGGTTCACCGTGATCAGTACCGACGACTCGATCGAGGTGCCCACACCGACCACCGCCGAACTGAAGTCCTGGGCGCCGAGCTGGCGCAAGGCATCGACGTTGGTGGCATCGGCCTCCACCACATGGGTGAGCGTGCCGGCCCATTTCTGCACCAGATCCTGGTTCCGCTCGATCGCCAGGACCTCCCGGCCCTGGCGCACCAGTTGATTGGCCACCGCCGAGCCGAAGCGGCCCAGACCGATGACCAGCACCGGGGCATTGTGGTTCGACGAGTTCTCAGCCAATGATCGGCCTCTCTTCGGGGTAGTGGTACAACTGGTTGCGTTGGCGCAGGCTCAGTGCCGTCGCCAGTGTAATGGTGCCTACGCGTCCGGCAAACATCAGAGCGGAGAGGACATATTTACCCTCGGGCGGGAGTTCGGCAGCCAGGTTGGTACTCAACCCCACGGTGCCGAACGCGGAAATCGAATCGAAGAGGACCCGGTCCAACGGTTCATCGCTGATGGCCAGGATCACGCCGGTGCCCACGCTGACCAGGGTGGCCCCGAGAACTGCGACGGAGATCGCCACGCGCATGGTGCTTTCGGGGATGCGACGACCGAAGGCCTTGATGTCCTTATCGCCCCGTGCTTCGGCCACGATGGCCAGGAACATCACCGCGATCGTGGTGACCTTGATGCCACCTGCCGTCGAGGCGGAACCGCCGCCGACGAACATCAGGGCGTCGGTGAGCAGCATGGTCGAGGATTCGAGCTGGTTCTGGTCCACGAGGGAAAAACCCGTTGAACGGGTCATCGCCGAAGCGAAGAAGGAGTGGATGAGCTTATCCGACAGGCTCATCCCGCCGATGGTCTCCGGGTTGTTCCACTCCATGAGGCCCCAGCTGAGGCTGCCCACCAGCAGCAGGATGCCCGAGACCACGACGGTGAGCTTGGTGTGGAGGTTCCATTTGCGGAATTTGCCGCGGAAGACGATCAGCACCATGAGGGCCGGGAAGCCCAAGGAACCGATGATGGCCCCGACCGTGATCGGGACCAGGACCCACAAATCGGTTTCGTAGGGGACCAGACCGTCGGAATGCGGGGTGAAGCCAGCACTGTTGAAGGCCGAGATGGCGTAGAAGATCCCGTGCCAGATGGCCTGGCCGATGGACTCGCCCAGTACCAGGAAACGCGGAGCCAGAGCCAGCGCCAGCAGGGCCTCGATGGTCACCGAAGTGGTGATGACCACCCGCAACAAGGTGCCGACCTCCCCGAGCCGCCCGACGTTTTGGATGTTCATCGCCTCCTGGGCGCGGAGTTTGCCGCGCACACCCAGCCGCTTGCTCACTGCCAGGGAGAGCAACGATGCCAGGGTCAGGATGCCCAGGCCGCCGATGAAGATGCCGACGATGATGACCACTTGGCCGAAGAAGGACCAGTGCGCTGCGGTGGACACCACGGTCAGTCCGGTGACGCAGACAGCCGAGGTGGCCGTGAAGAGCGCGTCGTGGAGGGGAGTGAATTCCCCGGTGGCCGAGGCCATTGGCAAGGAAAGCAGGGTCGTGAACAGGGCGATGACCAGAAGGAACACACCGATCGCCAACCGTGCCGGCGACGTCGCCGCGACGGTGTCGACGAAGTCGCGTACCCCGTGGAGGAAACGCGGCACGGCGTTCCGCCAGCTGAGCGGGGTGGCTGATGGTGTGGAGGACATGGTCGCGGGCTGCTCCGGGAAACGATGGATCCGGGCGTTTCCCGGCACTGTCCACAGTAAAGCACCTCTTCGCGGCAAGGAGACGGGCAACCGCCGCGGCGAAGACATTCACCCGTCCGTCGCGGATATCGCGTAGCCTGACCCCGTGAGCTTGAGTACACCGCCTTCACCGCCGACCGAGGTCGTCTGGAGCGAGGACTTGATGTCCTACCGCTTCAGTGAGAGTCATCCGATGCATCCCTCGCGTCTGGATCTGACCATGCGCATGATCGAGGGGCTGGGGATCCTGGAGCGCGGGAACATCTCGCTGCTGGCACCGGAGGTCGCCACCGTCGACGAGTTGGCCCTCGTGCACGAACGTGAGTACATCTCCGCCGTCCAGTACGCCGGGGACCATCCGGATGAGGTCAACGAGCAACGGGGGCTGGGCACGGAGGACACCCCCGCCTTCGCCGATATCCATGCCGCAAGTGCCCGCCTGGCCGGCGGCTCGCTCCAGGCAGCCGATGCCGTGTTGGCCGAACGGGCCCTGCACGTGGTCAACTTCGCCGGTGGCATGCACCATGCCTCGCGCGGCAAAGCCAGCGGATTCTGCATCTACAACGATGCCGCCCTGGCCATCCAGCGGCTGCTGGACGGGGGTACGCAGCGGGTCGTCTATATCGACGTCGACGCCCACCACGGCGATGGAACCCAATCGATCTTCTGGGACGACCCCCGGGTCCTGACCATTTCCTTGCACGAATCGGGCATGTCCCTGTTCCCCGGAACGGGGTTCGCCAACGAAACAGGAGGCTCCGAAGCCATCGGGAGCGCCGTGAACGTGGCACTGCCTGCCGGGACCACCGACGCCGGCTGGTTGCGGGCCTTCCACGCTGTCGTACCGCAACTGGTGGCGGCCTTCGAACCCGAAGTGATCGTCAGCCAGCATGGCTGTGACGGGCATCGCGACGACGATTTGAGCAACCTGCGGCTCAGTGTCGACGGTCAACGACAGAATGCCCTGGACATTTCCGATCTGGCCGAACGCCACTGTGGCGGCCGGTGGATCGCCACCGGTGGTGGGGGATACAACCTCATCCAGGTGGTTCCCCGGGCCTGGAGCCATCTGGTGGCGATCGCCGGCGGCCAGCCGGTGCCGTTGCGTTCCGAGGTGCCGGGTAGCTGGTTGGCCTACGTGAAGGAAAAGTACGGTGTCACCGGCCCCGCGCTGATGAACGACGGCGTCGACCTCTGGTGGCGCTCCTGGGAAGTCGGCTACGATCCGGCGGACTTCATCGACCGGACCATCATGGCCACGCGCAAAGAGGTCTTTCCCGTCTTCGGGCTGGACCCCTGGTTCGACTGAGCGACCCCCGGAGCGGGATGCCCGGAAGAACATCTGCGGATAAGGTGAAGGAATGACCTTCGACGACGTCTTTTCCGTCCTGGCAGATCCGACCCGGCGCAGGATCCTCGAGGCCCTGCGCGAAGAGGAGAACTCCGTCGGGGACCTCGTACAGCTCCTTGAGGTGTCCCAACCGACGGTGTCCAAACACCTGAAGGTCCTGCGCGAAGCCGGTGTGCTGCGCATGCGCGCCGACGGCCAGCGTCGGATCTATTCCGTCGAACCCGGTGCCCTTCACCGGGCCGCCAGCTGGTTGGCCGCATTCCCGGGCCACGCTGCCGCCGAATCGGCCGTGAGCGCGGTCGCGAGCGCAGAGTACAAGAAAGACGGGTCGCTCGGCAATGCCCGCGACGTGGCCATTATCGGCGGGAGTGCCGACGAGGAAGCGACTGTCCGCGCCCTGGCGGCGGCGGCTTCGTACCGCTCCGCCCAGCAGCGACAACAGGACGGGCTCCCTGCGGAGGAACCGGGGGACCTCGAGCAGGAAAACCCCGCCAACCCGGGGTCCGGGAACGCTCCACAGCAGCTGGGGCGAACCGTGGGGCGTACAGTCGAGCAGGTCACAGGTCGTGCCCAGGATCTTCTCGAAAGGCTGCAGAAACCGAAGTTCGGCCGGCGCCGCTAGAGGCGGTCATCGGGCCGGTCCACGTTACGGGCGGTTCGCGGTTTTTTGACGATCGGTTGGGTTCGAAGCCGTCCGACGTGTCATTGTTCTTCTCGGAGCGCCGACGCTCACCCCCCCCTTGGGTGCCGTCGCGCCCACCTCTCAGTTCTTGAAGGAGTACCCCTTGGATCAGCATTTGTTAGAAATCCGGGAAGACGTCTTCCACCGCAACCAGGGTGAATCCGAATTCCACCAGGCCGTGACCGAGGTCTTCGAAAGCCTCAACACCGTCATCGGCCGGCACCCCGAATACGCCGACGCCGCCATCCTGCAGCGGATGTGCGAGCCCGAGCGGCAGATCATCTTCCGCGTCCCCTGGGTGGACGACGAGAGCAAGGTGCAGATCAACCGCGGCTTCCGCGTCGAGTTCAACTCGGCGCTGGGCCCGTATAAGGGCGGCCTGCGGTTCCACCCTTCGGTCTACCTGGGCACCGTGAAGTTCCTGGGCTTCGAGCAGGTCTTCAAAAACGCACTGACCGGCATGCCGATCGGCGGTGGCAAGGGCGGCTCCGACTTCGACCCGCGCGGCAAGTCCGACGGGGAGGTCATGCGCTTCTGCCAGTCCTTCATGACCGAGCTGTACCGCCATATCGGCGAGTACACCGATGTCCCGGCCGGCGACATCGGTGTGGGAGGCCGGGAAATCGGATATCTTTTCGGCCAGTACAAGCGCATCACCAACCGCTATGAATCAGGCGTCTTGACCGGCAAGGGCATGGGCTGGGGCGGTTCGCTGCTGCGTCCGGAAGCCACCGGCTATGGCGCCGTGCTGTTCGCCCAGGAGATGCTCAAGACCCGTGGCTCCAGCCTGGACGGCCAGCGCGTCGTCGTCTCCGGATCGGGCAACGTGGCCATCAACGCCATCGCCAAGGCGCAGTCCCTCGGGGCCACGGCCGTCGCGGCATCGGACTCCAGCGGATACATCGTCGACGAGGCGGGCATCGACGTGGATCTGTTGCGCCAGATCAAGGAGGTCGAGCGCGGGAGGATCAGCGACTACGCCGATCGGCGCGGCGGAAACGTCAAATACATCGAGGACGGTTGCGTCTGGGATGTGGACGCCACCGTCGTGTTGCCTGCCGCCACGCAGAACGAACTCGAGGGCAAGGACGCCAAGCGTCTGGTGGAAACCGGCGTCCTGGCCGTTGCGGAAGGCGCGAACATGCCCTGCACCGCCGACGCCATTTCCATCTTCCAGGACGCCGGCGTGCTCTTCGGTCCAGGCAAGGCAGCCAACGCCGGTGGCGTGGCGACCTCGGCCCTGGAAATGCAGCAGAACGCCAGCCGCGACTCGTGGAGCTTCGGGCATACCGAACGTCGCCTCGAGGAGATCATGGTCGGCATCCACACCACCTGCGCCACCACTGCCGATGCCTACGGCAAGCCAGGGAACTACGTGGCAGGGGCCAATATCGCCGGCTTCATGAAGGTTGCCGACGCGATGCTCGCCCTGGGTGTCATCTAGGGCCGAGCGCCGGCTGAACGAGTCGACGATGTCCCGGATACCAGGTGTCCGGGACATCGTCGCGTCCGGGGTGTTTACATGGGGGGATGGAGAACATCGAAGCACTCACCGCCCACCGCATCGATCCCGACGCACCGGAGCAGGACGATATCGACACCTATCGCCTGCTTGCCGAGGACATTGCCTCGGGAGCCGCCGTGGTGGCCACACGCCGCTATAGCCGGGACATCGCCGCGACGGTCACCGGGTTCCTGGACGTCTCCTACGATCCGCCCACCATGCTGGTCAGCCTTTACGGGGACGGGCGCATCGGCGAAGCGGTCGCCGAATCCGAGGGCTGGACCCTGTCGCTGTTGAACGGGGACCACCAGGGGATCGCCAACTGGTTGGCCAGCCCCGCGAACCCGGTCCATGGCCTGCTGAGCCAGGTCCCCTTCCGGCGCGCACCGGTCAGTGGTGCCGCAGTGATCGAGGGGGCCATCTCCTGGTTCGATCTGAGGACGACGGCGGTGCACGAGGTGGCAACACATCTGGTGGTCATCGGTGAGGTCGTGGCCATGGGCACCACCGACGACTCGGCCAGCGGCAACGATCCGCTGATCCACTTTTCCCGCGAATACCGGCACTTGCGGCGATGAGCGGGAGGATGCCGCCGTCGTTCCCTGTTCCCCGGTTCGGGGCCTGGCCAGGATGAACGCAGGATGACCGGAGCTCGTGCGCCGGGTTTCACAATCACACCACCAGCCACTAGTGTGGTCTGCTAGATGGTACTGTGCGCGGGTTTTCCGCGCGATGCCTCGTTGGGGTGTTCCTTATCATCCGATTCAGGAGAAATTGCCGATGGCCGACGCTAAGAACTTTTCGAACGCGCGCTTCATGACAGTGGCGGAAGTCGCCGAGATGATGCGTGTGTCGAAAATGACTGTGTATCGCCTGGTGCACGCAGGAGACCTTCCGGCAGTCCGCTTCGGTCGTTCGTACCGCGTGCCGGAGACCGCCGTCGAGGACTACCTGAAAACCGCGCGTGTGGACGGGGCGTCGGAGACCGCCTGAGGGCGTGGTCCGCACAGTCCCCATGGGCAAGGTAAACTAGTAGGGAACATTTAACGTCCGCTACGGTTGCTGCCTGCTCCCCGCGTGGTCGTCAGCAGTAATCAAATATTAGTCTGTGAGGAACCAAATGGGCTCAGTTATCAAGAAGCGCCGCAAGCGGATGGCCAAGAAGAAGCACCGTAAACTACTTCGTAAGACGCGCCACCAGCGCCGCAACAAGAAGTAGCACGCGGCGGGACAGGATCCCGCCCTGGTGCACGACGGCGGGGTTCCACCTTCGGGTGGGGCCCCGCCGTCGTCATGTCCGGATCGGCCCGGAAGCGCTCCGCGTCGTCCTTCGCCCGGATTCTAGGGGCGGAAGCGACGCCGCATCATCTGCAGGCCGCGCCAGAGACCGCAGACGGCCCCCGACAGGGTGGCTGCCCGGATGCCGATGGTTGCCGCACGTCGACCTCGACGGAAGTCATACACGGGCCAGTTGTGGGCCAGGGCGTGCCGGCGCAGGCGCACGTCCGGGTTGATCGCCACCGGATGCCCGACGACGGTCAGCAGCGGCACGTCGTTATAGGAGTCGCTATAGGCCCAACTCTCCGAGAGGTCCAGGCTTTCGCGGGCCGCCAGTTCGGTGACGGCGGTGGCCTTGGCGGGTCCGTGCAGGATCTCGCCGACCAGCCGCCCGGTGTAGACACCCTCGTGCTGGTCCACCACGGTGCCCAGGGCTCCAGAGAGGCCGAGCTTGCCGGCGATCACCTCGGCCACTTCCAAGGGCGTGGCGGTGACCAGCCACACCGGCCGGCCCCCGTCCAGATGCGCCTGCGCCAGCGCCCGGGTCCCGGGCCAGATCCGGCTGGCAATGAATTCGTCGTAGATCTCGTCGCCCAGGGCGCTCATGTCGTCGACCAGGATGCCGGCGGCCAGGGCCAACGCCTGGTCCCTGATCCGGTGGACCTGCGCCAGGTCCTCGCCGCGCAGCATGAAGCTGGCCTGCTGCACGACCATCCACAGTGCATGGCGCAGACTGAACGCCCCTCGGCTATACATCTTCCGGGCCACGGCAAACAGGCTGGCCCCGCGCATCATGGTGTTGTCGACGTCGAAGAAGGCGGCCGCATGTCCGGGGACGGGTGGGGCTGCGGGTACGTGGGCGGCCCGGGGCTGCTCTGGCATCTGGACAGTCTATCCACCGACGCCGGTCGCGTGAGTGGTGGTGCGCGTCACGGGAAGGCTCGTTTCTGCCGCGCCGGCAGGGTGGAACGGTAGGTTTGGGCTATGGATTCTTCGCTTCTGACACCCCGGGTCAGGCTCTTGAGCCGGACCGGCTGCCATCTCTGCGGGGCAGCCCGCACCACCGTCCAGACGGTGACGGCACGGCATGGAGTCGCCTGGGATGAGGTACTCATCGATGACGATCCGGCCCTGATGCAGCAATTCGGCGAAGAGGTGCCGGTGCTGCTGGTCGACGGGGTGCAGCGGGATTTCTGGGTAATCGATGCGGATCGGCTCGAGAAGTTGATCAGCGCGTGAATCCAGCGGAAAAGGCACTGCCCGAGGCGACACTGAGTCGGATGACTGCCTATCTTCGTGCCTTGGAAGCCATGCGCGAGGTCGGTCGCCCGACGATCTCCTCGGAGGTCCTGGCCGCCGCCGCCGGCGTGAATTCCGCGATCCTGCGCAAGGACCTGTCCCTGCTGGGGACCTTCGGGACCCGTGGTGTCGGTTATCGGATCGAAGTGCTGGCGGAGACCATTTCGGCGACACTGGGACTGGAACGGGATTGGCGGGTCGGCATCCTCGGCGCCGGCAACCTGGGCCGGGCACTGGCCGGCTACGCCGGCTTCCGGGAGGGCGGGTTCAGCATCCAGGCCGTCTTCGACGTCGCCGAAGCCGTCATCGGCGACGCCGTGGGCGGACTTGCGGTCCGTCCGGTGGGTGAACTGGCCGCCGCCACGGCGGAGCTGGGTTTGAACATGGCTGTCTTGGCCGTCCCCGGTCCGGCAGCCCAGGAGCTCTGCGACCGGGTCGTCGGTGCGGGGATCACCAATATCCTCAGCTTCGCCCCGGTGATCCTTCAGGTTCCCGAGGGCATCCACATCCGCAGGGTGGATATGGCCCGGGAACTGCAGATCCTGGCCTACCACGCAGGCTTCGGGGCGGGCCGTCCAGCGGACCGGGCCTGACGCCTGCTAGCGGAAACCGCCGCGCTTACGCTGGGCCATCGCCTTGATGTAGTGCGATGAAGGGGTCAGCCAGGCGAAGACGATGCCGGCGACACCGAGCAGGATCATGATCAGGGACAGCGGGTCCGAGGGGGAGAACAGACCAATCAGCGAAATCGCGGCGAACACGGTTCCGGTGATGCGCGCCCCGTTGCTGCCCTTGCGGATGAAGCTGGCGATCAGCGCGTAGGTCCCTGCCACGATCAGCATGAAGACCACTCCGACGATCTTCATGGGAGCGACCATTGACTGGATGTCGATCCCCGCGTCCTTGAACTGCTGCTGCATCTCGGGGTCCTGGGTGGCCATCGCCTCGTTGAACGCCTGAAGGAGCACTGAGGCCGGGACGAAAACGATGATCACCGCCTGCACAAGGGTGAGGATCCCGGCGCCCATGATCAGCCAGAAGGCGGCATTGAGCTGTTTCGGCGGTGACGGCCTGGTCCCGGGAGTGCCGCCGTACCCCGGTGCCCCGCCGCCTCCCTGTTGGCCGTAGCCGTAGCCGTAGGGGGAGGGAGCGGGGTCCGAGTAGCCCTGTCCGGGAGGCGGCAGATTCGGCTGACCGGGCTGGCCGTAGCCCGGAGGCAGACCTGCCCCCGGCTGGCCGTATTGGTCTTGACCGTACTGGCCCTGGTCTGGTTGGCCCGGAGCGTTCTGGCCGTATTGAGGGGATCCGGAGGCCCCTGGTCCGCCATCGGGCAGGCGCTGTCCGAACTGCGGGGGTCCGGGCACCGGTGGGGTGCCGTCACCGGAGGCGGCGTTCGGGTCCTGTCGGGGATCCTCGGGGGTGGGGGTGCTCATCGTCTGTCCTCCATTGGTGTTGCGTGCGTCGGGCCCAGCTCCCAGACTAATGCGCCGCCCCCCGGTCGGGTCATCATCATGAAGGCTGAATTGTGTGGCGCCGGGCGATGGGTGAGGGGGATCACTACTGTCTTTTAGGTGTCGCCGCAAAGGTTTGAGACACTGGGGGCATGCCTGTAGCCACCGTCCACCTGCTCCGCCATGGGGAGGTCTACAACCCGGACAAGGTGCTCTATGGCAGGTTGCCTGAATTCCACCTCTCCGACCTCGGGCGCACCATGGCGGATCGTGCCGCGGAATACTTCGTTGCCCAGCGGGACGCCGGAGCCGGAATCGTGCATCTGGCGGCCTCGCCGCTGACCCGTGCCCAGGAAACGGCCGAACCCACGTCCAAGGCACTGGGCCTGCAGATCGCGACCGATGATCGGCTGATCGAGGCAGGGAACCACTTCGAAGGACTCTCCGGAGTCAAGGGCCAACTGCGCCGCCCGCGGCACTGGCCCTATCTCATCAACCCGTTGCGTCCGTCCTGGGGGGAGCCCTACCGGGTCCAGGTCGAGCGCATGATGGCCGCGGTGGCAGATCACCGCGACCGGGCCGTTTCACTCGGCGGCCCCGGGGCACAGGCAGTGCTGGTCAGCCACCAGCTACCCATTTGGGTGACGCGCCTGGCCGCCGAAAACAAGCACCTGTGGCACGACCCACGGAAGCGGCAATGCACGCTCGCGTCGGTCACCAGCCTGGATTTTGAGGGGGAACGGCTCGTTGCCGTTCGTTATACCGAACCCTGCGCTGACCTGCTGGCCAACGCGGCTAACATCCCCGGAGCCTAAAGAACATGCCGTCCCACCCGTCCGATTCACACTTTCCCGCACGACGACACGTCCTGCGTTCCGCCGCGCTCTTCGCGGCCGTCCTGCCGCTGGCCGCCTGCGCGGCTTCGGAGGACCCGCTGGCGGAACAGGCCAAGGCCGGCAACGGGAAGAACTACATTGCCGGCGACGGTTCCGTCCAGGAATACGACCAGAAGACCCGCGGGGAACCCCTGGAACTGAACGGCACGACGTACGACGGCAAGAAGATCGACTCCGCGCAGTTGAACGGCCGGGTCACGGTCCTGAACTTCTGGTATGCCGCCTGTGCCCCGTGCCGGCTGGAGGCACCGCATCTGGCCAAACTGAGCAAGGCCTTCAAGGCAAAGGGCGTGCAGTTCTACGGGGTGAACGTCCGTGATGGCCAGAACACGGCCAAAGCGTTCGAACGCACCTTCAAAATCGAATACCCCTCGATGCCCGACGCCGACGGATCGATCCTGCTCTCGATGACCCAATACGTTCCACCGCAGGCCGTCCCCACCACCCTGGTGCTCGATCGCCAGGGCCGGGTGGCGGCCCGCCTGCTGGGTGAGGCTGATGAGTCCACCTTGAAGGCACTGATCTCCGACCTGGTTTCCGAGTCCGCGTGATCGCCGGGCTCGTCACTGCCCTCCCGGCGCTGAGCGCCCAGGGCAATCCCTTCGCCGAGGCCGTCCAGGACGGCTCGCTGCTGCTCTCGATCCCGGTGGCCGTCCTCGCCGGGCTCGTCTCCTTCCTTTCGCCTTGCGTCCTGCCGTTGGTCCCCGGGTTCCTGGGCTACGTGACCGGGCTGACCGGTGCCGATCTGGCCGAACAGAAGCGTGGACGGATGCTCACCGGCATCGGGCTGTTCGTGCTCGGCTTCAGCGTGGTGTTCATGCTCGTGGGTGTCGTCTTCTCGCAGATGACCGTCTGGTTGACGGTCAAGGGGGAGTGGGTCACCCAGGTCCTGGGACTGGTGGTCATCATCATGGGCCTGGTCTTCATGGGCGGGTTCTCCTGGTTCCAACGGGACCGCAAGATCCATCGCCGGCCCCCTGCAGGTCTCTGGGGAGCCCCCGTGTTGGGTATGACCTTCGGGTTGGGGTGGGCTCCGTGCATCGGCCCGACCCTCTCCGCCGTGCTCATCATGGGAACCGGCCCCGACGCCAACGTCATGCGCGGCGCCCTATTGACCTTCGCCTACTGCCTGGGTCTGGGCGTTCCGTTCCTGCTCATTGCCCTGGGCTTCCGCCGGGCCGCCGGCACCCTGGCCTTCTTCAAACGCCACCAGCTGGCCGTCATGCGAGCCGGTGGCCTCCTGCTCATCGTGTTGGGCATCGTGATGGTCACGGGGTTGTGGGGCGACTGGGTTCTCCAGCTGCAAACATGGTTCACCAACGAAGTAAGGTTGCCGATCTGATGGCCTTGAACAGCAAGTCCAATCACGCGTCGTCGGGATCCGACGGCGTGAAGAAACCCCGTGGTGGCGCGAAGCCGGACGTGACGGTCCCGTCCCTGGGTCCGTGGGGCATGGTGCGGTGGGCCTGGACGCAGCTGACCAGCATGCGCACCGCGTTGTTCCTGCTGCTGCTGCTGGCCGTGGCCACCGTACCGGGATCGTTGTTCCCGCAGCGCCCGGTGAACCCGTCGGAAGTCACCGCCTACCTGGAGAACAAGCCGGGACTGGGGAAATGGCTGGATACCTTCCAGCTCTTCGACGTGTTCTCCTCCGTCTGGTTCTCCGCGATCTACCTGCTGCTGTTCATCTCGCTGATCGGTTGCGTCTTTCCCCGGGCGAAGAAGCACTATAAGACCTTGCGCACCCCGCCCCCGCGGACGCCGGCACGACTCTCGCGACTTCCGGAAAACGGGACGCTGGAGCTCGCCGCCGAGTCCGCCGCCTGCAGCGACGGCGAGGTGCTCACCCGCTCTGCCGTCCTGCTGCGCAAACGCGGATACCGCGTCGAGCAACGCCCCGGGGACAAGACGCCGTCCGTGGCCGCCGAACGCGGCTATGTCCGTGAAATCGGAAACCTGATCTTCCACTTCTCGCTCATCGGCGTGCTGGCCTCCGTCGCGATCGGTGGCGTCTTCGGATACACCGGCCAGCGGATCGTCGTGGAGGGCGAATCACTCGTGAACACGCTGGTCTCCTACGACTCCTTCGACCCCGGAACGGGCTTCCAGGAAGGCTCGCTGAGCCCCTTCTCCGTCACCCTGGACAACTTCGACGTCACCTACGACCGCGAATCAAGCACGCACTACGGCCAGCCCATCGACTTCCATGCCCAGGTCACCACGTCCGAACCCGGCCAGGAAGCACAGAAGCACGACCTGCGCGTGAACCATCCGTTGCGAATCGGCGGCACCGCCGTATATCTGGTCGGCAACGGGTACGCCCCCGACATCACCGTCCATGACGGCAACGGCAAGGTGGCGTACTCCGGCCCGGTGGTGTCCGTGCCGCAGGACGATGTCTTCACCTCGCTGCTGGTCCTCAAGGTCCCCGACGCGGCCCCCGAGCAGCTCGGTTTCGTTGGATTGTTCCTCCCCACGGCAGGGGTCAACGCCGAGGGGGTGGGGGTCTCGTTGGACCCGAGCCCGTCGGTGCCGCAATTGCAGCTGAACTCCTACTACGGCGACCTCGGTCTGGATTCGGGGGAGCCGCAGAACGTGTTCGTGCTGAACACCGACGACTTGACCGAGCTGAACAGCAGGAAGTTGGATTCCGGCGGTCTGGTCGTGGAGGCGGGCCAGACCGTGGAGCTGCCCCAGGACAAGGGTTCGATCACCTTCAAAGGCATCAAACGCTATGCCGCCCTGGACGTCCACCACGACCCGGGCAAACTACCGGTGGGCATCTTCGCCGCCTTGGCCCTGATGGGGCTGGCCGTTTCCCTGTTCACACCCCGCCGACGCGCCTGGATCAAGGTGCACCCCGCAGCGGACGAGCCTGGTGCATCCGGGGAAAAGAGTGGGCGTATCATCGAATACGGGGTGCTCGCCCGTGGCGAGGACCCACGTGTACGGCAGGAAGCCCGGGAGCTTCGCACACTTCTTGAGCGCGAATTCACCGGCACCGACCGGACCGAAGTTTAGGAGACAGAGGAAAAACGCATGCCCACGATCAACGAAAACCTCGGCGCCTACAGCGACCTCTTCATGCTGCTGGCAGCCATGGCTTACGCCATTGCCTTCATCGCCTTCGCCTGGGACCTGGCCAAATCGAGCCGCACCATCCGTGAACTCGAATCGGGTCTGCTCGCCGACGAGGCCAAGCAGCTGGCCATGGCCGGTGCCGCTGGAACAGGAACCGAGCGCGGTTCCGTGGCTACCCGTTCCAACGCCGGCCCGCATGCGCCCGCCGAAGATGATGGCCTCCTGGTCAACGAGTCGATGAACTACACCCGGGATGCCGGTCGGCGCACCGCGGCCCGTATCGGCGTCTCGGTGGCCTGGATCGGTGTCCTGATCCATGGGTTCGCCGTCGTCTCGAGGGCCATCGCCGCGGGCCGGGTCCCGTGGGGGAACATGTACGAGTTCCTGACCACCGGTGCCTTCGTCGTGGCGATCGTGTTCATGGTGGTCCTGCTGCGCAAGGACCTGCGTTTCATGGGCACCTTCGTCATCGGCCTGGTGACCTTGATGCTCTGTGCGGCGACGATGGGCTTCCCGACACCGGTGGCCCACCTGGTCCCGGCACTGCAGAGCCCCTGGCTGATCATCCACGTTTCGATTGCCGTACTGGCCTCCTCGCTGTTCACCATCACCTTTGCCCTGAGCGTGCTTCAGCTGCTTCAGGCGGACCGCCAGACCAAACTGGCCGCCGGGAAAGCCGATAGGCTCGCTTTCCTGCGCATGGTCCCCAGCGCCGCCGCCCTGGAGAACTTCGCCTACCGGATCAACGCCGTCGCCTTCGTGATGTGGACGTTCACGCTCATGGCCGGAGCCGTCTGGGCAGAGGCGGCCTGGGGCCGCTACTGGGGCTGGGATACCAAGGAAGTCTGGACCTTCGTCATCTGGGTCGTCTTCGCCGGCTACCTGCACGCCCGGGCCACCCGTGGCTGGACCGGCACCCGTTCGGCCTGGCTGAGCATCATCGGCTACCTGTGCATCGTCTTCAACTTCACCGTGGTGAACCTGTACTTCAACGGCCTGCACTCCTACGCGGGAGTCTAGTCACCGCTGACTAAACGAAGGACCCGGGAGGAAGCCAGCATGGTTTCCTCCCGGGTCCTCTGCGTCCACGGGGTGGCCCCGGGGCAGGAACAGCAGCTGGGCGGCCGGAATGACGCCGGTATGGATAGCGCGCCCGTGGTGCCGGGATCAATGATCTAGAGTGTATTGATGCCCTCAGACCAGGACCCTTTGCCCTTCCACCGCACAGCCATGTTGCCGTTGTCACTGGCAGTGGTCGCCATCGTCTTGGCGCTGGTATCGACGTTCCTGGCGGCACTGGTGGCCAAGCTGGTGCTGTTGGGACTGGCGCTGGTCTTCGTCCTGGCCTGCGGTGCGAGCCTGGGGATCCTCTTCGCACGTGTCCGCAAGGCAGCGGCACGCCACGCCCGCGACTGAGCTGCGAAGGGCCACCCTCGGGGTGGCCGGTCTTCAGGGGGTCGGTGGGTTCGAATCCTGGTCGGAGGAGTGGGACCCATCGTCGTGCGGAGGGTGCTGATCCTTCCGGGCCTGTTCCTCACGGGCCTTCAACTCGGCCTCCCGGCGGCGCAGGTCCTCCTCCTTGGCGCGTTGGCGGCGCTGGGTTTCGAGGCTGCGCAGGAAATCCGGGTCGTCGTCAGGTGCTGCCGGGCCACGGGTGGGCCGTTGGCCCTGGGCGGGGCCCGAGCCAGAGTCATCCGGGCGGCCGAGCCAGAACCACAAGAGGGCCCCGACGAGGGGAAGTAGGATGATGGCCGCGATCCACCAGGGCTTGGCAATGCTGCGCACCCGGTCCGCAGGCGTCTGCACGCACTGGATCACCGCGTAGATGGTGACGGCGAGGGCCACCAGTGCACCGAGCATCAAGTTTCTGACCATGGATCCATTGTAGTGAAGAAAACGTGCCCCCGCTTCAGCCGGTAGAATCGAAGAGTGCAGTTCCTCAAGTACACCTTCATCCGACTGGCCCTCTTCTTCGCGGTCTTCGCCGCCTTGTACTGGTTGCTGGGCTTTAACCTCTGGATCGCAGCGATCATCGCAGCCGTGGTCGCCTTCTGCGTGGCCTATCTGTTCCTGAACCGGCTGCGGGCCGAAAGCGTTCGGCAGGTCCAGGGCCGGGTCGAGGATCTCCGCCGCAGTCCGGGCACCCGCAAGGGAAAGGTCGAGCGTGAGGACGAGGACGCCGAGGACGGCTTCCAGTAGCCGGCCGACGCATCAGCCCTGCTGCCGGAGCACGACCGTTACGACCATGCCGATCGCAAAGAGCACGCTGTAGGCCAGGTTGATGAAGCCGGTCTGACGCAGCACCGGGATCAGCGCCCTGCGCTCACGGGTACGCAGCATGACCCAGGACGGCATCAAGCACAGCGGTGCGACCAGCACCACGAGCATCAGCCAGGGGAAATCGGTCACGACCAGCAATGGCAGCAGCAGTGCCAGCCCCAGCATCAGCACATAGGAGATGCGGGCCCCGTCATCGCCCAAACGCACCGCCAGGGTCCGTTTGCCGACCTCGCGGTCGGTGGGGATGTCACGGACGTTGTTGGCCATCAGCAACGCCGTGGCGATCAACCCGGTGGCACAGGCGCCCACCCAGGCCGTGGCGGGCAATTCGAGGACCTGGGTGAAAGTGGTGCCCAGGGTGGCGACGAGCCCGAAGAACAAGAAGACGAACACCTCACCCAGGCCCTGGTAGCCGTAGGGTCGGTCGCCGCCGGTATAGCCCCAGGCAGCGAAGATCGCCGCGACGCCGACCAGCAGCAGCGGCCAGGCCTCGGACAGGACCACCAGGACCAGCCCGGACACCGCTGCGGCGCCGAAACAGGCGAAGGCGGCGGCCTTGACCCGGCCGGGCTTCGCCGCACCGGAACCGGTTAGCCGCAACGGGCCCACGCGGACGTCATCGGTGCCACGGATCCCGTCGGAGTAGTCATTGGCGTAGTTCACGCCGACCTGCAACAGCAACGACACCAGGGCGGCCAGCACGGCGCGGATCCAATGGACTTCCCCCGCGACCCCGAAAGCCGCCGCCGTGCCGATGATGACCGGGGCGATGGCCATCGGGAGGGTGCGCAACCGGGCGCCTTCGATCCATTGGGCGGGCGTGGCCACGGCAGGGTCCTCTCGGTTGGATGCTGGCTGTTTCTCCAGCGTCCTATTCTCTCCCCGCCGCCCCCAACTGGGAAATTGCGGCCTGACGGTCCGGTTTGCCGCCGGGGAGCACCGGCAGCTCGGGAACCTGCAGCAGCCTGCGCGGGACGGCCGATCCCCCCAGCGACTTCCGGACGGCATCGCGGATGGCCTGCCCGGTCGCCTCGCCGGTGACCAGCGAGCCGATGGCGGACCCCCATTCGGGGTCGGGGACCCCGACGACCAAGGCGGAACGGACTCCGGGAACGGATTCGATGGCGGCGGTCACCGCTGCTGCGGAGACCTTGATGCCACCGGTGTTGATGACATCGTCGATGCGCCCGTGCATGCTGAGTACCCCGTCCTCGTAGCTGCCCAAGTCATCGGTGGTGAACCAGCGCTCTCCCTCCGCGTCGACCAGGAAGCGTTCGGCGGTCTGGTCGGGATCGCCCAGATAGCCCCCGGCGACGACATCCCCGCCCAGCCGGATCCTGCCTTCCACGGTGTCGATTCGTACTCCGGGGAGTGCTTCGCCGTCGTACACGCAGCCACCGCAGGTCTCGGTCATCCCGTAGGTGCGGATGATTTTGAGTCCGTGGGAGCGGGCGCTGGTACGCAGCGACTCCGAGGCCGCCCCGCCACCGAGCAGGATCGTGTTGAAGCGGCGCAGCACCGCGATGGTCTCTGGTGCGGGATCCTCCAACAGGCGGGCCAGCTGGGTGGGCACCAAGGAGGTCATGCGCACCTTGTCGGTCAGTTCGCCCGCGGCAGCGGTGAAGGCCCCGGCAGTGAACGAGGTGCTCAAATCCATGGCCCAGGGGCGGGTTCCTGCGTAGAGGCTGCGCGTGAGCACCGCCAGCCCCGCGACGTAGTGCACGGGCAGGGCCAGCAGCCACTGTCCTTCGGCGCGGAGGTGTTCGGCGGTGGCCATGGAGGAGACAGCCAACGCATTCGTGGGCAGCACCGTGCGTTTCGGTGTGCCCGTGGAGCCGGAGGTCCGCACGACAGCGGCGGTGCCCGCCGGCGCGTCCTGAGGGGTTTCGAGGCGGTGGCTGCCCGCCGCATCGCCGGGCAGGATCTCGACCGCCGGTCCCTCCTCGTTCAGGGCCGCGGCCAAGGCCTTCAGGGTCGGTCCGATGTCCATCCGGGGCTCCTAGAAGTAGTAGGGGTGGGAGGACCAGTCGGGCTCCCGCTTGGCCAGGAAGGCATCCCGGCCTTCAACGGCCTCATCGGTCATGTAGGCCAGACGGGTGGCCTCCCCGGCGAAGACCTGTTGGCCGGCCAGCCCGTCGTCTGCCAGGTTGAAGGCAAATTTGAGCATCCGGATCGCCTGCGGGGACTGGCGGGCGATGTCGGCGGCATATTCCAAGGCGACCTCCTCGAGGCGCTCGTGCTGCACCGCCTCGTTGACGGCTCCCATCGAGACCATGTCGTCTGCGGAATATTCGCGGGCGAGGAAGAAGATGCCGCGCGCATTCTTCTGTCCGACCTGCCGGGCCAATAGCGTCGAACCGTAGCCGGCGTCGAAGGAACCGACGGTGGCGTCGGTCTGCTTGAACTTGCCGTGCTCGCGGGAGGCGATGGTCAGGTCCGAGACCACGTGCAGTGAGTGGCCGCCGCCAGCCGCCCAGCCGTTGACGGCGGCGATGACGACCTTGGGCATGGTGCGCATCAGTCGTTGCACCTCGAGGATGTGCAGGCGGCCGGCACGGGCCGGGTCGATCGACTCGGCGGTCTCGCCGCCGGCATAGCGGTAGCCGTCCCGGCCGCGGATGCGTTGGTCCCCGCCGGAACAGAAGGAATGGCCCCCGTCCTTGGCGGAGGGGCCGTTGCCGGTCAGTAGCACCGCAGCCACATCCGAGGTCATGCGGGCATGATCGAGGGCCCGGAAGAGTTCATCGACCGTTCCGGGACGGAAGGCGTTACGCACCTCGGGCCGGTCGAAGGCGATGCGTACGGCGGGCAGGTCGCGGATGATCCTGCCGTCCGCGTCGCGTTCCACCTGCCGGTGGTAGGTGACGTCCTCGAAATCGAAGCCCTCCACGACCCGCCAACGGGTGGGGTCGAAGAGATCGGATACCTGGGGTGGGAGCACGTTTTCAATCACGCCCACGAGTCTAGCGGCAGCACACGCGCCGAGGTCCGCCTGACGGGTTTTTCGACAACCTGTAGAATGAAGTGTCCACTGGAATCAGGAGGACACGTTGGAAATGATCACCCGTGCCGATCTCCCGTTTTTGGCTGAAGCCAATTCGGAGGCACTGCAAATTTCGATGTTCATGCCCACCCACCGCTTCGGCGACCAGTCCCGGGCGGACCAGCTGCGTTGGAAGAACCTGCTGAGCGCGCTCGAGGAGTCCTTGGAAGGGCGCATGCGCCCGGCCGAACTCGACGATCTGCTCGCACCCGCCAGGGAACTGCGTGATGATGCGTGGGCCTGGCAGCATATGAGTGACGGTGTGGCCCTGTTCATGCGGCCGGGGTGGCACGCCAGCTACCGGGTGCCGTATTCGATCCCCGAATTCTCCACGGTCGGTGATCGGCTGGTTCTGGGGCCGCTGTTCCGGCTGCTCTCGGGCGACGAGCAGTTCTTCCTGCTGGCCATCAGCCAACGGAACCTCCGTTTGCTGGAGGCCGATCGCCAAGAGGTGGATGAGCTGGAGCTCAACGGCGTGCCGACGGCCGTGCGCGAAGCGGAGGACCGTCAGGAACCGCGTTCCGACACCATGGCCCGACCGGCATCCGCCGTGGGAACCAGGGGTGGCTCCGCAGTGTTCTACGGCCACGGTGCCCCC
>JBBSRM010000025.1:0-20078 GCA_038243055.1 Actinomycetales bacterium
AGCTTGGGCAGCAGGTCGAAGGGGAACTCCTCGGCCGTCCACCAGTGCCCGGCATACGGGGTGACGTGCTCCGCCACGAAGGCGCGCACTTCAGCCAGCTTGGCCCGCTCCCGGTCGTCGAGTTGTGCCTCGATGTCTAGGAAGTCGACCCCCGGGAGTTCGCGAGGTGCGCGGGCAGGGGTGCCCCCCTCGTTCTTCACGGTCATGTCTGTCCTTATTTCGGGGCCATGCGGATGGCTCCGTCGAGCCGAATGGTCTCGCCGTTGAGCATCTGGTTGGACACGATGTGTTCGACCAGCGCAGCGTATTCCCCGGGCTTGCCCAGCCTTGAGGGGTGGGGCACCTGGGCGCCGAGCGAGTCCTGGGCTTCCTGCGGCAGACCGGCGAGCATCGGGGTTTCGAAGATCCCCGGCGCGATGGACATGACCCGGATGTGCTGGCGCGCGAGCTCGCGGGCCAACGGGAGGGTCATCGCCGCGACGCCACCCTTGGAGGCGGCATAGGCAGGCTGTCCGATCTGGCCATCGAAGGCCGCGACGGAAGCCGTGTTCACGATGACACCGCGCTCCTCGGTCCCGGTCTCGTCATCCAGGATCGGCTCGGTCCCGGCCATGGCTTCTGCGGCGAGCCGCACGACGTTGAACGTGCCGATCAGGTTCACGGCCACTACCTTCTCGAAGGAGGCCAGCGGCAGGACACCGTCCCGGCTCAGGACCTTGCCCGGGGTGGCGACCCCGGCACAGTTGACCAGGATGCGCAGCGGCGCCATATCGCTGGCTACTTCGACGGCTCGTCGAACCTCGTCCTCGTTGGTGACGTCCGCGGCGACGAAGCAGGCCCGTTCGCCCAGTCCGATGGCGGTATCCTCGCCGGCCGATCCGGGCAGGTCGAGCAGGACCACATGGGCCCCGGCGTCGTAGAGTTTCCTGGCGGTTGCGGCACCCAGGCCGGACGCGCCACCGGTGATGAGGGCCGAGGCCCCGGCGATCTCCATTTTTCCTCCCAAGGGGGCGGGATTGATCCACCCGGTTAATGATTGTTAACTCAAATCCCACTGTAGCGTCTGCACCGCGGACACTCCACCCCTGGGGACGTCGTAGGATTCGCTCATGAGTTCCGCATCCGACACCCGCCCCTTCCTGCTGATTTCCACCCGTGCGGACCCCGTGGCGGCCGAGGACGAGGTGCGCGGGTTCCTCGCCGCGTCGGGCCTGCCGGCTTCGCTGCTGGAGGTCGTGGCCCTGAACGCCTCCCCACTCCCGGCGGACCTGGAGCTGGAGGCGTACTCGGGCATCATGCTCGGCGGGGGCCCGTTCAACTCCTCCGACGACCCGTCCGGCAAATCCCGCACCCAGCTACGGGTCGAATCGGAGCTCTCCACCCTCCTGGATGAACTCATCGAAGCCGACTTCCCGTTCCTGGGCGCCTGCTACGGCATCGGCACGTTGGGAACCCACCAGGGCGGCACCGTGGATCGGACCCATTCCGAGCCGGTCGGGATCTCCCATATCGAGCTGACCGATGCCGGGAACCGGGATCCGATCACCGCCGGGATGCCGCCGGTCTTCGACGCCTTCGTCGGGCATAAGGAGGCGGTGTCGACACTGCCTGACCATGCGGTGCTGCTGGCGACCTCCGGGCCCTGCCCGGTACAGATGTTCCGGATCGGGGACAACCTCTACGCCACCCAGTTCCACCCCGAGCTCGACGGTGACGGTCTGGCCACACGGATCGCCATCTACCGCGACGCCGGCTACTTCCCTCCCGCCGAGGCAGGCCCCCTGACCGAACTGGCCCACTCAGCCGATGTCTCCTGGCCGGCACGGATCCTGCAGAACTTCGTGCGGCGCTACCAGAGGTAGGCCAGGGCGGCCCCTGATCGCCGGCTCACTGCCGGTTCCGCACCCGCTTCGGCGCCTCGTCGAATCCCGGTTGGGCATAGGGGGCCTCCCCGCGTTCGAGCATGGCCACGAATTCAGCGACTTTGCGGGTCTTGGATTCCTGGCGTTTCAGCGTGTGGATCCGGTAGTACAACGCGTAGCGGTTGGTGCTGTTCAGTCTCCCGTAGGCCGCCTGGGCCGCGGGGCTCGTCTCCAATGCCGCGGATAACTCCTCGGACGGCTTTGCCGTCGCCTGGCCGACATAGGCGCTGTCCCAGCGGCCATTCGCGCGTGCCGCATCGACTTCGACCATCCCTGCTGGGGCCATCCGTTCTTCGGCCACCAGCCGATCCACGAGCGCGACGTTGATGGCCGACCAGGCGCTGCCGGACCGTCGCGGGGTGAACCGCAGCAGGTAGCTTCCCTCATCGCGGCGACCCGCCCGCCCGTCGATCCACCCGAAACACAGGGCCTCATCGAGCGCAGCCGACCGGGTCAACGTCGTCGCATCCCCGCCCTTCTTATGCAGGACCAGTCGCACACCCGCGGCATCGGCATGATGCTGGGCCAGCCAGGCACGCCACGAGACGGCATCGGGGACGAGGAGTTCCGGAAGGACGATGGCCACCCACCTAGTGCAGCAGAACCTACGGTCGAAGTCTATACACAAGATTTCTATTTTGCTAGCATTCTATATATGTCCACTGAAACGACCCAGGATCCGGACCGAAAGATCCAATTCAACGTCTATCTGCCCGCCGGGCTGGTGCGGGAAATCAAGCATGCCGCCATCGACGCCGAGACCTCGCTCTCCGCGTACGTCGCCGAGGCACTGGCCGAACACCTGAAGGAGAAGAACTAATGCTGCGCGTGACCCCCATCCAGTTCACCGACCACATCGGGCCATGGACCACCCTGCTCGAGGCTCTCGGTCTGGTCCACGCCATCAACGAGGACGGCTGGCATGAATTCGACGCCGCCTCCGGCCGGGTGCGCCTGCACGCCACTGATGCCGATCACCCCTCAGGCACCACTCTGCTCTCCTTCGAGGTCGGCGACCTGGACGAGTTCACCCGGCGCACCCGCGAAGCAGGCACCGCCGTCGTGATGACCGAGGAAGGCCATGGCAGCACCGCCACCATCACGGGCCCCGACGGCCTGTCCTTCTCCGTCACCGTTCAGCCGACCCGTCCCGCACCGGCCGCGGCCGACCCCGCGGTGCAGGTGCTCGTGCTGTGGATGACGCCGGAACCGCACGGCCCTGCCGAAACCCTGCGCAATATCGGCGCCCGCCCCCAGATCGCCAGCGACAGCGGAGGCTGGGTCCAGTTCCAGGCCAAGAACGGCGGTCTGGTTGCCACGCATTCCGGCACCCGGGCCTTCCCGGCACTCAGCTTCGAGTACGACGGCGATGCCGAGGTCCTGCTCAGCCGGCTGCAGGCGGCGGGGTTGGAAGCCAGTCTGGTCGACGAGTCCTACGGACGCACCGTGCTGGTGGACAACCCGGACGGCGGGGAGCCGATCTGGATCAACGAGGCCCAGCAGGATCTCTACGGGTACCACCGTGTACAGGCTTGATCCGCTTCTCCGCGCTGCAACTGCGCTTGATTCTGCGGCCGGGGCCATCCATCGCTTCGCCGATTCGCTGGCCCAACCGGCCTTGGTCGAACATGCTGCGGATGATCCGCTCGCACTGTGGTCGCCACTACGCACTCATTCCCTGCGCCTGAGGCTGGGCGAAGAAACGACCCGCACCGACCTTGATGGCCATATCCGGGACTGGCTCTCTTCCCTGACCGAAACGATGCCCGGCAACGCGGAGGAAGTCGCTTCGGTAACCGGGCCCAGCCGGGACCTCCGCTTCGCGGCGGTCCTGATGCTCCATCATTTCACTGCGGTCACGAATCTGGCGGTTCGACCCATTGACCCAGATGACTCCCTCCACGAGCATCCCTCTCAGGGCTTCGCTGGACTCTGGACTCGCCAGGCAACACCTGAGGACCTACCGGCGCTAACTGATATGGCCGTCCAACTACAGCGGTTCGACACCAACTTCGGCTTATTCGGGATCCGACAGAATGCCGAAGCCCATTTGAGGGCAGAGCTGCGCACCATGCTGGCTGGGGAACCCGAACTGACGTGGATTCTCGAATCTGACGCAGGGCTGGCTGGCTTCACGCAGGTCCACACCACGCAGCAGTCCCCGTGGGCTACGGAGCCTTATGTTGATCCACTTGCTGCCGGCTACCTTTGCTCCATGTTCGTGGACGCGGCCGCTCGTGGCCGAGGCGGTGGCGGACTTTTGGCGGAAGCGGCCCGCCGCTGCGCCGTCCACCGCGGGTGGACGGCATTACTGCTCCACCATGCCGTGGCGAATCCGTGGTCCGCCCCATTTTGGGCTCGGCAGGGGTATCGCCCACTGTTGACCACGTGGCAGCGCCGCCCATTGACCATCTAGCGGGAGCCAGCTCCTGCTTCTGCCCGTGATCCCGGGCTCGACGACGGATACGCCCGGGGAATACGGCCGGGGCACCGTCAGTTGCCCATGGACGTGATCAGACTCTTCGAAACCGTAACGCTTCACGCCCCCGCCGGCCCCGGCCTGAAACTGCGCAACCGTGCTGTGCTGGCGCCCATGTGCCAATACTCGGTCACTGCCAAGGACGGCATCCCCCATGCCTGGCATCAGGTGCATCTGGGCTCACGGGCCGTCGGCGGGTTCTCTCTGGTCCATACCGAGGCCACAGCGGTGTCCCCCGAGGGCCGCATCTCCGACCAGGACACGGGAATCTGGAACGAATCCCAACGCGACGCCTGGACCCCAATCGTCGACTTCATCCACTCCCACGGCGCCGCAACCGGCATCCAGCTGGCACACGCCGGCGCGAAGGCCTCCACCTACGCTGCGCTTCCCGCGGCCACCGGCAGCGGGACCCTGCCGATCGACGACGGCGGCTGGACCACCTTGGCCCCCTCGGTCACCGACATCCACGGCCTGGCCGCGCCGACGGAAATGAGCCTAGGGCAGATCCGCTCCTCCATCGACGATTGGGCCGCGGCCGCCCGACGGGCCGATGAGGCAGGATTCGACGTCATTCAACTGCATGGCGCCCACGGCTACTTGATCCACCAGTTCCTCTCCCCGCTGACCAACCAGCGCACCGACGAATACGGCGGCAGCTTTGAGAACCGGACGCGCTATGCCCGCGAAGTCATCGCCGCCGTCCGCCAGGCCTGGCCGGCGGAGAAGGTCCTGGGCCTGCGACTCTCGGGAGAGGACTGGGTCGAGGGCGGCTGGCGGATCGCCGATACCGTTCAATTGGCCGTCACGGCCCGCGAACTCGGTGTGAGCACCTTCGACCTCTCCAGCGGCGGAATCGGCGCCTTCCGCGGACCCAGCGGCCCGGGCTATCAAATCGCCCTGGCCACAGCGGTCAAGGAGGCGCTGGCCGGCACGGATGCCTTCGTCACGGCGGTGGGCATGATCACTACGGCGCAGCAGGCCGAGCAGATTCTGGCCACCGGTCAGGCCGACGGGGTCAGCATCGGCCGGGCGGCCCTGGTCGAACCCTATTGGCCCGCCATCGCCGCCCGGGAACTGGGCGTGGACCGTGACGACAACCCGCGGGCGGCACAGTACTGGCGCGCCGGCTGGTAGGGCAGCCCGGCCCGGACGGGCCGCTCAGCCCGACGGGACCTACATGATTAGTTCTCCCGGACGCCCCGAATCCACCGATTCGGGGCATCTTGTCCTTGCGGCCGCCGAAGCCCTGGTCACCGGGGACGGGCTGGCCCTCGTGGCTGAGCCGCTACCCTCTTTGGAGCAGTGCCCTGGTAACCCGAGTGCGATCGGGAGGAGGTGGTGGAACCCTTGTGCACACCCTGGTTTCAACACCCTGCGCCAGGGACCAACAGAGCCCCGGGCAAATTGCTCGGGGCTCTGTCTACTTCCTCGCGAAGAGGACTGTAGCTTCTAGCCCTCGGCCGCGTCCCGATCCCGACCATCGAGGAACAGGCTAAGCACCACCAGTGTCAGGCTCAGGATGGCGGCGACGAAGAACCCGCTGCGGAACCCCTGGACCTGAGCTTCGATCTCCGAGGCGCCGGCCAAGGCCGAGGACGCCGACTTCGAGGCAAGGATGCCGACCAGCAGCGCGGTTCCGGCGGCCCCACCGAGCTGCTGCAGGGTACTGAGCACAGCAGAACCGTGCGAGTGCAGCCGGTGCGGCAACGGGTTCAGGCCCGTGGTGAAGGCCGGAGTGAAGATGAACGAGAAGCTCAGCGACATGCCCAAATGCAGGACCAGCAGCCACCAGATCGGCGTATCCGAGGCCAGCTGGGCGAAGCCGAACATGACGACCGAGAGCAGCAAGGTCCCGGGCACCAGCAGGGGGCGGGGGCCGACCTTGTCATACAGGCGCCCCACCAAGGGCGCTAGTAGGCCCATGAGCAGCCCGCCGGGCAGCAGCAGCAGCCCGGTGGCCAGGGTGTCAAGGCCCCTCACGTTCTGCAGGTAGATCGGCAGCAGGATGATCACTCCGAAGAGCGAAACCATGGCCATCATCATCAGCAGCAGAGCCAAGGTGAAGTTCCGGTAGGTGAAGGGCCGAAGGTCCAACAGGGCCTTGTCCCTCCGCTGCAGGCGCAGCTGCAGCAGGGTGAATGCAGCCAATGCGACGACGGCGACCACGAGCGAGGCGATGGCGACGGCGTTGGGCCCCTGGCCCGCCCCTTCGCTGCCACCGCCGATCTTGCTCAATCCGTAGACCAGCCCGCCGAAACCGGGGATGGCCAGTAGGAGCGAGGGAATGGACAACGGCTTCCGGCCCGCCTCGGCGACACCCGAGAGCCGTGGGGCACCAACCAGAAGTGCGATCAGCGCAATCGGCAGGACGATCAGGAACATGAACCGCCACGTCAGAAACTGCAGGATCAGCCCGGAGATGGTGGGGCCGATGGCCGGGGCGACGGAAATCACGATCGACACATTGCCCATGACGCTGCCGCGGCGCGCGGCAGGTACCAGGTCCAGCACGGTCGTCATCAACAGGGGAAGCATGATGGCGGTTCCGCTGGCCTGGATGACCCGTGCACCGAGGAGCACGCTGAACATGGGGGCGAGCCCAGCCAGCAGGGTGCCGGCAGAGAAAAGACCCATCGCGAGAATGAAGACCGTGCGCATGGAGAAGCGCTGGAGCAGATAACCGGTCGTCGGGATCACGACGGCCATCGTGAGCAGGAAGGCCGTCGCCACCCACTGCACGGCGTCGGCACTGACATCGAACGCCACCATCAGCCGCGGCAGCGCCACATTCATGATGGTCTCGTTCAGGATCACCACGAACGTGGAAACCAACAGCACCGCAAGGGTCTTCTTGGCCGCGGGATCCAAACGGTTCTCCGGGGCTGTTGCGACGGCTGCTGGCCCCGGGGTCGCAGGAATGTCTTCGGAAAGCACAAGGGCTCCTCTGGTTGGTTAACCTCGGACAAGACCGTGACCGTGGTCCATCGACGTGCCGGGAGTAGGTGGCCCCGACTTCGATCGGGGCGCTCAAACGGTTGTCAACCGGCGGATGCACCGGCTTATTCCCGTCCTGCTGTCCCCGCGCCTCTTTTCGACCAATCGGGCCTCGGCCGGGATGGGGGCGTGAAGTGTCGGTGCGGATGCGATAAACATGGGGGTATGAACGTTCGTACCCCGGACCCCAATCCCGGCTGGCTCTCAGAAGAAGACCTCTATGAGGCCCGGCAACGCCTGCCCATGCTCTACGTCGAAGCGATTCCGGTCCGCTTGGACCCGTTGGGCTATGTCAACGAAGTCGGTCTGCTCTACACCGCCGACGCCGCCGGGCATTTCACCCGGACCTTCGTTTCGGGGCGCGTGATGTACCGCGAGACGGTCCGCGCCGCCCTGGTGCGGCATATGGAGAAGGACCTCGGCCCGCTGGCGATGCCGCAATTGCCGTTGAGTCCCGTGCCTTTCACCGTGGCCGAGTACTTCCCGTCCCCCTCCGAGACCGGGCTGACCGACGAACGCCAGCACGCCGTGGCACTGGCCTATGTCATCCCCGTCCGTGGCGAATGCAGCCCCCGCCAGGACGCCCTCGAACTGACCTGGCTGACCCCGCGCGAGGCCCTGAGCCCGTCCATCCGTGACGAGTTCGCCGGTGGCCGCGCGAATATCCTTCGACAGGCGCTGGCCCATGCGGGCTGGTGCGAGTAGGTAGTGACCTTGCAGCATGACTACATCCGGGCCGTACGCGCCGAGAAGGTGGCGCCCGGAAACCGGTTCATCACCCGGACGGGCGCCCCGAGCCTGCCGGTGACCAGTGTCAGGACCGTCCCGGACAGCTTCGGCACCCCGGCCTACATCGAAGCCACACTGGACAACGGCCAGAAGGTCACCATCGCCCATGGCTCGACCATCCGCGTCCATACCGCCGAGCCGCCGCCGGAGGCGACGCTGGACGAGTTGACGGTGATCCCGGTGGAGGACGGCTCGCCCGAGGCCATCCTGATCTCCATCGCCCGCGAGTACCCGTGGGACCAGCGGGTGCTGGCACCCATCGCCAAGCTCAGCCGCGGTTTCAACCCGAAGTCCGGCGCCCAGCTGGAGGACGTCCGCGATCTGGCCCATCTGCTCTTCGTCGAGCTCGACGACCAGCCGAACGTCTGGCGGGCCCTGGGCGTGCTGACCGAGCTTCCCTTCGATGGGAACTTCGGCCGTTGGAAATCCATCCAGTCGGCCCTGGCGATTGCCGCCTATCTTTCGGCCACCGACGGCGACGCGGAGGCCTCGCACCGGTATTCGGAGTCGCTGCGGGTCACCGACCACATTGAGGAGGACCCGCTGAAGGACAAGCTCACGGCCGAGCTACGCCAGCGCCAACTCGACGAGCCTAACCTCTTCGACCGGGAGATCCACCGTGCCACCGCCGCCCAGGACGCCGTGGCCATCCGCTCCTGGCGGATTGAACGGCTCGACGCGCTGCTGTATCTGCTGGCGCACGGCGGTTCGCGTGCCCTGGCCCGCGACGAGTTGCAGCGCATGATCGACAACGAACTTCAGACCCTGCGCTCCTTGGACGGCCCGGGACAGCAGGAGGCCGAGCAGGCAGCGGACGACGCCGGGGCGCACGGCTAACGCGGTTCAGCTGCCCGTCGCGGCGAAGGGCCGTCGCCGGCTGAGCGCCGAGCCCAGCAGTGCGACGCCAACCCCGATGACGGATCCGATGACCGTCTCCAGGATCCTGTCATAGAGCAGCTGCGTACTCATGCCCGCCATCAGCGCGGTGCCCACCAATGCCAGCGGAGTGACGCAGACCTGCGCCCAGAAGTAGTTCCGCGTGATGAGCATTTCGGCGCCGAACTGGGCCAACCCGAGGAAAAGGATGATCGTCCACGGGTTCGGGTCGGCCACGATGATCAGCGCCATGATGCCCAGGCCCGCGAGCGTCCCCAGCACCCGGTGCAGGCCGCGGGCGATGCGGTGGCGGGTGGTGTGCCCGACGAGGGGGACGACGGCGGCGACCATCGCCCAGTAGGGGTGTCCGGTGCTCAGCACCGGGGCCATCAGCAGGGCGACCGTCCCGGCCAGGCCCGCGGCCACGAGATACCCGATGGATTCCACCCGGATGGCCGTCTGTACCGCGGGGCTCTGCGGTCGCAGCCCGCCGACGTTCCACGGGGTACGCCGCGAGGTGGAGATGCGTCCCACCTGGCCGATGACCACGCTGAGCGTCACGGTGGCGATTGCGGTGGCCAGGACCACTCCCAGTCCGGGAACCTCGGGAATGGAAGCGATCGCGGCAAAGCAGAAGATGTGGAACAGCGACCCGGCGGGCCGCAATTGGGCGAATCCGGTGGCCAGCGAACAGGCCCAGGCCACCAGTGTCGTCAACCCCACGATCACCCATCCGCCGGCCGGCGAAGCATGGTTGACCAGGAGCACGTTCACGGTCCAGGCGGCACCGATGAGCACCACGAACAGCACACCGGCGCTGGCCTGCGAGCGCAGCCGGTCACGGTGTCCCGGAACGCGTCCGAAGATGCCGGTGAAGGCCCCGAAGATCGCGAAGATCGCCAGGTCCAACCGGTCCAAGCCCAAGAGCACGACCAAGGGCAGGAACACGCCCAGAGCGCAGCGCACCCCGATCCACGGGTCCTTGTCCCCGGGCCCCAACGTCAGCAGTCGACGCAGGGTCAACGAGTCATCCACGGGCCCTCCTGGGTTGTTGTCTCCAACCACCCTATGACCCGCCTCCCCTCGAGCCGCAGGCCACGGATGGCTCGTTCGTCACAACGGCCGGCGCGCATGGGGCAAAATGGTGGGGTGCCTGAAACCGATTCCCCCCTTGATGTGACGACCCCCGCCTCCGCCACCGGGGCACCGTCGTCGGCCCCATCGACTGCCATGGATCCGCATCCACGCCAAACCGCGTTCTCCTTCGAGGTCGGCACCCGGCTGACCAATGCCGACGGCTCCCGGTCGCTGGGACGCACCGGCACCATCCGCACCCCGCACGGCGACATCCACACGCCGGCTTTCATTGCCGTGGGGACCAAGGCCACCGTGAAGGCCGTGCTGCCCGAAGCCGTCGCGGACCTCGGCGCGCAGGCCGTGCTGGCCAACGCCTACCACCTGTACTTGCAACCCGGTTCCGACATCCTCGACGCCGCCGGCGGGCTGGGGACGTTCATGAACTGGCCGGGCCCCACGTTCACCGATTCGGGGGGCTTCCAGGTGATGAGCCTGGGCTCGGGGTTCAAGAAGGTCATCGACATGCAGGGTTCCACGGCCGAAGGCGGGGACGATCAAGTGGCCCCCGGCAAGGAACGCCTGGCCAATGTCGACGAGGACGGGGTCTGGTTCAAATCCCATCTCAATGGCGACCGGCACCGCTTCTCCCCGGAGATCTCCATGGGCGTGCAGCACCGGATCGGCGCGGACATCATGTTCGCCTTCGACGAGCTGACGACCTTGCATAATTCGCGCGGCTACCAGGTCGAATCCCTGGAGCGGACCCGGCGCTGGGCCAAACGCTGCATCGTGGAACACTTCCGGCTCACCGACGAGCGCGACCCCAAGCCCTACCAGGCGCTCTTCGGGGTCATCCAGGGCGCCCAGTACGAGGACCTGCGACGCAAGGCCTGCCGGGACCTCGGGGAAATGCCCTTCGACGGCTTCGGCATCGGTGGCGCGCTGGAGAAGGAGAACCTGGGCACCATCGTCGGTTGGTGCTCCGAGGAGCTGCCCGAGGACAAGCCCCGGCACCTGCTGGGCATCTCCGAACCCGATGACATCTTCACGGCCATCGAGAACGGTGCCGATACCTTCGACTGCGTCTCCCCCACCCGGGTGGCCCGCAACTCGGCGTTCTACACCGCCAACGGCCGCTTCAACCTCTCGGGACGCCGGTACCGCGCCGACTTCACCCCCTTGCAGGAAGACTGCGGCTGCTACACCTGCACGCATTATTCCCGCGCCTACATCCACCACCTGTACAAGGCCAAGGAACTGGTCAGCCACACCCTGATCTCGATCCACAACGAGTACTTCGTGGTTTCGTTGGTGGATCGGGCCCGCCAGGCGATCGAAACCGGCACGTTCGCCGAACTGAAGGCGTCCACGCTGGGCGCCTACTACACCGGCGCCCCCGACCCCCAGGGCCTCTAGGCCGGCTGCCGGAGGTACGTTCCGGCGAACCATCCGGTCGGCCCGACGCCCGCGGCGACGACGAGCAGCACGACTGGGACCGAAGCCCCCAACACTGCCAGAGCCATGGGGACGACGGCGATGAGCATCAGTTCCAGCCCGTGGACGGCATGGCCGATGAGCGGACCGGCGCCCCGGCCGAACATCTGGCGTTGCATGACCGCATCCCAGTCCAGTTCGGGACGGTAGGCCAGCCGCAGGGCTCCTCCCGCCACACCGATCCCGCAGAGCGCACCGATTCCGGCCAGCAGGATCCAGTGGCCTGGCGCGCCCGGTCCGGCCAGCGCCCAGCCCAGGATGGTCCCGGCCAGCCCGCCCCAAACACTCAGCACGATCGCTGGAAGCAGCCCGTGGGCCCTGCGCGCGGTGACCGCGTCGATGGGCAGCAGGGCATCCAGCCCCGGCACCCGGGCCGCCTCGGTCGCCGCGGCTCCGGCCGCCTGACCGGCCAGGGCCGCCGCCACCGCGATGGCCACACACAGCACGACGGCGGTGCCTCCACCGTGGGCGGTCACGGTCCCGGCCAGCAGGGCCAGGCTGATGAGCAGTCGTCCCCATACCGAACCGGTACGCAGCAGGACCAGCGTTTCGGCCCGCAGCAGCGCCCGGACCGGGGAGCCGGTGAAGCGCACGGGCATCACGCGGGGCCACAGGTCACGGACATGGCTCCGTCGGCGGGGGCCGCGGGCGAAGGACCCGGCCAGTGAACGGGCATCGAGCAGGGCCAACGAGTTCCCTGCTTGTCCGCTGATCCCGCCGGCGTCCAGCAGTTCCGACGTGGGGATCCGCCCCAGCAGCGGGCGCACCACCACCCACCCCAGGACGGACACCAGCAGCAGGATCGCGGGGATGGACCAACTACCCGTGGACGGCCACGCCGACGGCAGGCCCGCCCAGATCCCCGGCGTCAGGAACCGGGCCGTCCCGGCGGCCCGGGTGATCGCATCCACGGCATAGGCCAGCACGACCAGGACGCCCATCAGACGCAGCCCCCGCCCGATCACCCGGCGCACATGCAGGACCTGCCCGGCCGCCGCCAAGAGACCGACCAACACGAATTCGGCGCCCAGGGTGACGCTGCCTGCGGCCAGTTCCCCCAGCGGCGGACCGGAGTATCCGTACCGTGAGGCGGTTCCGGCGGAGAGCCCCAGCGGCAACCAGAGGACGGCTCCGACGACGAAGACCCAGCCCAACCGGTTCCGCAGTTGCCGGGCGAGCATCGGAACCCGGTCCACCGGCAGCGAGAACCACCAGAGGCCCTGGGCCCGGTCCACGGCCACAGGCCCCATCCGGCTCAACATCGAGGCCACCGCGAGCAGGGCCAGCAACAGCAGTGCCGAACCGGCGTCGGCCCCCGGGACGACGGCGATGCCCTCACGCACCAATGATTCGGCTGCCGCCTCGCGCAGACTCTGGGCCAGGAACTGGACCAGTCCCAGCGCGAAGGCCAGCAGGATGACCACCCCGAAGATGGTGATGTAGATATCGCCCCACCGGTCGTACCTCTCGGCCCACCGATGCTCCCGGCGTAGCCGATGGGTGGCGCGGACCGGGTCGAAATCCGATGGCGGGCCGTCCGGCACCCAGGTCGGCAGGGACGGTACCGGCCCCGCGGGGTGGGTGCTCATGCCCCGCCGATGGCCGCGGCGCCTTCGGCTGCGGTGGCGAAACGCAATCCGTCGTCGACGATCAGGCACTGGTCCACCACCGTGGTGAGCAGGATGGCGTCGTGGGTGACCAGCAGGACGGCCCCGCCATCGTCGATCCGGGCACGCAACCGTACGGCGAGCTTGGCACGCATCGGCGGGTCCAGGCGTTGTTCGGGCTCGTCCAGGACCAGCAGCTCGCTGGGTCGGATCATCCCGGCACCCAGCAGCAGGCGGCGGCGTTGGCCCGAGGAGAGCGCCCCGGGCAGGGCGTTCCTCGCTGCGGTGAGTTCGAAGAACTCGAGTTCGCGCTCCACCGCTTCCTGGCCGTCGGGGACGTCGTGGCCCGAGGCGATGAGCTGCAGGTGTTCCTCGACGGTGAGCGAGTCGAAGAACGCGTCTTCGTCGAATACTGCGGAGATCATGCGTCGGTGG
The DNA here is from genome assembly GCA_038243055.1 of Actinomycetales bacterium. Classification (GTDB taxonomy): domain Bacteria; phylum Actinomycetota; class Actinomycetes; order Actinomycetales; family Micrococcaceae; genus Arthrobacter_H. The sequence goes on from JBBSRM010000025.1 coordinate 13,677, forward strand.
ATGTGGGAGGTGTCATCGGTGAAGACCCCGAGCACCGAGGCCCGGCCGGCGAGCGGGGGCTGGCGGCCGATGAGGGTGCGCAGCAGGGTGGACTTCCCCGCGGCGTTCAGGCCGACGATGCCCAAGGCGTCGCCCCGATCGAACACCAGGTCAAGGGGCCCGCAGACCTCGAATTCGCCATAGCCGGCGACCAGTTCCCGGGCGGTCAGCAACGGTGCGTCCTGCGTATTCATACTGCCCAGCGTACCGGCGTCGCCTCAGGCCCGGGTCTGGCCGTAGGTCGGCTCGTGGCGCTTGAACCAGCGGATGACCAACGTGGTGATCGGCACGAAAAGGAACTCCACGCCCGTCTTGTAGACGAACCCGACCAGCACGTAGTTGATGAAGTGGCCGGCGTCGGCGATACCGATCACCGACGCGGCGATCGAGCAGAAAATCAGGGTGTCGGCGAACTCACCCACCCCGGTGGAACCCATCAGGCGGCCGACCAGTCCCTTCTCACCGAAACGGTCCTTCATCCGCACCAGTACATACGAATTCAGTGTCTGGCCGACCAGGAACCCGCACAGCGAGGCTCCTACGATCCGCCAGACCGGGCCCAGGGTCCGCTCCAGCTCCTCCTGGCCGTGGTAGAAATCCGCTGCGGGAAGCATGATGATCACCCAGAAGCAGAACGTGGCGAACGCTGCCAGGAGGAAGGTGATGATGATCGCCCGGCGGGCTGCCTTGAAGCCGTAGACCTCGCTGACGACGTCGCCGAGGATGTAGGCCAGCGGGAAGAGGAAGAAGCCCCCGTCGGTGATGATCGGCCCGAAGGCCACCCCCTTGGTCGCTCCGATGTTGGAGAGGATGACCACCACGACCATCAGGGCCAGCACTGCTGAGAAGTAGGGACTACCGGCGGAGGCGAAGACGGCCTGGCGGGCGCGTCCCCCCGCCGGCTCGGTGGGCAGGGTGTTGACGGAGTCGCCTGAGATGGCGCGCATGAGGTTGTTCCCCTTCTGGAAGTGGTTCGCCAGGCAGGGCGCTCCGGGTCGCCCCGGGTCCGCCGCCCGCTGTATTAGCACTTGACACCTTCCATTCTCCCATGTCTGCCGTTGAAGGGCTGTTCCCTCGGGAATACACGGTGACTAGCTATTTTGAACATGTTCAAAACTTGCTATGGTGGGCTGGATCCCGGCGATGGCGAGGAAATGATGGAACCGAAGACCAATAAATCGGCCCTCACCCGCGCACGGATCCAGGATGCCGCCCTCGCACTGCTCTCCCGTGACGGGTTCCAACGCACCACGATGCGCGCCATCGCGGCAGAAGCCGGGGTCTCCCCGGGCAACGCCTACTACCACTTCGCCTCCAAGGAGGACCTGGTCCAGGAGCTGGCCCGCGGCCTGATCGATGAACAGTTGCGGGCCGCCCGGCCACTGCTGCTTTCGGGCAACAACCTGCAGGACAACATCGGGATCGTCCTGGATGCGGCGTTGGACGCCGTGACCCCGTTCCACGATTTCGGCTCGGTGCTGATCCGCGCGGCCATGAGCCCGGATACCGCCACCACGGCGGACGTGACCCGGGCTAAGGAGTTCGTCCTGTGGCGCCAGGCGGTCGCCGCTTCGCTGCCCCGTCCGCCCCTGGCGATCCGCGACGATCTGCCCGAGCTGCTCTGGCTGGTCCAACGCGGCCTGATCATCTTCTGGGCCTATGACTCCTCGCCCGGCACCGGTCGCAGCCGTCGATTGGCGGCGAACGCCGCGGCATTGATGGCCCGGCTCGCCGTTCTGTCCCGGCTGCCGGTGGTTCGGCACATCATCGATGACGTGATCGGGGTCGTCCGCAACGTTCAACGCGACGAAACAGCCTAAAATGGGAGTATGACTTCCACCCAACAGCATTCGTCCCCGGCCATCACGCTGACCATCGCCGGCTCCGAAGCCACCGGCGGGGCCGGCGCGCAGGCCGACCTGAAGACATTCCAGCAGCTGGGAACCTTCGGGATCGCCGCACTGACCTGCATCGTCTCCTTCGACCCGAAACAGGGATGGGACCACCGCTTCGTCCCCGTCGAACCCCAGGTGATCGCCGACCAGCTCGAGGCCATCCAGGCCTGCTATTCCGGCCAGCTCGACACGGTGAAGCTGGGCATGATGGGCAGCCCCGCAACAATCGACACAGTCGCTGCCGCACTGCGCTCACAAGACTGGAAGAACGTCGTGCTCGACCCCGTATTGATCTGCAAGGGCCAGGAGCCCGGGCACGCGCTGGATACCGACCAGTCGCTGAAATCCACGTTGTTGCCATTGGCCACGTTCGTCACTCCGAACCACTTCGAGGCCGAGTCCCTTTCGGGTATCACCATCAACAGCGTCGAGGACCTCGAGCGTGCCGCGCGCATCATCCACGAAGCCAGCGGAGCCGCAGTCTTGGCCAAGGGTGGAATCCGCCTGGCCGGTACCGACGCCGTCGACGTCTTCCACGACGGAACGACCACCGAGATCCTCTCCGCACCCAAGATCGGTGAAGTCGCCGTTTCCGGCGCCGGATGCTCGCTGGCTGCTGCCGTCACCGCAGAGCTGGCCAAGGGGGCCACCCCGCTGGAAGCCGCCCGGACCGCCAAGGCCTTCGTCACCGCAGGCATTGAGCACCGGATGGCCTCCCACGCGCCGTTCGATGCCCTCTGGCAGGGTGGCATCACCGTCTGACCAGCCCCGAGGAACGCTCGTGGCGACGACACCTCGTCGAGGAGTCGTCGCCACGTTTTTTTGCTGCGCTGCCCCTCCATCCGACGCCGATTCACATCATGCTTACCCCGTAGTCCACACGGGTTGTGGCCTCATGACAACAGTTTGTTGAAAGTTTGCGATCCGTCTCCCTCGGACCCCGCCGTGGCGACCTGCCGGAGGTCGGCGTGTCATAGGTCCACCCCTGATACCGGACAGTAGGGTCCGACGCGCCCCCGGGTCGCGCCTCGCACCCCGGGTTCTTGACACGAAAACCGCGCCAACAGCGCGGTTCCGGCGAAGCAAAAACTCTAAAGCAACTCCTTGACTTGTGACGACAGTCACTTAGGCTATGGCGTGGGGCGCTCAGGGTTAACAGCCCCGTTGGTGCCCCGAAGCCGCCCAATCGGTTACAAGGAGCATCATGAATCACTCGCATCGGCCACGGCTGGCCCGTTCCGTCGTGGCTGCGGTCTCAGGCATAGCCCTGGCTGCCACCATGTCGGTTCCGGCCAACGCCGCACCGAAGGACATCAACTCAACCCCCGGAAGCCAAGCACAGGCCTTCGGGGGTTCTTCATTGGATCAGCAGGACATCAAGACGCTGCAGGACCTGAAGGTTTCAGGCCCCATGGTCAGCAAGAAGGGCGAGGTCACCGCCTACGTCCAGTTCAGTGGCGAAGGCGCCTTCGCGGCGACCCAGTCCTCGAACGTCGCCCGGAGCAAATCGACCCCGGTCAAGAACAAGACCAAGGTCAAACAGATCCGCAAGAACATCGAGTCGCAGGGTGCTTCTGCGGCGAAGGCCTCCAAATCCAAGGTCGTCTACACCACGACGAACGCCCTTCCCGGCGTCGCTTTGCGCGGTGACGCAGACGCCCTGCGCGCCCTTTCCAAGCGTTCCGACGTCGTGAAGATCACCGCCGTCGTACCGAAGTCCCCCACCAATAAGGGCTCGGTCATCGACACCAAGGCACTCAACGCCTGGTCCGGCCTGGACCAGACCGGCGAAGGGGTCACCATTGCCGTACTCGACACCGGCGTCGACTACACGCATGCGGACTTCGGCGGGCCCGGCACCGTGGAGGCCTATAAGAAGGCACAAACCTCCAACGACCTGCCCGCTGCTGGCTCGGGTCTGATCGATCCGGATAAGTTCATCGGCGGCTGGGACCTGGTCGGCGACGACTACAACGCCGATCCGTCCTCCCCGACCTATCAGCCCGTCCCGAAACCGGACGCCAACCCACTGGACTGCCAGGCCGCAGGCCATGGCACCCACGTTTCCGGCAGTGCCGCCGGGTACGGCGTGGACGCCAAGGGCAAGACGTTCGACGGCGACTACTCCAAGCTCGATGCCAAGTCCGTCTCCTCCATGAAGATCGGCCCCGGTTCGGCGCCGGAAGCCCAGCTCGTGGGCATCCGCGTCTTCGGCTGTGGAGGATCCTCCTCCGTGGTGGGCCAGGCCCTGGACTACGTGCTGGACCCCAACGATGACGGCGACTTCAGCGACCGCGCGCAGGTCGTGAACATGTCGCTCGGTTCGGATCACTCCCCCGTGGATGATCCGGAGAACGACATCGTCGACGCGTTGGCCGAACTGGGAATCCTCTCGGTCGTCGCTTCCGGCAACGCCGGTGACGTGACCGATGTCGGCGGCTCGCCGGGCAACGCCCGCTCCTCGCTGACCGTGGCCAACACCGTGGGTTCGAAAATCACCCTCGATGGCGCCAAGGTCCTGGCTCCCGAAGATGTTGCCGGCACCGCTGCCGGCCAGTACTCGGCCAACTTCGACTACACCTCCGCTTCCGAGGAACAGCTCACGGGCGAGGTCGTCGTCGCTGATGCCTCGAATAAGTTCGGTTGCGACGCCTTCCCGGATGGAACCGATTTCAAGGACAAGTGGGTCTGGATCCAGTGGGAGGAAAATGGTGACTTCCCCTGTGGCTCGACCACCCGCTTCGACAACATCGAGGCCGCCGGCGGCGCCGGCGTCGTCCTTGATTCCCCGCGTAGCGTGTTCGATGCGGGAATCGGCGGCAACGCCACGATCCCGGGCATGCAGCTGAATAAGGACTACTCCAAGAAGCTGCGTCCGGCCGCCGAGGCCGGCACGCTGAAGCTCCAGCTCGATAAGGACCTCATCGGAACCGCCTCCGGCGAATCCGGTGCCTTGGACACGCTGAATTCCAGCTCCTCACGCGGGGTCCACGGTTCCAACGGTGTCGTCAAGCCAGACGTTGCCGCACCGGGCACACTCATCGGCTCGGCAGGCGTGGGTACCGGCAACGGCCCGGCCGTGATGACCGGCACCTCGATGTCCACCCCGCTGACCGCGGGCATCGCCGCCCTGGTGGCCGGTTCCGGCAACTACAGCGCCTACCAGGTCAAGTCGATGGTGATGAACACGGCAACTGCCGACGTCACCGCAGCTAACGGCGAGACCTTCGGCCCGAACCGCGTCGGATCCGGCCGTGTGATCGCCGATGCGGCGATCAAGACCCCCGCCTACGCGTTCGCCACGGATGCACCGGATCTGACGACGCTCTCGTTCGGCGTCGTGGAGATGGGCAAGAAGAAGATCAAGAAGACCAGCTCGATCACCGTGCAGAACACTTCCAAGTGGACCCAGCACTACCGTCTGGACTACCTGCCCTCGACCACGATCCCCGGTGCTTCGTACTCACTGAGCACCGATAAGGTCAGCATCCAGCCGGGCAAGTCCAAGAAGGTCAAGGTCACCCTGACCATCAACCCCAAGAAGTTCGCCAAGACCATGGACCCGACGATGGAGAAGCAGCAGCTGGGCCTGAACCGCCAGTACCTCGCCGACGCCACCGGTCGCATCGAACTGCGGGCCAAGGGCCAGCCGGCACTGCGGGTTCCCGTCCAGGCGGCTCCCAAGGCGGCCAGCAACATGTCCGTGAAGGGCAACAACATCAAGACCAAGAAGGGCAAGGTCACCGCACCGGTGACGCTCAAGGGCAAGGGCCTGCTCACCGGCGACGGTGACGAGCGTGTCCTGTCGCTGGTCTCGGCGTTCGAACTCGGGGCCACGAGCAAGAAGCTGCCCAAGGCCATCGACGAGATCCCGGGCGCCCGCTCGATGGATCTGCAGTATGTCGGTGCCGCTTCCGATGCCCCGTCCAACGGGATCTCCGACGGTCTGCTGAACTTCGGGATCAGCACCTACGGCAACTGGGCCCATTTGGCCGGCGGCACGGAGATCAACGTGGAAATCGACACCGATGGGGACGGCAAGCCCGACTTCGTCACGTACAACTCCAATGTCGATGGGCTCGATCTTGATCTGGCGGCAACGCAGGATCTGAAGACCGGCGAGCAGGTCGACCTGTGGCCGACCAACGGCCTGACCGGTGAGACGGACTCCAACACGTTCGACACCAGTGCAGTGAGCCTGCCGGTTTCACTGGATGCCCTGGGACTGACCGAGGATTCCTCGGGCCAGGTCCAGTACCGGGTCAGCACATGGAGCCAGTACAACGCCGATGAGTCCGGGGCCCAGGTCCCGGTCGATACCACCGAATGGATCGCCTACAACACGGTCGATCCTGATCTCTGGTTCGAGGGCGCCGGAACCGGGACGGCTTTTGCCGACCTGCCGGGTCAGAAGCTCACGGCACATGTCCAGGACTATTCCAACGCCTTCCCCAAGAAGATGGCGATG
>JBBSRM010000026.1:0-19146 GCA_038243055.1 Actinomycetales bacterium
CATGGCGGTCCAGGTGAAGAGGTTGAACGTGGGCCGCGAATGGTCCGGCCCCAACCGGATCTTGCCCATCTTGCTGATGGCCACGGCGATGACGAACACCAGCACCAGCACGATCACTGCCGAGTAGTACCAGCCGAAGGTCGCGCCGACCCATTCCACGGCGGTACCAATGACGAGGTCGGCGTTGTCGGGGAAGATCATCGCCCAGAGGGCGAACACCACGACGCCGATCGCGGCACCGAAGAAGACGATCTTGTTGATCGGTGCTCCCCCCGGGTCGCGGCGCTTCCCGGTGGAGGGCGGCGGTGCCGGCGGCTGCAGGGTCGATTCAGGCGGGTTGCTCGAAGTCATGAACTGAACAGTAACAAGAAGGAGCGCTGTTGAAGAGTGCGCGCGCATGTTAGCACGGGATTCGGGTGATAGAACGCACATCGAACCCTGCCGATTGCCGGGCCCCACCCCCTTGGCCCTTCCACCGGCATGACGCAGGATGGGGGCATGTGGTTCGGCTGGATTGAATTCGACGTGCTGCTTGGCGATGTGCACTCACTGAAGGCCAAACGCGCCGTCGTCCGTCCCCTTCTGGCCGAGATGCGGCGACGCTTCGAAGTATCCATCGCCGAAACCAGCCATCAGGACCTGCACCGTCGGGCCGGTTTGAGCGCCGGTGTCGTTGCCGCGGACGCCGCCCATGCCATCGAGGTCCTCGACGGCATCGAACGGATGGTCGCGGGCCGGCCCGAAATCGACCTCCTCAGCGCACGACGCCGGCTCCACTCCTCCGAGGACGAGTAGGACCGGCCGCGGCACGGATCTACTGTCTGGAGGCGACGTCCTGCACGGCTGCGGCGACTGCGGCAGCCACCCTCGGGTCCAGTGGCGAGGGGACGATGAAGTCGGGAGCCAGGTCCTCGGAAACCAGTTCGGCGATGGCCCTGGCCGCAGCGATCTTCATCTCCGGGGTGATGCGCCGCGCCGAGGCGTCCAGGGCACCGCGGAAGATCCCCGGGAAGGCCAACACGTTGTTGATCTGGTTCGGGAAGTCGCTGCGGCCGGTGGCGACGACGGCTGCGTAGCGGGCGGCGACTTCGGGCATGACCTCGGGATCCGGATTGGACAGCGCGAAGATGATCGCGCCGTCGTTCATGTTCGCCAGGTCCTCCGCGGGGACCTTCGAGGAGGAGACACCGATGAAGACGTCGGCCCCGTCGAGGGCTTCGCGGATCCCACCCATGATGGAATCGCCGTTGGTGATGGCCGCATACCTCGCCTTGATCGGGTTCAGGTCGTTCCGGTCGCGGTGGATGACCCCCTGCGAATCCACCAGCACGACGTCCCCGATGCCGACGTTGATGAGGATCTCGGTGATCGCAATGCCTGCGGCCCCGGCACCGGAGACGACCACCCGCAGGTCGGCCAGTTCCTTGCCGACCACACGGGCCGCGTTGGTCAACGCAGCCAGGACGACCACTGCGGTTCCATGCTGGTCATCGTGCATCACCGGGCAGTCCAGGGCTTCGATGAGGCGCTCCTCCAGTTCGAAGCAGCGCGGCGCCGAGACGTCTTCGAGGTTGACCGCCCCGAAGCTGGGACGCAACCGGATCAGGGTCTCGATGATCTCGTCGACATCGGTGGTCTCGAGCACCAGGGGAATGGAATTCAAACCGCCGAATTCCTTGAATAATGCGCATTTGCCCTCCATGACGGGCAGCGATGCCGCGGCACCGATATTGCCCAGCCCCAGCACCGAGGTGCCATCGGAGACCACGGCCACCAGCCGGGAGGCCCAGGTGTGGGTGGCGTGTTTGGCGGGATCCTCGGCGATCGCCCGGGACACCTGGGCGACCCCCGGGGTGTAGGCGATGGACAGGGTGCGTGTGGAATCCAAGGCCATGGTGGACTCGACGGAAAGCTTGCCGCCTTCATGGGCCGTGAAGACGTCCTCGGTGCTCACAGGCCTCGTGGGGCCGGGGGTGGTTTCAGGGGTGGTCGTGGTGGACATGTGGATGCTCCTGGAGAAAGTCTGCTGATCGGGAAGCGGGCCTGGCGCGGATTCCGCGGACTGCGCGTCTCCGGCGACCGGGTCGTCACGCGAAGGGCAGTCTGCCCTGCTCTGCGGAGCCCGGCCAGGGGTGGTGGCTCGCGGCACTTGCGCAGTGGTCAGTACTTTCTTTAGACCGTTGTTCACCAGAGTAGGGCATCGCCGAACCCCACCCAAGCATTCCGGTGGCGTTACCGCCCGTGGACCGGAGCGCTACCGGCCGCTGCCGCCCGGCCATGGGCGCCGACCGGGCGTGCATTGGCCAGCACTGGCAGTTTCCTCCGGGCCTGCTCGACGTCGTCGGCCTCGAGGTCGACGATGGTGAGTCGTGGGCCGGTCTGCCCGGAGGCCAACGTGGCGCCCAGCGGGGAGATGACGGCACTGTGCCCGACGCCCAGCGGGGTGCTGTCCGTGGCCGGGCGCCCACTGGCTGCAGGGTCTGCCTGGTCGCAGGCGACGACGAACGTCGTCGTGTCCAAGGCGCGGGCGCGAACCAGGGTGTCCCACTGCTCGGCCTTGCCGGGACCGTCACCCCAGGAGGCACACACGATGTTGACCACGGCCCCGGCCGCGGTGGTGGCCCGGAACAGGTCGGGGAAGCGCACGTCGTAGCACGTGGAAAGCCCGAAGACGACGCCGTCGATGCCGAAGGTGGCGATCGAGTCCCCGGCGGTCACCGCATCGGATTCGGCGAAGCCGTAGGCGTCGTAGAGATGGATCTTGTCGTAGCTGGTCTCCACCCCGGGCCCGGTGGCCAGCAACGTGTTGCGCACGCGTCCTTCCTCGCCGGGGGTGAACATCCCATGGACCGTGACGATGCCCAATTCGGCCGATAATGCGCGGATCCGCCGGGCCCAGTCCCCGTCCAAGGGTTGGGCCACCTCGGTTAGCGGGTTGCCAAAGGCGCACATGGTGGCTTCGGGAAAGACCACGACGGCGGCGCCGGCATCCCGTGCCCGGGTCGCCTGATCGCGGACCACATCGAAGTTGGCCTCCAGGTCGGCTGTGGAGTTGATCTGGGCCAGGGCGATTTTCAACGGCATGTCTTCGAGGTTGCCATACGGGACCGATCCGCCCAAGGCTTGGGTCGGCAGGGCATGATGGTCTCATGCCACAGGAGACCACTGCCTTGACCAGGACCACCCAGCATGAGGCGCTGGCGGCGCCCGACGCCGCCCATCTGGCCCGGGCGCTGGGCGAGTCCGCCGACGCCACGGTGTTCGTCAACGGCACGGCGCTGCGCCTGCCGTCGGCGGCCGCGGACGCCGTCCTGGACGTGCTCGGCCGCCTGGCCGAGGGGGAAGCCATCGTGCTCAGCACCGCCGAGCGGTGGCTGAACACCTCGCAGGCAGCCCGCCTGGCCGGGGTTTCCAACACCTACATGCGCAACCTCACCGACGCGGGAACCATCCCGGTGGAGTACCGGGGCAGTCACCGCAGGATCAAGCCCGCAGACGTCGCCACCTGGGTGGCCTCCCGGCAGACGGAAGCTCCGCAGTCGGAGCAGAGCGGCAGCGAAGCTCCCGAACAAACATCTTCCCGGTAACAACTGTTGCCTCATGGTGAACCCCTGTTGTTACGATGTGAGGGTGAACACAGCAGATAACCCCACCGCCCAGGACCGCGAATCGTTGCCCGCCGAATCGGAGCTTGCCCTCGAGCGTGCGGAGGCCTCGTCCCGGCACGAGAGCCTGTTCTCCGAACGTGCCGCCAACATCAAGCAATCTGCCGTCCGGGATGTCTTCGACATCTCGTTGCGCCCGGGCCTGGTCTCGCTGGCCGGCGGAAACCCCTACCTCTCGTCGCTTCCGTTGGAGAAGATCGGCCAGATGGCCCATCATCTGATTGCAAAGGAGGGGCTGACCGCCCTGCAATACGGTGGCGGCAAGGGCACCATCGAGCTGCGCCGGCATATCTGCGACGTCATGGCCGAGGAAGGCATCACCGACGTCGACCCCGAGAACATCGTGGTCACCACCGGTTCACAGTCAGCCCAGGACGTGGCCTGCAAGGTCTTCTGCGATCCCGGCGACGTCGTGCTCTGCGAGGACCCCACCTATGTCGGGGCCCTAAACACCTTCGAGGCCCACCAGATCCAGGTGGAGTCGGTCGCGATGGACGAGAACGGTCTGGTCCCTGGTGCGCTGCGTGAACGCATCGCCGCGGTCACGGCCACCGGCAAGCGGATCAAGTTCCTTTACACGATCCCGAACTTCAACAATCCCTCTGGCATCTCGCTGGCCGTCGAACGCCGACAGGAAGTCGTCGACATCTGTCGTGAGGCCAATATCCTGGTCCTCGAGGACAACCCCTACGGGCTGCTGAAGTTCGACGGAGAGCCCTACCCGACGCTGCGCGCGGACAACCCGGATGACGTGATCTACATGGGCTCGTTCTCCAAGATCCTGGCCCCCGGCCTGCGCATCGGCTGGGCCCTGCTGCCTGAGCATCTGACCCGCAGGTTCTACCTGGCCAGCGAGGCAGTGGTGCTCTGCCCGCCGACCCTGAACCAGATGCTGATCACCAGCTACCTCGATGGACATGACTGGCGCGCCCAGATCTCGGCCTATCGCGGCCTGTATGCCGAGCGCTGCGCTGCGATGCTCTCCGCCCTCGAGGAGCTCATGCCGGCAGGGGTCCAGTGGACGACGCCGACCGGAGGCTTCTTCATCTGGGTCACCCTCCCGGAGGGGATGGACACCTACCCGTTGCTGGCCGAGGCCATCGACGACGGCGTCGTCTTCATTCCCGGGGCGGCCTTCACCCCGGGAGACGAGCCGAACAACCGTTTGCGCCTGGCCTTCAGCGCCGTCGCCCCGGAGAAGATCCACGAGGGAATCAAGCGTCTGGCGGTCGTGTTGAACCGCGCCATCGACGCCAGCTGATCACTGCCGGCCGTTGACCTGCTCGTGGAACCACGGCCGGACATCGAGGGTGATGCGGTTCCGTGCGCCCGGAGGGCCGGCTAGGCCGTCCAGGTCGTAGGCCTCGTCGCCGGCCCAGGCCACCATCCGGCGGCCCTCGTCGTTGCGGGCACCCACGCTTTTGAAGTCCGCCGGCACGGTGGCCCGCGCTGCGGCAACCGCCTCCACCGCGGTCCGGTGACCGGTCAGCCAGCTCAGGGTCATCCACGTGGGCGGGACCAGTTCCATGGCCCCGCCGGCATGCCGTTCGAGGGCCTCGGCGGGCGTCAGCCACGCATGATCGACATGCTCGTCGGGACTCAGCCGAAGCCGTTGTGAAGCCGCTAATTCCACCGTCGCCAGGAAGAACCAGGTGAGCAGTCGTTTCGGAACGGTGGGCGGCGGGGTCCAGACGGACAGGGTAGCCAGGTCCTCCTGGGCGATGACCACACCGGTTTCCTCCCAGGTTTCGCGCACGCCGGCGCGCCGGGCTGCACTGACGAGGGGTTCCGGGGAATCGCGCGGGACTTCTTCCCGATCCTCCGGGTCGACGTGACCACCGGGGAAGACCCAGGCCCCGGCAAAGGAGCCCCGGTGGGAGGGTCGCTCCAGCAGCAGCACCTCCAGCCCGCAGGGCGCATCGCGCAGCAGGACGACGGTCGCCGCGTCGCCATGCAGGGCGGGTTCGTCAGTGGTTTCAGGCACTGGCTGCCTTCCCTCCGTCATCAGGTGTGTTCCGGGTCGGGGCCCCGGTACTCGATGCCGCGGGACTCCAGCTGCTTCATCTGCAACACCAGCCAGGGGCTGAAGGCCCAAGGGGTGGCGCGGACCGCGGCAACAAGATCCTGCGGAGCCACCCAATGGTGTTCGGCGACTTCGCTGGGCCGAGGATCGGGGGCGGAGGCAGCCCGGGCGAAATACACCGGGCAGAACTCGTTCTCAACAACCCCCGAAGCATCCTCGGCACGGTAGGCGAAGTCCGGCAAGACCATCTCAACGACGCCCAGCTCCATGCCGAGTTCGAACCCGGCACGGCGGTGCACGGCATCCTTGCGGGGTTCGCCCGGTCCCGGGTGCCCGCAGACCGAATTCGTCCACACTCCCGGCCAGGCCTTCTTCGCCAGGGACCGGCGCGTGACCAGGACGCGCCCGTCGGCGTCGAAGACATGGCAGGAGAAGGCCAGATGCAGCGGCGTCATACTCGTGTGCACTTCCGCCTTGTCGGCGCTGCCGATCTCCTGGTGGTCGGCGTCCAACAACACCACGCTTTCGACGGGGCCTAGTGGCGGCGTCCGAGTTCCCACGTTGGGTTCCTCTCCAGTTGTCCTTCGGCAAAGTCCGACACCCCGTGCGGGGTGCGGCTAATCGAGCAGTAGCGCCGGTTCCTCCATGATCGCGGCGACGTCGGCCAGGAAGCGTGCCGACAGATCGCCGTCGACGACCCGATGATCGAAACTGCCACCCAAGGTGGTGATCCAGCGGGGGACGACTTCCCCGTCGACCACCCAGGGCTTCTGTCGGATGGTACCGAAGGCGATGATGGCGACTTCGCCGGGATTGATGATCGGGGTTCCGGTATCGACGCCGAGGACCCCGATGTTGGTCACCGTCAGTGTTCCGTCGCGCATGTCCTCGGGACGGGTCTTGCCCTCCCGCGCGGTGGTGGTCAGGTCGTTCAGGGCCAGCGCCAGTTCCTTCAGGCTCAGATCCTGGGCGTCCTTGAGGTTCGGAACCATGAGACCCCGTGGCGTCGCGGCGGCAATACCGAGGTTCATGTAGTGCTTGACATGGATTTCGGCGCCCTGCTCGGTATCCACCCAGCTGGCATTGACGCCCGGGTTCCGAGCCGCGGCCCAGATCACCGCCTTGGCCAGGATCAGCAGCGGAGAGACCTTGATGCCTTCGAAGTCACGGGACTTCTTGAGTCGCTGGGTGAACTCCATCGTCCGGGTGGCGTCGACGTCGACGAAGATGCTCACATGCGGGGCGGTGGACACGGATTCCACCATGGCCTTGGCGGTGGCCTTACGCACCCCGCGCACCGGTTCACGGGTGACCCGCTCCGATGAGGTCCCGCTGGGGGGCTGGTAGGAGATCAGGTCCTCGCGGGTGACCTGCCCCTGTCCTCCGGTCCCACGGACCTGGGATAGTTCGATGCCCATGTCCTTGGCGATCTTGCGAACCGGCGGCTTGGCCAACACCCGATCCTGCACCGGGGCCGCCTGCGTTTTTGCGGCTTCCGGCGTCGGGGAGACCGGGATCCTGGGAGCTGCCGGCCCAACGGGGGCGGCAGTCGCGGAGGGAACCGCAGGCGCCGGCGGGGCCACGGACGGTCCGGGACGGGTGCGGGGCCGCCGGCGGACGGGATCCGCCTTCGGTCCCGATCCGACCAGCGGGCCGGGGGCTACCTCCTCCGACGGATGGACGTCGGGTGCACCGGCGGTCTCCCCGACCGGCTCATCAATGACGTCCGCCGGTGTCGGCGCGACGTCGGCTGCGGGTTCCTGCGGAGCGGTCACCGACTGTCCGGCTTCGTCGACGGAGAACAGCGGCTGGCCGACTTCGACGACCTGACCTTCCGCGGCATGCAACTCGGTCACCACCCCCGCATACGGGCTGGGCAGCTCGACCAGGGACTTGGCGGTTTCGATCTCCACGAAGACCTGGTTGATCTCCACGGTGTCACCGGCCTTGACCTTCCAGGAGGCGATATCGGCCTCGGTCAAGCCTTCGCCGACATCCGGCAGGTTGAAGGTACTCATGGGTGGCTCCTTGGGCGCATGCTGTTCGGGGTGCCGGGCATCTAGTACTCGAACGAACGATCCACGGCATCGAGCAGCTTGTCGATATCCGGTAGGTATTGGTCCTCGACCTTCGCCACGGGGTATGGCATGTGGAATCCGCCCACCCGGATCACGGGGGCCTCAAGGGAGAGGAACGCCCGCTCGGAGATACGGGCGGCGATCTCCCCGCCGATGCCGCCGAAGGTGGGGGCCTCATGGGTGACGATGAGTCGGCCGGTCTTTCGCACGGAGTCGGTGATGGTGTCGAAGTCGATCGGGCTGATCGACCGCAGGTCGACAACCTCGATGCTGCGCCCGTCCTCCGTAGCCGCGTCGGCGGCGGCCAGGGCCACCGGAACCAGTGGACCGTAGGTGACGATCGTGGCGTCGGTCCCCTCGCGGATGACCTGGGCGCTGAAGGCATCCTGCGCCGGGTTCTCGGTATCGACGTCGCCCTTGAGCCAGTATCGGCGCTTGGGTTCGAAGAAGATCACCGGGTCCTGGCAGGCTGCTGCCTGTTGGATCATCCAGTAGGCGTCGTTGGGGTTCGACGGGGTGATGATGCGCAGGCCTGCCGTATGGGCGAAGAGCGCTTCGGGTGACTCCGAATGGTGTTCGATGGAGCCAATGCCGCCCCCGTAGGGGATGCGCACGACCACGGGGGATCCGAAGCGACCCTCCGACCGGGCCCGCATCTTGGCCAGCTGGGTCGTGATCTGGTTGAACCCGGGGAAGACGAAGCCGTCGAATTGGATTTCGGCGATCGGCTTGTAGCCGCGCAGGCTCATGCCGATCGAGGTGCCGATGATGCCGGATTCGGCCAGCGGGGAGTCGATGACGCGGGCGGTCCCGAAATCGGCCATGAGGCCCTCGGTGACCCGATACACGCCGCCGAGCCGGCCGATGTCCTCACCGATCAGCAGCGATTTGGGGTTCTCCTCAAGTACCCGGCGCAGGCCGGAGGACAACGCCTTTGCCATGGTCATCCTGGTCATCGGGGACCTCCGGGCTCAGGGGTTGCGGCTGGTTCGGCATCGGTGAAGCCTGCCTCGTAGCGTCGATGGAATTCCAGTTCCTCGCGGATCAGTGGGTGCGCTTCCGCGTAGACGTTGGCGAAGGACTGGGCCAGCGTCGGTTCCGGAAAGGCCAGTGCCTCGCGGCGGACCCGGGCAGCCATCTCATCCCCGTCCTGGGAGAGTTGGGTGAAGAAGTCCTCATCGACGAGCTCCGCGGCCCGCAGGTACTTCTCCAGACGCGTCAGCGGGTCCTTGAGGTCCCAGGACTCCTCTTCCTCGGTCGTGCGGTATTTGGTCGGGTCATCCGCCGTGGTGTGGGCGCTGCGCCGATACGTCTGCGCTTCGATCAGTACGGGGCCACCGCCGCCACGGGCGTGCTCGAGCGCCCACCGGGTGACCGCATGTACGGCCAGGACGTCGTTGCCGTCCACTCGGATGCCCGGGAAGCCGTAGCCGGCGGCACGGTCGGCCAGCGGCACCCTGGACTGGATCTCGAAGGGGACCGAGATGGCCCACTGGTTGTTTTGGCAGAAGAACACGACCGGGGACTGGTTGCTCGCGGCGAAGACCATCGATTCGTGGGTATCCCCTTCGGAGGAGGCTCCGTCACCGAAGTACGCGACGACGGCGGTGCCCTCCTGGGCCAACCGTTCCTCGTTCCAGTCGGTCTGGTCGCGTTGGATGCCCATTGCATAGCCGACGGCGTGCGGCATCTGCGCGGCCAGCACCATGGTGTACATGTGGAAGTTGTTCTCGCGTGGATCCCATCCGCCATTGGAGATGCCGCGGAAGACGCGCAGCATTTGCGGGAAATCGACATCGCGGGTCAGGGCCACGCCATGCTCACGGTAGGTCGGGAAGATGTAGTCGCGCGCTTCGGTGGCCCGGCCGGAACCGATCTGTGCGGCTTCCTGGCCACGCAGCGGCACCCAGAGGGCCAGCTGTCCTTGCCGCTGCAAGGCGGTGGCTTCTTCGTCGAAACGGCGGGTCAGCACCATATCGCGGTAGAAGTCGCGGAGCTTTCCGGCATCCACATCCGCCAGATAGGGCGAATACTCGCTATCGGTGACGAGTTCTCCATCCGGCGTCAGCAACTGGACCATGTCCGTTGCCGCGGCCGCCTGGGCGGTTGAGGTCATGCGCGTGGGTACCCTTCACTTAGAAATATGCCTCCTGCGGCATAAATTCGGCAGGAGGCATATAACGGAAATACCCCTCCAGCCTACTGGCCCGCGGGCCCGGGGCCGGAACTGGCTACCGGCTAGGAAACAGCGGGCCGTTTTGGATAGTTGCTACAAACCTCGAGGAACCGCGTGTTGGCTCCCTCCTCGCCGATGCTCACCCGGAGCCCCTCGTTGCCGAAAGCACGAACGGACAGCGCCTGTTCGTCGGCAATCCGGGCGAAGTCGGGGGTATCGGCGCCGAAATCGAGCCAGATGAAGTTGCCCTGGGCGTCGGGGACCTCCCAGCCGATGGCCCGCAGACCCTCCACGACACGGGTCCGTTCATCGACCAGGCGTTGTACCCTTTCGACAACCTGGTCGATGTTCTCGATCGAGGCGACAGCTGCCTTTTCGGCCAGGCTCGACACCGCGAACGGGGTGGCAATGACGCGCAGGTACTGCGTGATGGACGGATGCGAGATGGAATAGCCGACTCGTAGGTTGGCCAGCGAGTGGGCTTTGGAGAAGGTTCGTAGGACCACGACGTTGGGGTATTTCCGGTACATCTCGATGCCGTCAACGGCATCCTCGAGACGGACGAACTCGTTATAGGCCTCATCGATGACGATCAGCACGTTCGCCGGGACCGAGTTGATGAACTTCTCCACCTCGGCGGTCGTCAGGGCCGGCCCGGTGGGGTTGTTGGGGGTGCAGAGCAGCACGACGGAGGTCTGCGCGTTCACGGCGGCCGCCATGGCATCGAGGTCATGCCGACCGTCGGGCAGGTTCGGGATCTCCACGGCATCCGCGCCGGTGGTCTGGACGACGATCGGGTAGGCCTCGAAGGAGCGCCAGGCGTAGATGACCTCGTCGGCGACATCATCGTCGTTCTGGCCCGCAAAGGTCTGCAGGATCTGGGTCAAGGCACCGAGGCTCCCGGCACCGGTGACGATGTCGTCGGCGGGGACGTCGAGGTATCCGGCCAGGGACTCGCGCAGCTTCGTTGCCAGCGGGTCCGGATACCTGTTGTAGTCCACTCCCTCACGGATGGCCTCCATGACTGCCGGGACGGGGGGCAGGGGGTTCTCGTTGGAGGACATTTTATAGGAGGTCAGACCGGATACGGCGGTCGGAGGCTTGCCCGCGGCATACTTCGGAAGCAGGTCCAGCACCGGACGCGGTTGCACCTTGACGGGGGTGGCGGGGTTCTTATTGCTCATGTCTCCACCCTATCGTCGCCTGGGCCTTCCCCGTCGCCCGCGACCGGCATGGCTCGCCGATCCGTGGGGTCCGGACACGGGCCTCACGCGCGCAGATGTGGAAAGATGGCAGGATGCTTCGCTTCATCGTCAGAGTCATCGTCAACGCCTTGGCCCTCGCTGCCGCCGCCTGGTTGCTTCCGGGCATCACCGTCGGCTCCGCGGCCGCCAGCCAGGCCACGGGAAACGACAGTGTGGGCACGGTGCTGGCCTACCTGTTCATCGGGCTGATCTTCGGGATCGTCAACGCGGTGGTCCGACCGATCATTCGTTTCCTTTCCGTTCCCATCACCTGCCTGACGTTGGGCCTGTTCGCGATCGTCATCAACGCCGCCATGCTGCTGCTCACCTCATGGTTGAGCAGCTACACCCCCATCGGCCTGCACGTGGACACGTTCTTCTGGGACGCGGTCCTGGGAGCGATCATCATCAGCATCGTCTCGGCGCTGATCGGTTGGGTCGTCCCTGACCGCCACGAACGCTAGGAACGCACGCCGTCCCTAATGCGGCGGGGCACTATCCAGAGCCCGGCGCCTCGGACGCCGCGGAGCGCGACGTACCGGTTTGATCCGCGCCTTGCGTGGCCCTGCTGCCGGAGCACGCCGAAGCTTCACGGTGGTCACGGTCGCCGTGGTCGCGCCGGCGAACACGGTCCCCAAAGCGGTACGGGCCTCCACGACGCCTGGGTCATCGCTGGTGGCCAGTTCACCGGAGAGCTGTGTGTAGTTGCCCAGTTGGTGGGCTGCCCCGAACCCATCGGCCTCCAGGTCGGTATCCGGGGCGTACCCGTCGAAGTGCACGGTGACCTGGTTGCTGGTCTCGGGATTGGGTCTGCCATCCAGGCCCGGCACCATGTCATCGACATGCTCCAGATGCAGCCCGCGCGTGGCATCGGGTAGTGCCGTGCCGCCAACGGGCGATCCGGTGGTGACGACGTATTCGACGTCGTACCTGGCAGCAAGGCCCTCATCCACGGCCAGGTTCGCCGCATGGATGCCACCCTGGCTGTATCCGGTGATAACCAGCCGTTCCCCCGGGCGGGCCCCGGCCGATTCCAGGGCCTCGGTCGCCGCCTGGGCCACATAGCCACTGCCCATCCCGATCCCCTCCACAATGCCTGACTCGTCAAAGGGGTTCGTCGAGGCCCAGTACCTCCCCTCCCGGGCCGACTGGGTTCCCGGGATCGTCAGGACATGGGCGGGCCCTCGCGCCGTCTGCGTCGTGGTGACCAGGACCGCCCCCTCACCCGATACCTGCGCCTCCGCCCGGCGTTGGAGTTCCAACAGGTCCGGCAACGTGCCGCCGAACGCCTCGGGAGCCGCCGTCGAGACGGCGGCCACGCGGATGTCCCTCACATTGAAGATGCATCGCACGGCGGCGAGCCCGGACAATCCGCTGGCTAGCCGTTCCGACACGCCACCACGGAAGGGGCCCCCATGGTCCCGATCCCCCACCAGGCGTGCCACCACCGAGGACGCCGCCGCCATCGAGGGATCCGACGCGGGGTAGCCGCCCAGCAGCAACCAGGAGAGTCCGTACCCGGGGGCCGCATTGATCAGGTCCTCGGTGGTCTGCGAATCAGGATGACCATGGTTGGAGGCGATCCGGTCCTGCACGGTAGCCGGCAGCGCGGCGGAACGTTGCTGGTAGGTCTGCAGGGCTGCCCGTTGTTCGGCATCCTCATAGGTCGCCCGGCTGGCTTCAAGCCCGGAACGGCACCCTTCCAAGGTGTCCCCGACTCCGATCGCCAGCTGGTTCCCGGAGCGCAGATGCCCCTCGGCCGCGGAGGGGACGATCCGGCCGTCGGCGGTGATCGGCGGCCCGGCATCGGCCAGGGCCGTGGTGATCAGCATCCGGACCGCGATCAGCCGCTCGGTCGCCCTGGCCAGCAGTGCTGCGGCGCGTTCGAATTCGTCGAGTTGGAAATCGGCGCTGGGAGACCCTCCCGAGCTGAAATGCCTCATCGGGTACCCGCCAGCGCGGACGCCCGTTCGCTGACGAAGGCGACCAAGGCGCTCTCCAGTTCGCGCGGCAGGGCATCGAGTTGGCCCAGACACGCCTCGAGTCTGCGGCGATAGGCCATCCCTGCCGGGGATCGCCAGTCCACGTTCAGGGCAGCCAACAGCTGGCCCCTCGCTTCGGAGACCTCCCCCAGAGCGAGACGTGTCCTGGCCTCCATCACGTCGCGGTCCACCAGCACCCCTCCCCTGTCGGGACCCCGCCCGGGGTCTCCGCATCGCCGCGGATACCACCACGTTAGAAGAACCGTCCGCGCAGCACATGCCCCGCCGTCGACCTTGTGGATATCGGGCGCACACCCCGCTCCGGGTGGAGTCATGCGGTGCCCGCTGAGGCGTGGCTCATGAAACAATGGGCACCATGGCTGAACCCGCGCGCACTTCCCTTGCATCAGAACCGCTGGCACTTGGTGCCCTCGACGGCCGGTACCGTCCGGCAGTGGCCCCGTTGGTCGACCACCTTTCCGAGGCGGCGCTGAACCGAAACCGGGTCCACGTCGAGATCGAATGGCTGATCCACCTCACTTCGCGGTCCGCGCTTCCGGGCACGTCGCCGCTGGGCTCCGAGAAGATCACTGCACTGCGTCGGATCGTCACCGACTTCAACATCGACTCGGTGTCCGAACTCGCCGAGATCGAGGCCATCACCGTCCACGACGTCAAGGCAGTGGAGTACTACATCAACCGCCGCCTGCCAGGGATCGGCATCGAGGAACTGACCCCGCTGGTGCACTTCGGCTGCACCAGCGAGGACATCAACAACCTTTCCTATGCCGTCGGGGTGAAGGATGCCGTGACGAAGGTCTGGCTCCCCGCGGCCCGGGCCCTGGTGGAGCAGATCAGCGCCATGGCCGAGACCACGCGCACCGTGCCGATGCTCTCGCGCACGCATGGCCAGCCGGCCACGCCGACGACGCTGGGCAAGGAACTGGCAGTCACCGCCTGGCGGCTGACCCGCCAGCTGGACCGCATCGAACGCACCGAATACCTGGGCAAGATCAACGGTGCCACCGGCACCTACGCCGCCCACTACGCCTCGGTCCCCGATACCGACTGGCAGGACATCTCCCGCACGTTCGTCGAGGAGCTGGGCCTGGACTGGAACCCGCTGACCACACAGATCGAATCCCACGATTGGCAGGCCGAGCTCTACGCCGACGTCGCGCGCTACAACCGGATCCTGCACAATTTCTGCACCGACGTGTGGAGCTACATCTCGATCGGCTACTTCAAGCAGGTCCCTGTTGCCGGCGCCACCGGCTCGTCCACGATGCCGCATAAGGTGAACCCGATCCGCTTCGAGAACGCCGAGGCCAACCTGGAGATCTCGAACGGCCTGCTGGACACCCTCGGCGCGACCCTGGTGACCAGCCGGTGGCAGCGCGACCTCACCGACTCCTCATCACAGCGCAATATCGGCACCGCCTTCGGCCACTCGTTGCTGTCCATCTCCAATGTGGCCAAGGGCTTGGAGCGCCTCGACGTTGCCGAGGATGTCCTGGCGGACGACCTGGAACACAACTGGGAGGTCCTGGGCGAGGCGATCCAGATGGTCATGCGTGCCGAGGCCATCGCCGGGGTTCCCGGCATGGAGAACCCGTACGAGCGTCTCAAGGAGCTCACTCGCGGAAACCGTGTGGATGCCACCCGGATGAAGGAATTCGTGTCGGGGCTGGGGCTGAGCGAGCAGGCTGCGGACCGTCTGAAGGAGCTGACCCCTGGCACCTATAACGGGATTGCCGCCGAGTTGGTGGACCACCTGGGAAAGTAGGCCCTGGAGCCTCTGGACCCAGGGACTTGTTTCGTCGCCTCAGGATCTGAAGGCTAGTTCACAGCCATCCACGGTTTGCGGCGATGCCCGCGGCTTCGATCCGGTTGACCGCCCCGGTTTTGCCGATGGCCGCGGACAGGTGGTTGCGCACGGTCCCCGCGGAGAGGTGCATGGCCGCCGATATCGCCGCCACGGTCTTGCCATCCCGGGCTTGCGCGAGGGTTTCGCGTTCCCGCTCGGTCAGCGGGTTCCGGCCCTCGGATAACGAGGTGGCGGCCAGCTGGGGGTCCACCACCCGCAATCCGGCGTGGACCTTGCGGATGGCCTCGGCCAGTTCGGCCGCCGGGGTGTCCTTGACCACGAATCCGCTGGCTCCTGCCTGCAACGCCTCGCGTAGGTAGCCGGTGCGTCCGAAGGTGGTCACCATCAGGGTCCGGCATCCGGGCACCTCCTGGTGGATCCGGCGCGCGGCTTCGATCCCGTCCAGACCCGGCATCTGGATATCGAGTACGCACACGTCGACGTCCCGGGAAGCAGCCAGTTCGACGGCGACCATCCCGTTATCGGCTTCTGCGACGACTTCGAGGTCGGTTTCGAGCCCCAGCAACGCCACCAGCGCACCGCGTACCAGCGCCTGGTCGTCGGCGACGAGGATCCTGATGCTCACCAGCTGGCCTCCACCCGGGTCCCGCCGATATCGGCCCGTCCCATCCGGAAACCGGCACCCACCTCGGACATCCGCTCGCTCATCCCACACACCCCGTTGCCAGCGGCGCTGGTACCCAGCCCAACGCCGTCGTCCTCTACGATCAGCGAGCCGGGGCCGAAGCGGATCAAACAGCGGGTGGCTTGTGCATGGCGCAGCACGTTCGTGCCCGCCTCCCGCAGCAGCCAGCCCAAGGGCCCATGGAACTTCTGCGGGACCTGCCCGGCCGGCTCGCCTTCGATATCGACGTCGATGCCTGCTCCGTCCAACGTGATGCGCAGCGCCTCGAGCTGATTGGGCAGGTCATTACCCAGCAGGCCGCCGACGGTGGTCCTGACGTCGGTGAGGGCTCCGCGCACCAACGAACGGATCTCGGCGATTTCGGCGCGGCTGCGTTCGGGATCATCGGTGACGAGCCGCTCGGCCAGTTCGGCCTTGACGGCCACCACGGTGAGCGTATGGCCCAGGACGTCATGCACGTCCCGGGCGACGCGCTCGCGCTCGGAGATCACGGCAAGGTCGGCCTGGATCACCTCGTTCTTATTGCCCTTGTCGATGAGTGCGTAGGTCACCATGTTCAGCACGAAGATGCCCAGGGCAATCGCAGCGATGAACACGTACTCACCGCCGACTCCGGCCACGGCGGGCAGGACGAGCGTCGTGGCGATACTGGCAAGCCCCACCGTCCAGGCCCCGGCGCGTGGCAGCAGGAAACAGGAGTAGGCGATCACGAACGGCGTCATGTAGAGGGCGTCCATGCCAATGATGGTGGACATGACCGCGATGATGATGAGCATGATGGCCAGGCCGGCGATGTTCAGCCGAACGGACCATGCCTGCGGATTCAGAGGGTTTCCGAAGATGAAAGCAGCCAAATAGATACCGGCGAAAACGACGACGAGCATCAGGGCGACGATCGTCGGGACCGGGCGGAGTGCCGCCTCGATAATGGCCATGACGGTGTAGCCCAGAAAGATCAGCCAGATGGCTGAGAGGATCCAGCCGTGCCGGGCCCAGCCGTTTTCCTGTGCTTCCTGCCCCTGGGAGGACGGCTGCTCGGCTGACGCGACCGACGAGCGGGCGGCGGCACGGGGCTCGGGGATGGTCATCTCCCCCTCCCCTAGCGGCGCTCCTGGCCGCGGCGTACGGCCAGTACCGCGACGGTTCCGAAGATGAGAAGCCATGCCACCAGATTAGCGATCAATCCCCACAGTGGGTCGACTTCGGGCGACTGGGCCTGCGCGCCCT
The DNA here is from genome assembly GCA_038243055.1 of Actinomycetales bacterium. Classification (GTDB taxonomy): domain Bacteria; phylum Actinomycetota; class Actinomycetes; order Actinomycetales; family Micrococcaceae; genus Arthrobacter_H. The sequence goes on from JBBSRM010000026.1 coordinate 16,909, forward strand.
CGAGAATCGGCCACCTGACCAACCCCACGTATCCGTACATCGGAGTGAAGCGGGCGACTCGCAGCAGGGTTCCTGTCAGCGGGATGAAGACGTTCCCGAGGAAGGCCACCAGCACCAGGGCGCCGGAGGCGACCCCCATGGCCGAGTCGCTTTTGAAGAGCATGGCGATGGCGTATCCGAAGAGGGAGAACAGTATCGAGCCGATCAACGCGATGACGAAGGTGACGGGCCACATCCATGCGCTGTCGACGTGGGCGCCGGTGAGGGCACCGACCACGAAGACCACGGCGATGGCCAGCGCCGTGATGGCCAGGGCGACCACCGCCTTGCCCGCGACGAATCCTGCGGGACGCAGAGGAGTCAGGGCAATCTGCCGACCCCAGCCCTGCATCAGCTCGACGGCGGCGACGCCGGTGACGGCGGTGGCTGCCACCGAGGCACCGTAGGCGGCCATCGAGGCCATGATGTAGAACTTCACGTTGCCGTGGCCGGCGGACTCGCCGCCATAGCCGAAGGACAGCCCGAAGATCACATACATCAGGGCCGGCAGGATCAGGACGAACATCAGGTTCATGACGTCGCGCAGCTGGCGGGTCAGATCGATGCGGATGAAGGTGGCATTCATGATGGTTCCTCTGTCGTGGGGGGCGTGTCGGGGCGGCGTTCAGGCGCCGGCGGTTTCGGGGGCCGGCTTATTCGTCATCTGAACGAAAGCGTTCTCCAAGCTGGGGGCCGAGACTTCCAGGTTGGTTCCGCCACCGCGGGTCAGCAGGTGCAGGGCAACGGCGTCGGAGTCGGTGGCGGTGATCGTGACGCGCGGGCCGTTCACCATCACGTCGGTGACCCCGACCAGTGCCCGGAGTTCGGCCAGCCGTGGGTCGGCCGAGTCGATGGTGCCGTGTTCCTGCAGGGTCGCCGCAACGGTCCGCCCTGAGGCCAGCGCCCTGACGTTGGCGGTGGTTCCGTCGGCGATGATCTTCCCGGCGTTCATCAACACGATGCGCTGGGCGAAGCTCTCGGCTTCTTCCAGATAGTGGGTGGCGAAGATGACCGTGCGGCCAGCGGTGGCATCCTGGCGCATGGTGGCCCAGAAGGCCCGGCGGGCGTTGACATCCATGCCGGCGGTCGGTTCGTCGAGGATCAGCACGTCCGGGTCAGGCAGCAGGGCCAAGGCGAACTTGAGCCGCTGCTGCTCGCCACCGGAGCATTTGACGACCTTGCGGTTGGCCAACCGGGTGATATCTGTGGCCTCCATGACCTCCGGAACCCGGCCCTTGGCTCCGTGCAGGGAGGCAATGGCCAGGATCGTCTCGTGGACGGAGAGGTCCCGGAGCAGGCCACCGGTTTGCAGGAGGGCGGAGACCCGGCCGGCACGGACGGCTTCGTGGGGTTTGCGACCGAAGATGCCAACCGTCCCGGACGTGGGATCGGTCAGTCCCAGCGCCATGTCGATGGCCGTGGTCTTTCCGGCTCCGTTGGGACCGAGCAGCGCGACGATCTCGCCCGGGTCGACACTCAGGCTGATGCCGTCAACGGCGTTGAGCCGGCCCCCGTCCACGGAGAAGGTCTTGCGTACGTCCTGTAGTTCGAGGGCTGCTGTCGTGGTGTCCATGAGACCAGTCTTCCCGTCGACGCCTTCTGGCGCCTCTGGCAGCGATCACCTTCTGAACATGACCGTTGTCATGGATCGGACGCGGCGTCTGCCGGCCTTGCGGTGCCGCCCAACCGGCGGGTCGCGGCATCCTGATGAGCCAGTCGGCGCAAGGCCAGAATCACCGGCTCATAAAGCGCGGTGCCTAGGACGGCATGCTCGACCGACTCCGCGGAAGCCCGAGGCAAGGCGTCGATGTCGAATTCAGCGATGGCCATCAGCGCATCGGCATAGACCTTGAGGCGTTCGGCCCCCAGCGGGATCCCCGCCCCGGCTGCGGCGTCCAAGGCCCGTTCGAGTTGGGCGACCGCGACATAGCCGGGATCGTAGACCTGCCCCATCGCCTCCAGCGTGGCCCGGGCCAGCGGATACTGCGGGACCACGTCGCCGTCCACTGCATGCTCCGGGAGGTAGGGGGGAAGCGTGGCGACAGCGGCGCCCAGAGTCTCGAAGGGGTCGTCGCCGGGGGAATCGATCAGCCCCAGCACCGTGCGCACCTTCTGGAGCGGGAGTCCTGCGACGTCGGCGAGCGCCTTGATCACGCGGATGCGGTGCGCATGGGATGAGCCGTAGTCCGCCTGGGTGGC
>JBBSRM010000027.1:0-18862 GCA_038243055.1 Actinomycetales bacterium
CGGGGGGGGGTGAGTGGTAGTGGGGGGGCGTGGTGTGAGGGTAAAAAAACAACAACGAACAAAACAAAGCCAAGCCCCCCCCCCCCCACCCCCCGCCCCCCCCCCCCCCCCGGCCCCCCGCCCCCGGGGGCCCCCGGGGGCCGCGGCCGGCCCCCCCCCCCCCGGCGCCCCTGGTCATGTGCTGGGTGGGTGCCGCCGGCAGGAATAGAATGGGTGGATGCCAGATTTCACACTTCGGCCTGCCCGCACCTCGGACGTCGCAGGGATCCGCCAGCTCGTCAGACCGCTGGCCGATCGACGGGTCCTGTTGGAGAAGGAAGCCGTTGTCTATTTCGAAAGTTTGCAGGAATTCGTCGTGGCAGAGGACGAGGGAGTCTTGCTGGGTTGCGGTGCCTTGCATGTGATGTGGGAGGACCTCGCCGAGGTTCGGACCCTGGCGACTGTGGACAGCCGCCGTGGTCAGGGAATCGGCAGATCCCTGCTGATCGAACTGGTCGAGAACGCGCGCAGGATCGGCGTCAGCCGGTTGTTCTGCCTGACCTTTGAAGTCGACTTCTTCAGGACGATGGGCTTCGACGTCATGGAGAACCAAACTCCCCTGGACCCCGACGTGTACTCGGAGCTGTTGCGGTCCACCGACGAAGGGGTCGCCGAGTTCCTCGACCTCGCGCGAGTCAAGCCCAACACCCTAGGGAACACCAGAATGATCATGAACCTCTAGTGTCCAGGCTTTCGCGTTCGGAAGAATTCCGGGATATTTGTTCCGTCGTGGTGGACGACGAACCGCGCATGTGCTTAGGCTAGCAATGGCGGCCCCCAGCGGGCCGACGAGCCGCCCTCCACAGCCAGTGGAGGTCCGTGGCACCGAAAGTACCAAATGGAAACCAACGAAAGTAGGTCAAGAAATGGGACTCGGAGATAGTTTGGGTGGACTCGGCGACAAGGCCGAGAACCTCAAGAATGAACACGGTGACAAGATCAACGACGGCGTGGACGCCGCACAGGACAAGTTCGGCGACCAGCTGGGCGACCATGAGGACAAGATCGACGGCGCGCAGGACAAGTTCCTCGGCGGCGACGACGACAAGAAGGACGACAAGGACAAATAAGTCCGTTCATCCTTCATGATGTAGGCGCCGCACGGCGCCACGGGACCCCGCGTCACGCGGGGTCCTGTTGTCTTTAACGGCCACTGCCCCGGCCGGTTAATACGGCAGGGTGATTCCGGCAACGGATTCGACGGCCAGCCCGTCGGCGAGCAGGCCCGCGAGACATCGGCTGCGTTGTGCCGCGCCAGCAGGTAGCGACAGAAGCCCCTGGAACGCACGAACGAGCTCCGTTGCGCTACCCGGTTCCGTCGGTGCCGTGGCCAGCAGCGTGTCGGCTGGCTGTGGTTCGTCACTGGCACGCAGAACGGCCATCATGGCACCGCGGACCTGACGGTCGGTCCCCGCCCAGGGCTGGCCTTTGGGCGTGTAGTGCGGTTCGGGTCTCCCCCGGGCGATCCACGCGCAGGAGGCCGAGACCGGGCACTCCCCGCAGCGAGGGGAGCGGGCCGTGCAGATCAGGGCCCCCAGCTCCATGACCGCCGCATTCCAGGCGCAGGCCAATTTCCCGCCGTCGTCCCCGGTTGCCGGCATCAGGTCGGCCGCCAACCTTGCCTCCGCAGCTGTATGGCTGGGTTCGGGGAGGGCATTGCCGCTGACCAGCCGGGCGTGGACCCGCCGGATGTTGGTGTCCACCACCGTTTCCGGCAGGCCGAAGGCGAAACAGGCAATGGCTGCCGCCGTGTAGCTGCCGACACCTGGCAGGGCGAGCAGATCCGCAGGGGAGGAGGGCACCTGTCCCTCATGCTGCTCGACAATGCGCCGTGCGGCCTCGCTCAGTCTCAGCGCACGTCGGGGATAGCCGAGTCGTCCCCAAGCCCGTACGGCCTCTCCCGAGGGTTCAGCGGCCAGGGCAGCCGGTTCCGGCCAGCGGCGCATCCACTCTTCCCAGACCGGCAGAACACGGACCACGGGAGTCTGTTGGAGCATGAACTCGCTGACCATGACCCCCCAGGCGCTGCACTGTGGGCTTCGCCAGGGTAGGTCCCGGCCTTCGGCGGCGAACCAGCCGGTGATGTCGTGATGGAGACGATCGAGATCGAGGGGCGGGGTGGACGGCACGTGACTCCTTGGAAAGCGGGGCACCAATACCCTAGTGCACGGCGTGGGAGCCGGGGGCGGCCGAAGCCGCTCCATACCCTAGGGGCATGGCACAACAGCAGTCCCGGTCCCCGGGCAGGGGAAAACCCAGTCCGGAAGTCTTCCGTCGTCGTCGAATCGTGGTGGGAGTGGCCCTGCTGGTCGTTCTGGCGTTGCTGGTCTGGGCCGTGATCGCGGTGGTGGGCTTCTTCACCAGGAGTTCGGACGGTGTCGGCCCGCCGGCACCTGCCGCGTCCTCGAATTCGGCGCCGTCCTCAACCGCCAGCGCTTCGGCCTCCGAAAGCGGCAGCGCCGAGGCCCCGGCCTCCAGCGGAGGCTCCTCGTCCGCGAAAGCGGCAGGCGACACCTGCTCCTCGGATGACATCGAGCTGAGCGCCGTCACGGACAAGGGAACCTACGCGCCCGCCGAGAAACCGGTGTTGGAAATGAAGATCGAGAACACGGGCTCCGAGGACTGCACGGTGAATGTGGGCACCAGCCAGCAGGAGTTCAGCATCGTGTCGGGATCCGACAAGATCTTCTCCACGACGGATTGCCGCACGGACCCCTCCGATAGCGATATGACGTTGAAGGCGGGGGCGACCGAGAGCGCCCGCTTCACCTGGGACCGCCTGCGCAGTGCCCCGGGTTGCAAGGACGTCGAGTCCAAACCCCGTCCGGGAACCTACACGTTCTCCGCCAAGCTCGGAGACGTCGAGAGCGGCAAGGTCAACTTTTCGCTGAAGTAGGGCGCTACCGACCGGGCTACATGTACCGGTCGAGCAGGCTGGATTCGGCAATGCGCGAGAGGCCCTCGCGGACCGTGCGGGCCCGTTGCTCGCCGATGCCGTCCACGGCCATGAGGTCGTCGATGTTGGCGGCCATCAGGTGCTGCAGTCCGCCGAAGCTGGCGACTAGCCGATCGGCGACCGCACGGGGGACGGATTTGATATTGGCCAGCAGACGGAAACCCTGGGGGTGCACCACCGCCTCCAGCGAATCGGTGCCCGGAGTGAAGCCGAGGATCGTGGAGATCCTGCTCAGGTCGATCATGTCGTTGGAGCTGAAGGAACGCAGCTGCGCCAAGGAGGCGGCGACTTGTTCCGGTTCGGTTCCGGCCTCGGAATAGTCCTTGAGCAGCAGGTCGCTGCCCGGTCCCAGCCCCGCACTCAGTTCGTCGAATTGCAGGACCAGCAAGCGGCCGTCAACACCAAGTTCGAGCACATAATGGTCGATCTCCTCGGAGATGCGCCGGACCATTTCCTGGCGTTGGAGCACGACGGCGACATCGCGAACGGTGACGGTCGCCTCGATCTCGAGGGCGGAGAGGGTGCTGGTGACCTGGTCCAGCCGGTTACGGTAGCGCTCCAGTGTTGCCAATGCCTGGTTGGCCCGGGCCAACACGGGTTCGGAACCTTCCAGGACATGGCGGATGCCCTGGACGTAGATCGCAATGATGTGCATTGATTGCGAAACCGAGATGACCGGGAAGCCGGTCTGGATGGCCACGCGTTCGGCCGTACGGTGTCGGGTTCCCGACTCCTGCGTGTCGATGGAATGATCGGGCACGAGCTGCACTGCGGCCTTGAGGATGTTGGAGGCGTCGCGGTCGCAGAGGATGGCACCGTCCATCTTCGCCAACTCACGCAGGCGGGTGGGGGAGAAGGCGATGTTGATGTCGAAGCCGCCGGAAGAAATCGATTCAACGGTCCGGTCGCTGCCCAGGACGATCAGGGCACCGGTCCGCCCGCGCAGGATCCGCTCCAGACCATCACGCAGGTGGGTCCCGGGGGCGACACGGGCCAGAGTGGTGCGCAACGCTTCGTCGGGCGATTTGGGCATGGGGTTCCTTCCGGTGGATCACCCCATCCTAAGCAGGGCATGGCCGCTGCGGCGAGGCGGGGCGTCGGCACTGCGGGCAGAGGACCCTAGCCGAAGGCCGCGCTCAGGGCTTCCTGCAGGGTGCTGACTTCGCGGACCTTGAAGCCGTTGGGCACGGCACCGGGGCCATTGGGTGAGGCAGGGACGACGGCGTAGCGAAAACCCAGACGCTCGGCTTCGGTGATGCGACGGCCGATATCCGGTACCGGGCGGACCTCCCCGGCCAACCCGACCTCCCCGAACGCAATGAACTGTGCCGGCAGGGGGCGGTCCAGCTTGGCCCCGGAAATGGCCAGGGCCGTGGCCAGATCGGTGGCGGGTTCCCCCAGCCGGACGCCGCCGACCGTCGCGACGTAGGAGTCCAAGTTGGACAGGTCCATCCCCGCCCTGCTCTGGAGCACCGCCAGGATCATGGCAGTGCGCGCCGAATCGAGTCCGCTGGTGGCCCGGCGGGGCTGGGCGTTGCTCGTCTTGGCCAGCAGTGACTGCACTTCGGCGACCAAAGGCCGCCGCCCCTCCAGGGTCACGGTGACACAGGTGCCCGAGACCGGCTCCTTGGTGCGGGTGACGAAGAGGCCGCTGGGATCCGCGAGACCTTCGATCCCCGACTCGGTCAGGTCGAAGCAACCGACCTCATCCGTGGGGCCGTACCGGTTCTTCACGGCCCGCAGCAGGCGCAGACGCGAGTGGCGCTCGCCGTCGAACTGGCAGACGACGTCGACCAGGTGTTCGAGCAGGCGGGGCCCGGCGATGGAACCGTCCTTGGTCACATGACCGACCAGGATGGTTGTCATGTTCCGCTTCTTCGCGGCGTTGATCAGCGAGGCGGCGACTTCGCGGACCTGGGTGACCCCACCGGCAGCCCCCTCGACGTCCGCGGAGGACAGGGTCTGGACCGAATCGATGACCAGCAGGTCGGGGTCCAGCCGTTCGATCTGGCCCAGTGCGATGCCCAGATCCGTTTCGGCCGTCAGGTACAGGGTGTCGGAAAGGGCATCGATGCGTTCGCCACGCATCTTCACCTGGGCTGCCGACTCCTCGCCGGTGATGTACAGGACCGTGCGGTCGGTGCGGGAGGTGCGGGCCGCGACGTCGAGCAGCAGGGTCGATTTGCCGACCCCCGGCTCCCCGGCCAACAGGATCACGGCCCCGGGGACCAGTCCGCCGCCCAGGACACGGTCCAGTTCGCCGATGTGCGTTGGTCGGTAGAGCGCCTGCGAGGAGTCGACGTCGGCAATCTTCAGGGCCGGGCTGGCCACGGTGGCTGCCGCCGTGGTGCGCGCGGTGACCTGACCGATCTCCTCGACGCTTCCCCAGGCCTGGCATTCACCACAGCGTCCGACCCATTTCACGGTCGTCCAACCGCATTCGGCACAGCGGTAGCTGGGGGCGTTACGGGCGCGGGTACTGCTCTTGCTGGCCATGGTTCACGATGTTATCGTCTCCGGCTGACAGTTGGGCCCGTTTTAGAGCCGGGCCAGGAAGGGGACCGCCTCGGCGTGCTCCAAGCCGGTGGCCTCCAGCAGGTCCACGACCAGGGGGCGCAGCAAGAGGACGAGCCCTTCTCCCTGCAGTCCGGTGGCGCCGAAGGAGGCGGGGGTCAGCCGTCGGGCGGCAGCGATCAGTTCCTCCCGCGCTGCTGTTTCTGCGCGGTCGCGTTGGGACTGCTGGGGCTCCATGACGGAGCGGGCCAGCGCGTCGGCGGCATCGGCCAGCTCGTCGAGGTAGACCGAGAGCTCCATGGCGGCTTCATCGCGCAAGGCCGCATGGGTGATGACCGAGGCCATCCGCCGGGAGAAGACCCGGAGGTTACGCATCGCCAGATCCACTTGTCCGGCGACCCGACGCAAGCGTTGCAGTTCGCCGCGGTGGCGTCGGAAATGGGGCGAAAAGGTGGCGATCTCATGGGCACCGGTGAGCGAAGCCGGGATCTTGTCCATCAACGGCTGGGTCCCGCGGGCCCTGACGAGTGCATGCCAGGCGCGGGTCGAATCGGATTCCCGCAGCGCGACGGAGCATTCGCGCAGGACGGCCGAGAGTTCACGAATGAGCTGGCGTAGTTCCCCTGCGGGTTCCCGACGCGGGTCCCTCGGTGCCAGAGCGGTGATCAGCAGGGCGCACAACCCGCCGATGATGGCATCGGCACTGCGGGTGAAGGGGCCGCCGTCCGGGGCAGGGAGCAAAACCACCAGCAGGGCCTGGACCCCGAACTGGGTGGTGAAGATGGAGCCGCTGTCCAAGAAGCGGGCGAGGACCAGGGAAATGGAGACGACGGTGGCCGCCTGCCAGATTCCGGTGCCCAGCGCGGTGAGCAGAAGGTCGCCGACGGCGATGCCCATGGTGCAGCCGATGGCGACCTCGAGGACGCGACGCATTCTGGTCATTCCGCCGAAGCCCAAGGCAATGACCGCTGACGTGGCCGCGAAGAGGGGTGCCTGGTGGCCCAGGATCTTCTCGGCGATCCAGTAGGCGCCGACGGCGCAGACGGTGATCTGGATGATCTGGACCAACGATACGCGGACTCGGGCCGTCCCCGAGAGCGCCCGGCGGCGCAACCACGAGGACACTTTGCCCAGCGGTGTCGCCTTGTCCATGCCTACAGTTTGGCATGAAAGCAGGTGAAGGCCCCATCGCTGTGTGATGGACCACTCACGAAACGCCCTGAAGGCCGAAAACCCTCGTCAACGATGGATTTTCCGTGAACGTGCCGAGAAGATCCGACCCGCGTTAACCTGCTGTTCACCCGGGCCGGGACCGCTCTTCACTTCCGCTGCCTAGCGTCGTAGATACACCGAAACACCAGCCATCGTCGAAGAAGAAGAAGGAATGACCACGTGAAGCTTTCCCGCACCGTTCAGATTGCCTCAGTACTTTCCGTCGCAGCCCTGGCTCTCACCGCCTGCGGCTCGGACAACCCCACCGGCAGCACCGAAAGCTCGGGCGGCTCGTCGGAGGAAAGTAGCAAGGCCGTCACCGGCACCCTGACCGGTATCGGCGCCTCCTCGCAGAAGGCGGCCATGGATGCATGGAAGTCGGGGTTCGAATCCACCGGCGACGGCGCGAAGGTCCAGTACTCCCCGGACGGCTCAGGGGCCGGCCGCAAGGCCTTCCTGGCCGGTGGCGCACAATTCGCCGGTTCGGATGCCTACCTCTCCGACGAGGAGTTCGAATCCTCCAAGAAGGTCTGCGGACCCGAGGGTGCCTTCGACATCCCCGCCTACGTCTCCCCGATTGCTGTGGCCTACAACCTCGAAGGTGTCGGTGAGCTCAAGCTCGACGCGAAGACCATCGCCGCGATCTTCAAACTGGAGGTCACCACCTGGAACGACCCGGCGATTGCCGAGCAGAACGAAGGCGTCGACCTGCCGGACACCAAGATCACCGTGGTGCACCGCAACGACGAATCGGGCACCACCGAGAACTTCACCCAGTACTTGTCGGCAGCCGCGGGGGACACTTGGACGTACGAGGAATCGGGGGACTGGCCCTCCGACCTGCAGTCCGAGAACGCCAAGGGAACCGCCGGCGTCGTTTCCACCACCACCTCGACCCCGGGGGCGATTACCTACGCCGACGCTTCGGCCGTCGGTGAACTGGGGACCGTCTCGGTCAAGGTGGGCGAGGACTACACCGAGCTTTCCGCCGAAGCAGCAGCCAAGGCAGTGGAAAGCGCCGAACCGGTCACCGGACGCTCCGAGGTGGACATGGCCCTGGAACTGAAGCGTGATACCACCGAATCGGGGGCCTACCCGATCAGCCTGGTCAGCTACCACATCTACTGCAGCACCTACAAGGATCAGGAGACCGTTGACTTGGTCAAGGCCTGGGGCAACTACGTCGTCGGCAACGAAGGCCAGCAAGCCGCAGCCGACTCTGCAGGCAACGCCCCGCTGTCCGAGTCGCTGATGGAACAGGCCCACGAAGCCATCGACTCCATCAAGGTAGCCTCCTAGCAGGCATCGAGAACAACCACCCGGCCCGGAATCCAGGAATTCCCCTCCACCATGGACTCCGGGCCACCACGGACCGAAAGGTCGCATATGACAACCAACGCGCTGACGCCTGGACGCGGCTCGGGCAGGACCGGAGACCAGGTCTTCTCCGCGGCCGCGAGGTCCGCAGGCATCCTGATCCTCCTCACCCTCTTCGCCGTCGCCCTGTTCCTCTTCGTCCAGGCGATCCCCGCCTTCACCGCGGACCCGGCAGACATCTCCGGGGGCCAGGGGTTCTTCTCCTATATCTGGCCGATCGTCATCGGCACCGTGATCGCAGCGGCCATCGCCATCGTGCTGGCCACCCCGGTCGGGCTCGGCGTCGCCTTGTTCATCTCGCACTACGCCCCCCGCAAGCTGGCCGCACCGCTGGGGTACGTGATCGACCTGCTGGCCGCCATCCCCTCGGTGATCTACGGGATCTGGGGCTACCTGGTCCTCGCCCCGGTCCTGGTTCCGGGCTATGAATGGCTCAACCAGAATTTTGGATTCCTTCCCGTGTTCGGCGGCCCGGTCTCCCAGACCGGGAAGACGATGCTCACCGCAGGCGTCGTGCTGGCGGTGATGGTCCTGCCGATCATCACGTCCTTATCGCGGGAGATCTTCCTGCAGGCCCCCGGACTCCATGAAGAAGCGGCGCTGGCCCTGGGGGCCACCCGCTGGGAGATGATCCGCATGTCCGTGTTGCCGTTCGCCCGCGCCGGCATCATCTCGGCTGTCATGCTCGGCCTGGGCCGGGCCCTGGGGGAGACCATGGCCGTGGCGCTGGTCCTGTCGACCGGAGCGTTGATCCCCTCGCTGATCAAGTCCGGCAACCAGACGATCGCCGCCGAAATCGCGCTGAACTTCCCCGAGGCCTTCGGACTGCGGATGGCCGAACTCATTGCGGCAGGCCTGGTGCTGTTCGTCATCACCCTGGCCGTGAACATGATCGCCCGCTGGATCATCAGCCGCCACCAGCAATTCTCGGGAGCCAACTGATGACCAACACCACCCTGACACCGGTTCCCGTGCCGGTCACGTCCCGCCGCAACCGGCTCTCCAAGGGGCGCCTGCCGCGTTGGGCGATCCCCGCCGTCGGACTCTCGGCACTGATCCTCGGTGCCGCCGGATCCACGCTGGGCGGCTTCTCCATCGCCTCGATGATGATCTACACGGCGCTGCTGTTCGTCGCCGGAGCCACCGCGGTCACCATCATCGTGGAGGGACGTCGGCAGGGAACCAACTCGTTCTTCACCTACCTCATCCACGGTTGCTTCATCCTGGCGCTGATCCCGCTGATCTCCGTGCTGTATACGGTGCTCGAACGCGGTTTGCCCGGATTGACCTCGAACTTCCTGTTCACCTCGATGAACGGCATGACCGGGGCGGTGGACAACCAGTCGGTGGCCGACGGGACCCCGGTCCTCGGCGGCGCCTACCACGCAGTGATCGGCACCCTTTTGATCACGGCGTTCTCGACGATCATCTCGGTCCCGATCGGGATGCTCGCGGCGATCTATCTGGTCGAATACGGTCAGGGCAAGCTGCTGAGCCGGGGGATCACGTTCTTCGTCGACGTCATGACCGGCATCCCCTCGATCGTGGCGGGCCTCTTCGCCGGAGCCCTGTTCGGCATCCTCTTCGGACCGTCCACCCGGATGGGCATCGTCGCCGCCGTCGCCCTGTCCGTGTTGATGATCCCCACGGTGGTCCGCTCCACCGAGGAGATGCTCAAGATCGTCCCCAATGAACTCCGCGAGGCCTCCTACGCCCTGGGCGTGCGCAAATGGCGCACCATTTCCCAGGTCGTCATCCCCACGGCGATCTCCGGCATCGCCTCAGGGGTCACCCTGGCCATTGCCCGCGTCATCGGCGAGACGGCACCCATCCTGGTCACCGCCGGGCTGGCCAACAACATCAACTTCAACGTCTTCAGCAACTGGATGGCCACGCTGCCGACGTTCATCTACTACCAGATCCTCAGCCCCACCTCGCCGACGAACATCGACCCCAGTGCCCAACGCGCCTGGGCAGCTGCCCTGCTGCTGATCATCATGGTCATGGTCCTGAACCTCGGCGCCCGGCTGATCGCCCGGGGCTTTTCCCCCAAGACCGGCCGCTAGGCCCGAAGAACACCGAAGGAACCCCCTATGTCCAAACGCATCGACGTCTCAGACCTCAACGTCTACTACGGCAACTTCCGTGCCGTGGAGGACGTGAACATCGAAATCGACGCCAAGTCGGTCACCGCCTTCATCGGCCCTTCCGGTTGTGGAAAATCCACTTTCCTGCGCACGTTGAACCGGATGCACGAAGTCATCCCCGGCGCCACCGTCGAAGGCCGGGTCCTGCTCGACGGCGACAACCTGTACGACCCAGGGGTCGACCCGGTCACCGTGCGCAGCCAGGTGGGCATGGTCTTCCAGCGGCCCAACCCGTTCCCCACGATGTCCATCCGCGACAACGTGTTGGCCGGGGTGAAGTTGAATGCCCGCAAGATCAGCAAATCCGACGCCGATGACCTGGTGGAGTCCTCGCTGCGCGCCTCCAACCTGTGGAACGAGGTCAAGGACCGGCTGGAAAAGCCGGGCTCCGGGCTCTCGGGCGGCCAGCAGCAACGCCTGTGCATTGCCCGCACCATTGCGGTCAAACCCGGGGTGATCCTCATGGACGAGCCGTGTTCGGCCCTGGACCCGATCTCCACGCTGGCGATCGAGGACCTGATCAACGAGATGAAGAACGACTACACGGTCGTGATCGTCACGCACAACATGCAGCAGGCGGCCCGCGTGTCCGATAAGACGGCGTTCTTCAACATCGCCGGCACCGGCAAGCCGGGCAAGCTCATCGAATACGACGATACGGCCACGATCTTCTCCAACCCGTCCGTCAAGGCCACGGAGGACTACGTCTCCGGCCGATTCGGATAACCAGACGGTTCCCGCCGCGGGTCAGCGCGTGGTGGGAACGGCCCCGGAGGGGGAATCTCCGGGGGATCCCCAGTGGATCGAGCGCGGATGCGGGGTGCCTGTCGGTGCCCCGCATCAGTGCGTTGGGCTCCCGCCGGGCAGTACGCGACCCGAGGACATGGGCCGTTGATTCAGCCGGCCCAGTCCAGCAGTGGATTGATGGCCAGGAAGAGCACCCCTGCGGCGGCAATGCAGGTCACTGGGGTGGCCACCCAACACAGTACGACGGAGACGACACGCCGCCAGGCCACCGATTCGTACCGCTGATTGGCTCCCGAACCCACGATGGAGCTGGTCACTGCCTGGGTGGTGGATAGTGGCATGTTCAAGGCGATCGCCCCGATGAACAGCATGGAGGCGGACACCGCCTGGGCGCCCATCCCCCGCAGCGGATCGATCGCCACCAGCCGGTAGGCGATCGTGTGGGTGATGCGCCAGCCGCCGCAGAGCACCCCGATGCCCAGGCAGCCCGCCGCGACAGCCTGCGACCAGAAGGGAATTCCCGCCGGGGTGGCCGTCTGCCCGGCCACGAGGGCCAGGGTGAGCATCGCGGCGGTGCGCTGGCCGTCCTGCAGGCCGTGCCCCAGGGCCACGGCCCCGGTGGTGACCGACTGGCCCAGCCGCCCGATGGTGTTCACATCCGAGGAGCTGGAGTGGCGCAGCAGCCAGGTCAGTGGGATGACCACCAGATACGACAAGGCGAAGGCGATGACCGGGGTCAGTAGCAGCGGGATCAGCACGCCGCCGAACAGCATCCGGGTGATCCCCTGGGCGCCGTCCCCGCCGAGCAGGGCCGCGGCACCGCTGGCTCCGGCAAACCCCGAGATCACCGCCTGGGTCGAGGACATCGGCATGGCCCGATACCAGCAGAACAAGCCCCAGCCACCGGCGGCCACCACGGCGGTCAGCAGGATGGCCAGACCAGTGGACCCGTCCGGGACGTTCAAATCGGCGGCGGAGACCAGGGCACTGCCGAAGGTCGTGCTGAGCAGGGTTCCCACGACGGTGAAGAACGCGGCCAGGACCACGGCGATCGAGGGGGTCAGCGCCCGGGTGCGGACGGCTGCGGCCACGGAGTTGGAGGCGTCGCGGAAGCCGTTGAGGAACGCGAAGGCGCAGATCGCGGCGAAGACGCACCACAGCAGCAGGGTCATGGGGCGGGCCTGCTCAGGATTCCTTGACCAGGACGCGCCCCAGATGGTCGGCGACCGCCCGCAACGAGTCCACCGAAGCCTGCAACTGCTCGGCGACCGCGCGGTGGCGCAGGATGGAAGAGGCCTTGGACAGGTCGGCGATTTCCCCCAGCCAGGCCCGGTGGGTGCGACGGGAACGGCGGCTGAGCCGGATCATCTGGATCCAGACATCCTCCAGGTCGTCGGGATGCTGGAGCCTGGCCAGTGCCTCATTGGTCATCTCCGATTGGCGACCGAGCATCTCCAGCTGTTCCGCGGCTCGACGGGAGACCCCGGCCACCGAGGTCGTCACCAGCAGGTCGCCGGCCCCGCAGAGTTCGCCCACGGCGTCATGGAGCAGGCGGGAGAACGTGTAGAGGTCCTCGCGGGGCAGCGGATTGACGTAGCTGGTGCGCAGATGCGTGAGCAGGCCATGATGCAGGTCGGTGGCCCGCTGTTCGAACTGCTCGAGTCCGCGGATCAATCCCGGCTGGTCCTCGGAGGGGGCCCCGAGCAGCTCGGACAGGGTTTCCACGCAGTGGCGGACGGTGGTGCCCAGTTCCTGCAGCAGCTCCAGTCCACGCGTCTCCACGGGAAATAATCTGAATTTCACGAAGCTCTACCGCCGGCGTCTGGTGGGTGGACGAATGATTGCGTCCCAGTCTACGCACGACCGGTCGAGGGCCGGACCGGAGGGAGTTGGTGGTGCCGAACCGGGAGCACCTCTCGGCGGAAGGCCGCTCGAAGCGGCTGAATTTTGGAACCCGGGGCTACCGCGGTCCGACACCGTCTCTAGTTTTCTCCGTCTGCCCGGCTCTGTCAATACGGGGTCGTCAAAGGTGGCATACCCGACACCGCGGCAGCGGAGGAAAACCGGCAGCCGGCCGGTGCCGGATCAGATCAATTCGCCGCGTCGCCAGGACAGGGCTGCCGCTTCCAGGTCCTCCGCGGTCTTCACCAGCAGGTCGGCGTTGCGGGTCAACCGGCTGGCCCGGTCGGCGCTGGAGGCCTCCGAGGCATCGGCATGCTCGGCCTGGCCCAGGGAGATGATCCGGCAGAACGCCGCAGTGCGTTCCAACGCCACGTCGAAATCGCCATCGAAGGCTCCGGTCAGGATCGAATCGGTCATCGCCGATACCTCGTCCGCACCCGGAGGTTCGGCCACCCCGGCGACGACCCGTGAGACGTCGGCGGTCTGTTGTCCGGCGGCGAAGTACGCGGCGTAGCGTTCGGGGTCCCGCCGGGTGGCCGTGCCGAGGGCGTAGAGCCGCCACAGGGCCCCGGGCAGCGAACGGGCCGGGCTCTTCGCCCACAGCTCGGCCAGCACCTCCAGGCCTTCCTTGTCGGCCAGCTTGACCAGCCGGGCGGTGACTTCGGGATCGGAGTTTGCCCGTCCGTGGTTGACCAGCGCCTCGGCCGCCAATTGACCGGCCTCCGAGACACGGGCGGGGTCGACACCACTGGCAAAGGGCTCGAAGTCTGCCGGGGCGAAGGGCTTGGGGCGGTGGTGTCGGCGTCCACCCGAGCCCGTTCCGGATGTCTGGGCGTCACTCATGTCTTCGACGATACTCCGGGACTCCACGCCCGGGCCACGGCGTGGCTGCACCGAAGGCCCGGCATTGCGTTAGGATATATACCGGCCATCATGGCCGCCGGGGGCCTTTAGCTCAGGTGGTAGAGCATCGGACTTTTAATCCGCTGGTCACGGGTTCGATCCCCGTAGGGCCCACCCGCACCTCGCCCCGTCCCGCATCAGCGGGGCGGGGCGAGGTCTGTTTCAAGGAGTCCGGAGCGTGAACCGGATTGGTCCATCAAGCGAAGATTTCAATACGGCAACAATGCCCCGGCCCCCTGTTTCGGCGGTCGTTGACTACCGGCTGGTAGCCAGATCGCCGCTATCCCGCGGAAGAGCGGGGCAGCGTCGATCCGACGGCGCGGGGCCGAACCGGTTTGCCGGGCCCGGATCGTGCCCGGAAAGCCCGAAGGCAGTTCCTGCCGGGGGCCGGACGTCCTACGCTGGTGGGGTGCGTGTCATCAAGAGGGTCCTAGGGGCCGGTCTGCTAGCCGTCAGCCTGACGGCTGCCTCCATGGTGCCCGCGCTCGCCGAAGGGGCCGATGCCCCCGACTTCCTGACCCCTGACTACCAGCGGTTCCAGGCCCAGTTGAAACCGACGGGGGATCTATCTGCCCCCAGGCACGACGGCGCACTGCGTGCCGCCGCATTCAACTCCTCACTCAGCCGCGGATATGCCGGCGGGTTGGCCCAGGACCTGTCCCAGTCCGGCGACGAAGCAGCCTCGGCCGTGGCGGAGGTCATCCAGCGGACCAACCCCGACGTGGTGCTGCTCAGCGACTTCGACTACGACGAGGACCACGAGGCCGCCGAGGGCTTCCGCGCCAACTACCTCCAGCAGGACCAGAACGACCGGCATGCCGCCGACTACCCGTACATGTACGTGGCACCGACCAACCACGGCATCCCCACTGGCGCCGACCTGGACGGGAACGGAACCGTCGGGGACCCGACCGACGGATTCGGCTACGGCAAGTTCCCCGGACAGCACGGCATGGTCCTGTACTCCAAGCACCCGATCCAGCGCGACGGGATCCGCACCTTCCAGAACCTGCTCTGGACATCGATGCCTGAGAATGGACTGCCCACCGGGGAGTATTCGCCGCTGGTGCGCAGCATCCTGCGGTTGAACAGCTCCACCACCTGGGACGTGCCCGTCACGGTCGAGGGAAACACCGTGCACGTGGTGGCCGCGGACCCCGGCGCCCCCGTGGACGAGGAGGGCCACCAGCATCGCCAGCGCAACGCGGACGAGATCCGGCTGGTCGCCGACTACGTGGCCGGCGGCCAGGATTCCGAGTACATCACCGACGACCAGGGCCGCAGCGGCGGGCTGCCGAACGATTCGCGCTTCGTGGTGCTGGGGGACCTCGGCGTGGACCCCGGCCAGGGCGATGCTGCCCACGGGGCAGTGGACCAGCTGTTGGGCAACCCATCGGTGAACGACCCGCGTCCGACCTCCGATGGTGCCGCGGAGACCGGCGCCAAGGAGCCCACGGCTTCGGAAGCCGAGAAGGCTTCGGCGCCGAACATGCGCACGTCGGTCGACGATGCTGCCGGCGCCCTGCGCACCGACTACGCCCTGGCCTCGAAGACGCTGGACGTCGCCGGCGCCGGGGTGTTCTGGCCTTCAGCCAGGCAGTCGGGACGGGCCCTGGTCTACGGGGACCCGGGACCCAGCGGGAACCATCGCCTGGTCTGGGTCGATATCGACCTCCCAGCCTCCGATTAGCGGCGGCGGACCACTCCACGAACACCCTGCGTGGTGTACCTCACGCAGTGGAATCCACCGATCGGTTGATCACTGATCGGTCCCCGGTGGGAATAGTTGAAGGTAGGCAAACAGCCTGAACCATCAACGAAAGGCCACCGAAGTGCTCCGCCTTCTCTACACCTCCTTCACCTTCGCGATCGTCGGCGTCCTCTCCGGGCTGTTCTATCGGGAGCTGACGAAGGCCAACGACTTCACGGACCGCTCCGCCACGCAACTACCTCTGGTCCACACCCACTTCCTGGTCCTGGGTTTCATCGTGTTGCTGATCGTGATGGTCCTGGAACGGGTCCTGCAGGTCTCGGCGGCCGCCCCGAAGCTCTCCAACTGGTTCTTCTGGATCTGGACCGTCGGTGTGGCCATCACCGGTGGCATGATGCTCGTCAAGGGCACCCTGGCCGTCAAGGGCGCCGATGTCTCCTCCCCGGCGATCAGTGGCATCGCCGGGCTGGGACACATCCTCCTCACCGTCGGGGTCGTCCTGCTTTTCCTGGCGCTGCGCAAGGCAGTGCTCGCCGTGCAGCAGGCCCCCCGCGCGTCGGTTTCGCTCTGATGTTCCGGCACGAACGGGCTTTGGCCCCTAAAATTGGTGCATGAGGAAAAAAATCACCGCAGCGGTCCTGGGTCCGGACGGAAAACCCGTAGCCGGCATCCAGGGGGCGATCATCAGGGCCATCGGCGTCCAGCGACCCCTGGTGGTGGCCTACTTGCGCCGGTTGCAGCGCAAGCACCCCGTGGCGGACGGCCCGGAACTGGCCCGTGTGATCAAACGCGACTACATGTTTGCGGTCACCGGGGGTGGCGCGGCCGTCGGGGCATCGGCAGTCGTCCCCGGAATCGGGACGGCGGCATCGTTGGGTCTCTCGGCGGCGGCGACGGTCGGTTTCCTGGAAGCCAGCGCCCTCTACGCCCAGTCACTGGCCGAACTGCACGGCATCACCACCGAGGACCCGGAAAAGGCGCGCGTGATGGTGATGGCCATCCTGATGGGGGAGGAAGGCAGCGCGATGATCGCCGCCCTCACCCACCAGGCGGCAGGGCGCGGTGTGGGGCCGGTGAAGGGCTGGGGATCGGTCTTCGGCAACGGAAAATCATCGGGGGCCTGGGGTGCCATCGGCGCCCAGGTGCAGAAACGCTTCCTGCGCAGGATCCTGGCCACCCAGGGTGCCTCGATGATCGGACGGGCGATCCCCTTCGGGGTCGGTGCCGCCGTCGGAGGCGTGGGAAACCGGTTCCTGGGCCGGAAGGTCGTCGAGTCCGCGGCGCTGGCCTTCGGGCCCATCCCCACCACGATTCCCGGGGAACTGGCACCGCGAAGGGTCCTCAGTCAGGTGGTCCAGCCGATCGGCGAGGAGGACGGCGAGGCCCTGGAAACTGCCCGGGCCGCCGTCGAACGCGCCATCGAACAGGAGCGGCGGCGCCGCTCCTCGGACGGCCAGTAGGAGCCGTCAGCCCAGCAGGGTGTTCGCGGCGATGAAGATCGCCAGTCCCGCCAGGGAGCCGACGACGGTGCCGTTGATCCTGATGAACTGCAGGTCCCGACCCACCTGCAACTCGATTTTCCGGCTCGTCTCAGCTCCGTCCCACCGGGCCACGGTGTCACCGATCAGTGCCGAGATCTGTTCACGGTAGGTGTGGATCAGATAGCCGGCGGCAGTGGTGATCCATCGATCGATCTTCCGCGCCAGTACGGTATCGGTGCGTAGCCGCGAACCCAGGTCCATGACCGCCCGGACGAATCCGGTGCGCAGTTCGGATTCCGGGTTCTCCAGGGCATCGAGCAGGGCCGCCTTGATGGACTCCCATCCGGTGGCCACCGCCTCGTGAAGTTGCGGGTCGTCCAGGATGCTGTGCTTGAGCCCCTCCACCTTGGCGATTGTGTCGGGGCTGTGCTGCATGTCGCGGGCGAATTCGGCCAGCCAATCGTCGATGCTGTGGCGCAGCCGATGGTCCGGGTCGGTCCGGACGGCGTCGGTGAAGGCGGCCAGCTCGCGGTGCAGTCGTTCTCCCACGAAGGAATCCATCATCGACGGCAGCCAGTTGGGGGAGCGGTCGGCGACGAGCTTGACCACTGTCTGCCGGTTCACGCCCACCCAGTCGGCCACTCGTTCGGCCAACAGGTCCACGAAGGGGCGTTGGTGTCCATCGCGCAGGACCAATTCGAGCATGCGCCCCAGGGTGGGGGACCATTCCGGGGCCAACATGTGCTTGCGGGCCAGGGACTCGGCCAGCGCCAACACGTCCTCGTCGTTGACCACCGAGAGCAGGGCACGGATCGCCGTCGCCCCTTCGACGGCCACCCGTTCGGCATTCTCGCGTTCGTTGAGCCAGGTCCCGGCACGGGCGGCAAAGGACAGGGAGGCGAGTTTGGTGCCGACGACCTCGTCGGAGAGGAAGTTCTCTTCGATGAAGCCGCCCAGGCTCTCGCCGATCTGGTCCTTCTTGCGCGGGATGATCGCCGTATGCGGGATGGGCAGACCCAACGGGTGGCGGAAGAGCGCGGTGACGGCGAACCAGTCGGCCAGGGCGCCGACCATCCCGCCCTCGGCCGCCGCCCTGACGTATCGGAGCCACCCATGGGACTCCTGCAGTGCGAAGGACACGGCGAAGACAACCGCCATCCCGATCAGGAGCCCCGTCGCAATGGCTTTCATGCGCCGCAGCGCGGCGGACCGTTCGTCGTCGGAGATCAGCTGCATGGTGGTCCAATCGGTGAAGTGCCTCGGTGGCGCGCTTCCACGATAGTTCACCGGCTCGCCCCCGGATCGCCGAAACGAGGCCGGAGCCATCGCGTAGCGTGTGGAACATGCACCACGTCTACGCACATCGCGGCTCCAGTGCCGCCTACGCGGAAAACACCCGGGCCGCCTACCTGCAGGCGCTCGCCGACGGGGCCGACGGGATCGAATGCGACGTCCACCTCACCCGTGATCGCCAGATCGTCTGCCACCACGACCAGACCGTGGACCGGACGTCCAACGCCTCGGGGCGGATCTCCTCGTTCACGCTGCAGGAACTACGGGAGCTGGACTTCGCCTCCTGGAAGGGCAGCGACATCCCCGCCGCCTACGGGACGCTGCACGAACAACTGCTGACCCTGGGTGAACTGGTCGACCTGGCCGCCTCCGCCGGACGGCCGATCGGCCTGGCCATCGAGATCAAGCACCCCAGCGAATTCGGGCGCGGGCTCGAGGGCGCCGTGCTGGAGGAACTGACCGGGCTGGGCTGGGACGAGACCACCTCGATGATCGGGGAGGTCTGGCTCAGCTTCATGTGCTTCGACCCGGGCTCGGTCCGCCACCTCGCCGAGCGGGTGCCCGCTGGGTTCCTGTGCCA
>JBBSRM010000028.1:0-18768 GCA_038243055.1 Actinomycetales bacterium
CCCAGGGTGGTGGTGACCTGCCACAGGGTGAGCAGGAGGACCGGAACGGCGAGTCCGAGCAGAATCCGCCCTGGATCCCGACGCGTCCGCAACACCGTGGACCGGCCCGATGCGGACGAAGAGCGTTCGGCTATGGCTTCTTCGGCCACGGTGGTGAAATTGGTACCCAACGACATTTATGACTCCTTGACAGTGTCCGGGGAGGCCTGGGCCACGAAGGAATCATCGAACAGCTCGTCCAGGGCCTGGTCGACGTCCGCCTGGTTCGCCACGTCTCCCGAGTCGACGAAGATTGTACCGACGGTTTCCAACACGGCCCGCTGCTTCACTCCCGGCGCGGGGTCCACGTCGAGGTTCGAGCGCTCGGCGATGACCTGGTCGGCGACCTTCTCATCCAGGCCTGCGACGTCGGCGAGGATCGCAGCCGTTTCCCCGGGGTTCCTGGCTGCCCATTCCCTGGCATGTTCGTATGTATCGACAACCGTCTGGGCCAGCTCGGGGGAGTCGGCAAGGAAGGACTCCGTGGCGTTCAGGAATCCGTAGGTGTTGAAATCGAGGTTGCGGTAGAGAAGCCGGGCGCCGTCCTGCTCGGCGCCAGCCATGATCGGATCCAGTCCGCTCCAGACATCGACGGACCCGTTTTGCAATGCCGCCCAGCCGTCGGCATGCTGCAGGTTCTGCACGGTCACGTCCCCGGCCTCCAACCCATTCGCCTCCAGCGCCTGGAGGAGGAAGAAATACGGGTCGGTCCCCTTGGTGGCGGCGATCTGCTTGCCCTTGAGGTCCTTGACCGAGCTGATCGCAGAGTCCTTGCCGACCACCAGCGCCGACCATTCGGGCTGAGAGTAGAGACTGATGGTTTTGATCGGTGAACCGTTGGCCCGCGCCAGCAAGGCGGCCGACCCGACAGTGGAACCGACGTGGACCGCCTCGGCGCGCAGTGCTTCGTTGGCCTTATTCGAACCGGCCGACTGCAGCCAGTTCACGGTGACGCCCTGATCCTTCAAGGTCGCTTCCAGCCAGCCCTTTTCCTTAATGACCAGGCTCAACGGGTTGTAGGTGGCGAAATCGATATTCAGTGTGGAGCTGCCCGATGTGCCGGCACCGCCGGCCGAGGCGCCCGCCGACCCGGCCGCCTCGCCGGCACAGGCGCTCAGAAGCGCCGCGGCAGCGCTTGCGGTGCCCAGGCCCAGCAGGCGTCGGCGGGATAATGAATGTGAGGAGAACAAGGTCATGGTGGTCCTTCTGATGTCGGTGACGCGCCCCGGTGGATGCGCGGCGGAAGAGGGTGGGGCAGAGAGGTAGGGGGAATCGCCGTCGTGCTAGTGGCGATGGGTGTCTACGCCGAGGCATGCGAGCAGGCGTGAACGTAGTGGCGCCAGAGCGGCTCCCGAGCGTTCACGTGGACGCTGTGTCGGTACGGGGATCACTTCGGCAACCGTGGCAGCGGGTCCGCGGCCGGTGCGGCCGAGCACGATGATGCGATCGGCCAGTTGCAGGGCTTCATCCACGTCATGCGTAACCAAAAGGATGGTCGTGGGCCGGACCCGATGGATGTCCAGGAGGAGGTCCTGCATCTTCAGCCGGGTGAGCGCGTCGAGAGCGCCGAACGGTTCGTCAAGCAGTAGCACGCCAGGGCGCCTGGCCAAGGCCCGGGCCAGCGACGCGCGCTGTGCCATGCCCCCGGAGACCTCACGGGGACGCAGGTCGGCGTGCTGACCGAGCTCGACCAGTTCCAATAATTCCTGGACACGTCCGCGGGCCTCGCGGCGGCCCATGCGACGGGGCAGGCCGAGGTCGATGTTGGAGCGGACCGAGCGCCACGGCAGCAGACGCGGTTCCTGGAAAGCGACGGCGGAACGATCACCGATGCCGCGTACTTCCCTGCCGTCGATCTCGACCCGGCCGGCCGTGGGCCGATCCAGACCGGCTGCGGCGCGAAGCAGGGTTGATTTGCCGCAACCACTGGGCCCGAGGATCGCGACGACCTCCCCGGCCGCAACCTCGATGTCGATGTCTTCCAGGACGGTGCGGGATGCGGGGCCCGTGCCAAAGGCCTTGGCAATCGCGCGGAAGCGGACCTTTGCCGCCTCGGTAGACGCGTCGACCCGGGTGGTCGTCTCGGCAAGGCCGGTCGGGGGTGTCAGGGCAATACTCATGAAATCAGCTCCATCGGTCCTGGCGGAAGCACCTTCACCGGGGGAGGGCCGCACTGTGGCGTGCCCTCATCCGGTGTGGTTGCTGCGGCGTCACTGAGCCAGATCTCTCGGCCGCTCGGGATGGGTACGTTCCCACTAAAGGCCATCTGTACCCGTCGAGGCAACTTTTGGAACGTGTTGCGAAATATTTCATTATTGTTTCTTCAGTCGGACCCGGATTGAATTTTCGTGTCCAAAACCTTTGAAAACAACGTCATTATTCGATGTCGTGTGTTCTTGGGGAAGTCGTCACCCACGCCGCAAACGGCTGGGAAAAGGGGGATCGATGGTGGCGGAAGGTGGCGCGAGAGGTGGTCGATGTGGCCCAATGGAGGCAACAACCATCCAGAGCGGCCGAGAGATCTGGCTCGATGACGCCGCAGCAACCCCTTCCTGATTCGTCCGGAGGAAGGTGCTCACGCCGGAACCGATGGAGTGATGTTTTGTGGCTGCCCTGACGATCGATGACGTGACACCGCGACACCTGATCAAACTGACCCCCGGCGTGCCCGCCGATGGACACTACGACGAGCTCGCAGCGGTCTTCAGGCCCGTGTTCGCCAGCATCGCCGACGGCGCCGCCGAACGCGATGCCCGCCGGATCCTGCCCTTCGAACAGGTCGGCTGGCTCAACCAGGCCCGCTTCGGTGCCCTGCGGGTACCCCGCCAAGCCGGCGGCTTCGGCGCCTCGCTGCTGGATTCCTTCCGACTGCTCATCGAGCTGGGGGAGGCCGACTCGCAGATCGCCCAACTGCTGCGCGCCCATATCGGCTTCGTCGAATCGGTGCTGCTGCTGGACGACGACGCGGTCAAGGCGCGCTGGTTCGCCCGCTTCGTCGCCGGGCAGATCGTCGGCAACGCCTACACCGAACGCGGCGGCAACGACCTGGGCCAACTGAATACCGCCGTCGAACATTCCGAGGCCGGATGGCTGCTGACCGGCGAGAAGTACTACTGCACCGGCACGATCTTCGCCGATTGGGTCGCCGTCACCGCCATGGCACCGGTGATCGAAGGACGCCACGTCGCGGTGGTGTCCACCCAGCATTCAGGGGTGGTCATCCACGACGACTGGGACGGGTTCGGCCAACAACTCACCGGCACCGGTTCCACCCGGTTCGCCAGGGTTCCAGTGGATACCCTGTTGGATCCCGAAGTGCTGGACGTCCATCCGGAATCGGCCATCTTCCAGCTGGTGCTGCTCGCGGTGCAGGCGGGCATTGCCCGGGCGGTGCTCGCCGACGCCCGCGCCCACACCCAACTGCGTGAACGCGCCTTCACTACAGGAACCGGCCTGCCCTCCCGGCACGAACCCCAGGTCCTGCAGATCATCGGCGAGATCTCGGCCACTGCCTTTGCCATCGACGCCATCCTGCTGGCAGCCATCGCCGAACTCGAATCCGTGATCGGCCAGCCGGGCCTGAGCGCCGCCGAGCAATACGCGGTCAGCGAGCTGGCCGCCAACCGCGCCCAGACAGCCATCCAACCGCTTGTGCTCGAGGTGACCAGCAAGCTCTTCGACGGCCTCGGCGCCTCGGCGACCTCCACTTCCTGCAACCTGGACCGCCACTGGCGCAACGCGCGCACCATAGCCACCCACAACCCCGCCATGTACAAGTCCCGCATCGTCGGCGACTACGAGGTCAACGCCGCGGCGCCGCGCAAACTCGGCGCCGTCGGGAACCTCAAGACCCCTGAAGGAGAAAAATGAGCACCACACCAGCACGCCGCCGGATCCGCCTGAACGCCTTCGACATGAACTGCGTGGTCCACCAATCACCTGGACTGTGGCGTCACCCGCAGGACCAGGCCTGGCGTTATAAGGAACTGGGCTACTGGACCGAGCTGGCCAAGACCCTTGAGAAGGGCCTGTTCGACGGGATCTTCATCGCCGACGTGTTGGGCACCTACGACGTCTACGGATCGACCAACTCCACCCCGCTCTCCGCCGGCGCACAGGTCCCGGTCAACGACCCGTTCCTGCTGGTCTCGGCGATGGCCTCCGTCACCGAGAACCTCGGCTTCGGGGTCACCGCCGGAACCGCCTATGAACACCCGTACCCGTTCGCACGCCGACTGGCGACCCTGGACCACCTGACCAACGGCCGTATCGGCTGGAACGTCGTGACCGGCTATCTGCCCTCGGCGGCCCGGAACATGGGCCAGGAGGACCAGATGGAACACGACGAACGCTACGACCACGCCGATGAGTACCTGGAGGTCGTCTATAAGCTGCTCGAGGGCTCCTGGGAGGACGACGCCGTCATCCGCGACCGCGAAACGGGCGTCTATACCGACCCGGCCAAGGTCCACGAGATCGGCCACGAGGGCAAGTACTTCAAGGTCCCGGGCATTGCCATCACCGAGCCCTCCGTGCAGCGCACCCCGGTCATCTACCAGGCAGGTGCCTCCCCGCGTGGTCTGGCCTTCGCCGGGGCGAACGCCGAATCGGTCTTCGTGAACAGCCCCACCAAGGAGATCCTCGCCGAGACAGTGCGCAGGATCCGGGACAACGTCGAGGCCGCCGGACGGGACCGCTACGACGTGAAGATCTACACGATGCAGACGATCATCACCGCCGCCACCGCCGATGAGGCGCAGGCCAAATACGAGGACTACGCTTCCTATGCCGACCTCAACGGCTCGCTGGCCCTGCTCTCGGGCTGGACCGGTATCGACATGTCCGCCTACGACCTCGACGACGTGATCGGCGAGGACGTGAAGTCCAACGCCATCCAGTCCTCGGTGGAGACCTTCAAGAAGGCCTCCGGGGACGACGGCAAACCGTGGACCATCCGCCAGCTGGCCGAATGGATCGGCGTCGGCGGCTTCGGGCCGGTCACCGTCGGTGACGGAGCCCAGGTCGCCGCCAAGCTCATCGAATGGGTCGAGGATACCGACGTGGACGGCTTCAACATCGCCTACGCCATCACCCCGGGAACCTTCGAGGACGTCGTGGAACATGTCATCCCCGAACTCCAGGCGCTGGATGCCTACCCCACCGAGTACGCCCCGGGAACCCTGCGCGAGAAGCTCTTCGGCGCCGGGGACCGGGTCAAGGACACCCACCGCGCGGCCGACTACCGACTGGCAGGAGCACAACTGGCCACCAGCTAGACACACCACCGAAAACCACCATCCAGAGCGGACGAGAGACCTGGCTCGTTGACTCCGCAGCAACCACCCCTTTGGGGCAGGTGCTTCCGCCGGGACCGATGGAAAGGACCACTCATGACGACCACCCTGCCCACCCCGCCGACCCGTAGGATGCGCTCGCGCGTCGCCGTCGCCAGTTTCATCGGCACCACGATCGAGGGTTACGACTTCGTGCTCTACGGGCTCGCCGCGGCCACCGTGTTCGGCCCGCTGTTCTTCGCCCCGGCCGACCCGCTGGTCGGGACGATGGCCGCCTTCGCGACCTACGCCGTCGGCTTCGTCGCCCGGCCCATCGGCGGGCTGCTCGGCGGCCACTACGGGGACCGGATCGGCCGCAAAGCGGTCCTGGTCGCCTCCCTGCTGCTGACCGGAATCGCCACCACGGCGATCGGACTACTGCCCACCCACGAGACCGTCGGATGGATCGCTCCGGCATTGCTGTTGATCCTGCGCGTGGTCCAGGGCATCGGTTATGGCGCCGAATGGGCCGGCGCCGCACTGATGACCGTCGAACACGCTGCTCCCGGACGCCGCGGCCTGACCAGCAGCGCCACCCAGATCGGCCCGAGCGCCGGCATGCTGCTGGCCACCGCCGTGTTGTTGGGTCTGGAATCGGCCCTGCCGGATGCGGCCTACCTGGCCTGGGGGTGGCGGCTACCGTTCCTGGCGAGCATCCTGCTCGTCGCCGTCGGCCTGGTGGTGCGGCTGAAGATCGAAGACAGTGCCTCCTTCAAGCAGGTCGTCGCCACGAAGCAGGTCTCCCGCCGCCCGGTCCTGGAATCCCTGCGCACCCATCCGCGCCAGGTCGTCCTGACCATCGGGCTGCGCATCGCCCAGAACGCGTTCTACTACGTCTACACGGTCTTCATCCTCACCTACCTCGCCCAAGGTGGGATCAGCCGGGAAACCGGACTGCAAGCCATCCTCATCGCCTCCGCCCTCGGACTGGTCACCGTCCCGTTCTGGGGTTGGGTATCGGACAAGGTCGGGCGGCGGCGCACCTACCTCTTCGGCGGGATCTTCAGCATCCTGGTCGCCCTGGTGGCCTTCCCGTTGCTGGATACGGGCAACTTCGTGCTGATCGTGTTGACCGTCGTGCTGGGCATGAACATCGGCCACGACGCGATGTATGGACCGCAGGCGGCGTTCTTCTCGGAACTCTTCGACACCCGGGTGCGGTTCAGTGGCGTTTCCATCGGCTACCAGATCGGCTCGGTCCTCGGTGGCGGCCTGGCCCCACTGGTGGCCACCGCATTGCTGGCCCTCGGCGGCGGGAACCCGATCTGGGTCATCGCCTACTTCGTGGTGATCGGCGCCATCACCCTGGTCGCCACGCTGCTGTCCCCCGAAACCAGTTCCCGGGACCTGGATGCACGGCACGACGCCGATGCCCCCTCGGTGCCCGAACATACCCTCGTCAGTTAGGAACCACCATGAGTGAAACCAGCACCGCGCCATCGGCCGTCGGAAGCCCCGTCCCGGAAGGCTCCGAAGCCCGCTATGCCGCCCTGGCCGGACGCTTCCGGCCCGTCTTCGACGATATCGCCGCAGGAAGCGTCGCCCGCGAACGGGATCACCTCCTGCCCTTCGAGCAGGTCGGTTGGCTCAAGGAGGCCGGTTTCACCACCCTGCGCGTCCCGGCCCAACACGGAGGGGAACCGGTCACGCACGAACATCTGTTTCGGCTACTGGTGGAACTGGCCGAAGCCGATTCCAACGTGGCCCATCTGCTGCGCTCGCACTTCTCCTTCGTGGAAACCATTGCCTTGCAGCCGCGGGGCTTCCGCGAAGCGTGGTTCCCGCGGGTGCTGGCCGGGCAGATCTTCGGCAATGCGGCCACCGAACGCGGAGGAAACGCCCTGGGCACCACAGCCACCAAATTGACCAGGGACGAACGCGGGTGGGTGCTCAACGGTGCCAAGTACTACACCACCGGCAGCATCTTCGCCGACTGGGTGGTCGTGATGGCCAGCACCGAGGGAATCGAGGGCCGGCAGTACGCCGTCGTCCCGGCCGACGCCGACGGCGTGGTCATCCACGACGACTGGGACGGATTCGGCCAACCGTTGACCGGCACCGGAACCGCCGTCTTCGAGAACGTGTCCGTGGAGGAATCCCACATCATTTCCCGCAAGGTCACCAGCACGCTGGAACCGGCGTTCTTCCAGCTGGTCCTCCTCGCCGTGCTGGCCGGCATCGGGCGCGCCGCGCTGCGCGACGCCTCCGAACTCGTCGCCGCCCGCACCCGCACGTTCAACACCGGCTCCGGCGGTCTCTTCCGCGATGACGCCCAGATCCAGGAACACGTCGGGACCCTGGCCTCACGGGTCTACGCGGCCGAAGCCGTGGTCGCTGCTGCGGCCCGTGACCTGGATGCCGCCGTCGACCCGGGCCTGGGCCTGGACGCCGAGGCGGCGTTCCTGCGGGCTGAACTCGCCGTGCAGAAGGCCCAGGTCACCATCCCGCCGCTGGTGCTCGATGCCGCCGGAGCCCTGTTCGACGTCACCGGAGCCTCCGCCACCAGCCGGGGAAAATCCTTGGACCGGCACTGGCGCAACGCCCGCACCGTGGCCACCCACAACCCGGCGGCCTTCAAGGCGCGCTCGGTTGGTGACTTCCACATCAACGGCACCATCCCCACCGGCCTGAACAGCATTGGTGAAGCCACCACGACCCCGAAGGACAACGCCCGAACATGAGTACCAACCAACGCCCGCGCCTGCTGCTGAGCGCCTTCTTGATGAACACGCCCAGTCATATCCTCGGTGGGCAGTGGCGCCACCCCGAGGCACAACAGCATCGCTTCAACGAACTCGGACTGTGGGTGGACCTGGCCCGCCAACTCGAGGACGCCAAATTCGATGCCATGTTCTTCGCCGACGTCGTGGGCCTCTACGGCAACCACGAGGGCGGGTGGGCCTCACTGGTGGATAAGGGGCTGCAGGTCCCCTCCAACGATCCGCTCGTGCTTGCCTCCGCGCTGGCCGCGACGACCTCACAGATCGGTTTGGCGTTGACCAGTTCGGTCGTGCAGTCCGAACCGTTCCAGATGGCCCGCCAGTTCTCCACCCTGGACCACCTCTCCGGCGGGCGGGTGGCCTGGAACATCGTGACCAGCGTGCTGGAGAACTCCCACCGGAACTTCGGGGCCGCGGGGCTGGCCGCCCACGCCGACCGCTATGACTGGGCGGAGGAATACGTCTCGGCCGTCTATAAGTTGTGGGAAGGCTCCTGGGAGGACGGTGCCCTGCAGGCGGATCGGCAGACGGGCCGATTCGCGGATCCTGCCCGGGTGAATAAAATCCACCATGAAGGCCCCCGCTATTCGATCGAGGGCCCGCACCTGTGCACGCCCAGCCCGCAACGGACCCCGTTCCTCTTCCAGGCCGGCAGCTCCCCGCGGGGCAAGGCCTTCGCCGCCGCCCATGCTGAAGCCACGTTCCTCTTCGCACCGAACACCGACTACGTACGTAAGCAGGCGGCAGCCATCCGGGCGCTCGAGGCCGAATCGGGCAGGACGCCCGGGGACGCGAAGATCTTCGCGGGCCTGTCCTTCGTCGTGGGCAGCACCGAGGCCGAGGTCCGGCGCAAGGAGGCCGAGCTGGACGAGTATCTGGACCTCGACGCCCTGATCGCCCATATCGGTGGAGGCATCGGCGTCGACCTGGGCGGGCTTGACCTGGACACCCCGCTGGGTGAGATCGAGACCGAAGGGGCCCGCGGGATCCTCGAAGCGGTCATCGCCTCGGTTCCCGGCGGCAAGCCGACCGTCGGGGATCTGGCCTTGTCGCGGGCGAAGGCGCAACAGATTTCGGGGACACCCGAACAAATCGCGGACGAACTCGAGCGTTGGCAGGATGCCGGGATCGACGGGGTCAACATCATCAACCAGATCCTTCCCGGCTCTTATACCGACTTCATCGAAGGTGTCCTACCGGAACTGCGCGCCCGCGGCCTGGCCCAAAGCGAGTATGCACCCGGAACCCTGCGGGAAAAGGTCTTCGGCCGGGGTGCCACCCTGGAGGACAACCACCCGGCTGCCGCCTACCGGGGTGCATTCTCCGAGTACTCGGCAGCTGCCACCCAGGAAGCCGCCCCTGTGGGCTGACGGGCGCCGGTGGGCCTTGTAAGGTGGTGGCCATGACGGAACCAGCACCGCAGAACCAACCGTCCGATGCCGACCTGGCCGGGGTCCCCGATCTGGAGATCCCCGCAGCAGATATCCCGGATGCCGACATTGCCGATGTCGACATCCCCGCGGCACCGGTCCGCCCGCCGTCCACGGCCGGGGAGCCGGCACCGCCCGGACCGGATTTCGGGGGGACGGGCCGCCGCGGCGCCATCGCCGAGCCCGAGGTCCCCGAGGTCGAAGGCCCGCCTTTGGGCACCAGCGAACCGGTGCTGAACGTGTCCGATCCGGTGCTCTCCGACCCGGTGCTGCGGGAGCCGGTGCTCGCCGACGGCGGCACGGATGGTCCGCAGCTGCGCCAGCACCACATCAATGACCCGGATACCATTCGCCGGTTGATGACCACCCCGGCCCGCTGGGCCATCGTCGGACTCTCCAACAACCCGATGCGCGCCGCCGTGGGGGTCGCCCGGATCGTGCGTGACGACCTGGGCATGGATATCGTCCCGGTCTCGCTGAAGGGGGACACCGTGCACGGGGAGCGTGGCTACACCCGGCTCGATGAGATTCCCGGGACCATCGACGTCGTGGACTGCTTCGTGAACTCGCAGCGCGTCGGTGCGGTCGTGGACCAGGCCATTGAGATCGGCGCGAAGGCCGTATGGCTCCAGGTCGGGGTCATCGATGAAGCCGCTGCGGCCCGCGCCACGGCCGCCGGACTGGACGTGGTCATGGACGCCTGCCCGGCGATCGAGCGGCGCAACCTGATGGGTTCCTAGAGTCCTGCGCCCTGCTTCATCTCGTCGTAGCGCGAGCGCATGAGCAAAAAGACTGCGTAGGCCAACAGGCCGACGGCGATCGCGATGAGGACGAAAGCGCCGTACGGCTGGTCACGCACCGCCTTCAGCGCCCCGTCCAGGCCGGTGGAATCCTCGGGGTCGTGTTGCACCGTGGAGAAGACGATCAGCAGTCCCAGCGCAGCCAGGGTCAGCCCCTTGGCCACGTAACCCGCGGTGCCCAGGACCATGAGGGTGCGCTGCACGGCGGGGTTGGAGGGCCGGCGCAGGCTCTTCGTGAATTTTCGGCTCACACCGGCGAACAGGAAGTAGATGCCGACGCCGATGACGACCAGGCCGGCGATGACCAGTGCGACGCTTCCGCCGGGCGAGGACATCAGGGTGGCTGAGATGGACTGGCTCTGTTCAGAGGAGTCCTTCCCGGCCCCGAGGGCGTAGCTGCCGAAGGTGGTTCCGATGGCAGCGAAGACGACGCCGGTGCCCGCTTGTTTGAGGACGAAGCCGAGGCCTTTTTGGTTGGGAACGACGGCTTGCGCAATGCTCCAGACGGCCAGCAGGATGCACCCCAGGAAGCAGATCCAGATCAGGAACCCACCACCGGGTTGCGCGGAGAGTGTCTTCATGGCGCCTGACTGATCGGCATCCCCGCCACGTGCCAAGGCCACGTTCAACGCCAGGAGGCCCAGCATGGCGTGCAGTACGCCGTTGGCCACGAAACCGAGCCGGGCGGCGCGTTCGAACCATTGGCTTCGGACGGCCTTGCGGGCCTCGAGGGCCGCCTTGTCGGTGTTCTTCATTCCCTTAGCTTAGGCCGGTGGAGCCGTGCGCTGGCGCATGAGCGCCAGCGGCAGGGTGGCCAGCGAGATGACGGCTGCCACCAGCAGTGCGGTGGGGAAGGACAGCCCGGCGGCCAGGGCCCCCACGAGCACCGATCCCAGACCGGTTCCGGCGTCGAATCCCATGTTCCATACGGCGCTCGCCGTTCCATACTGCGAGGGTCGTACCGCCGAGAGGGACAGCAGTAGCGTGAGGTTCTGTAGTCCGCCATAGGTGATGCCGATGATCGTCATGGCCACCAGGAGCAGGGGAACCCGGGTGGCGTCGGGATCCTTCACGGCGACTGCGGCCAGCACGAGTCCGATGGCGGTGAGCAGGACCAGGGGCCAGAGGAATGCCTTCGTCCCGTGCTGATCGGCCAGCGCGCCCAGACGCCACCGGCTCACGGCCGCGGTGGCTGTCAGAAGGGCCAGGCCCCCGGTCGTCGCGGCGGGGGAGGAGCTCATTTGCGGAACGAAGGTGATCAGCGCGCCTCCGGCGAGGGTGACGGCCAGCAGCAGGATCATCGGCCGTAGCAGTCCGCCCGGAAGCCGGGAGATCCATCGCCGGCCTGCTGCTGATGTGGTGTCCTCTGCCGGGGTGTCGACGGCCGGGGCCGGGCGGCGGGCGGACTGCTCGGCTTCGCGCTCACGCAGGGCCAGCGCCAGTCGGGGGGCCGCCACGATGCCCAGCAACGGAAGGGTCCCGAGGGCGAAGACCGTCCAGAATCCGATCGTATCGGCCAGCCACGGCCCGGCAGGCAACAGGAGCAGCTGTGGCACGGCGATCGCCGCGCCGTAGGCGCCGATGGCAGAACCATGCCGGGCGGGTGCGACCAGATGGGCCACCGCCGCGGAACCGGTGACCGTCAGGATCCCGAACCCCACACCACGAAGGAGTGACAAGGCCAGGATCCAACCGAGCTGATCGGAGATGAGCATGAGGAGGGGCGGGCCACCGAGCAGCAGCAGACCCGCGGCGAGCACGCGACCGGTGCCCAGGCGTTGCAGCAACCGGGGGACGAAACCCTGCGTCAGGACGGTGGCCAGCAGCAGTGCGCCATTGACCAATCCGGATCCGGCCTCGTCCGCGCCACCGTGGACGGCCCAGAGCGGAGCCATGGGCAGCAGCGCGGCGAATCCGGCGAAACCGGCTGCCGTCAGGGACAGCAGTGCCGGCATTCCGGGGGCGCGCCACACCGAATTCTGGCGGGACGGATTTGAGCTGTTCACGAGGCCCAACCCTAGCAACAGGGCCACCCGCAGAAAGTCGCTCATTTGAGATTAAACAATTGCTCATATGTTATGCTCGTGATTGTTAGCTACATCACGATCGGAGCACATCATGACGCGTTTGAACGCCGCGGCCCTGTCCGAACTGAACGACCCGGTCGCAGTGCCCGGGTACCCGCTGGAGCGACGACGCATCGGCATTGTGCACTTCGGGGTCGGAGGCTTCCATCGGGCCCACCAGGCGATGTATCTCGACGCGTTGATGAACGCCGGCCAGGACCTGGACTGGGCCATCTGCGGCGTCGGCCTCATGCCCCACGACCAGCGCATGCGCGACGTCATGGCCGACCAGGACGGGCTGTACACGCTGGTGGCCAAGGCCCCCGATGGAACCCGTGACGCCCGGATCATCGGCTCCATCGCCCGCTACCTCTACGCCCCGGACGATCCCGAGCTGGTGCTGGAACAACTCACCGATCCGGCGGTGCGGATCGCCTCGCTGACCGTGACCGAGGGTGGCTACAACTACAACCCCTCCACCGGGGAGTTCGACGCCACCACCCCTGCGGTCGCCGCGGACCTGGCCGACGACGCCGTGCCGGCCACCACGTTCGGCTTCGTCACCGAGGCCCTGCGCCGTCGCCGTGCCGCGGGTATCGAGCCGTTCACGGTGATGAGCTGCGACAACATCCAGGGCAACGGCCAACTGGCGGCCCGGGTCTTCACCGCCTTCGCCAGGTTGAAGGATCCGGAACTCGGGGACTGGGTGGCCGAACACGTGCCCTTCCCCAACTCCATGGTCGATCGCATCACCCCGGTCACCACCGATGCCGACCGGGCCGCCATTGCCGCCGAATACGGGGTCGAGGACCAGTGGCCGGTGGTCTGCGAAGACTTCGTCCAATGGGTCCTGGAGGATAAATTCCCCACCGGCCGCCCGGACTGGGGATCGGTGGGCGTCCAACTTGTCGACGACGTCGAACCCTACGAACTCATGAAGCTGCGCCTGCTGAACTGCAGCCACCAGGGCATCGCCTACCTCGGCTACCTCGCCGGCTATCGCTTCGCCCACGAGGCCTGCTCCGACCCGCTGCTCGTCGGCTTCCTGCTCGCCTATATGGAGCGCGAGGCAACCCCCACGCTCCAGCCCGTGCCGGGGATCGATCTGGATGCCTACCGGCACGAACTCATCGAACGTTTCGCCAACGAACAGGTCCAGGACACCCTGGCCCGTCTGGCCGCCGAATCCTCCGACCGGATCCCCACCTGGCTGGTCCCGGTCATCCGCGCGAACCTGTCCGACGGCGGTGCGGTCCGCCTCAGTGCCGCGATCGTCGCCTCCTGGGCTCGCTACGCCCGCGGCATCGACGAGACCGGGCAGCCCATCGAGGTCGTGGACCGGCTCCGCGACCGCGTCCTGGCCGCCGCGGCCGCCCAGGACCAGGACCCGCTGGCTTTTCTGCGCGATCCCGAACTCTTCGGCGACCTCGTCGAACGCGAGGACTTCACCCAGCCGTATCTGGAGGCGCTGGCCATCCTGGACGACGGCGGGGCGCTGGCCCTGCTGCGCACCCTGCGGGAGGACGGCTGGAAGTAGGGTCCATCTCCCGCTTCGTTCGACTCGGTGAGGTGCCTATACCCCGTACAGACGCGTGCGTTCGGCGGCGTACAGGCCGCGGGACTCCCGCCCCCAGGCCGCTCCGGATGGGCTGAGCTGGACCTCGACATGCCGCTCGAAGGCCGGCAGTTCCCCGGTGGCCGCCCAAGCGGCCTGCCGGGCGGCGCCGAGTGCCACGTATTCGCCGGCTTCCAGGACGTCGACGTCGATTCCCAGCAGTTCGGGGGCTACCGCTCGCAAGGACTTGGAGCGCGCGCCACCGCCGATCAGCAGCGCCCGTTGGGCCGGCCGGGATACCTCGGAGAGGGCTTCGGCGGCATCGGCCAGC
Organism: Actinomycetales bacterium; assembly: GCA_038243055.1. GTDB lineage: Bacteria > Actinomycetota > Actinomycetes > Actinomycetales > Micrococcaceae > Arthrobacter_H. Next base: position 14,275 of record JBBSRM010000028.1, read on the forward strand.
GAATTCATCACGGCCAGGACGGAGGCCCGGGCCAGATTCTCCCGGGTCAGCGAGGCCCGGCTCATCCCGGTGAGGCTCCCGGTGGCGCCGGGGAGGTTCGGCGTCCGTTCCCCATCGAAATAGGGCAACAAGTTCAGCCCTCCGGCCAAGGGATCCCCGGAGGAGGCGAGCTGGTCGAATTCAGCCAGTCCGACACCCAGCAGCTCAGCGGTGGAGGCCATGACCCGGGCCGAGTTGATGACGGCGAGCAAGGGGAGGTAACCGCCGGCGGCATCGGCGAATCCGGCCACCGCCCCCGTGGGGTCCGCAGTAGGGCGATCCGGCACCGACGCGAAAACGGTGCCCGAGGTGCCGATCGACACAGCCATTTCCCCGGCTTGCAGGCCCAGGCCCAAGGCGGCAGCGGCGTTGTCCCCCGCGCCCGCCGACACGACGGCTCCGTCGGCTCCGAACTCAGGCAGCACCCGGCCGACGACGGCGTCGGGAGCGATGACCTCGGGGAGTTCGGGGGCCCGACCGAAATATTCGATCAACAATTCGGGCAGATATCCGGTATCGGGATGATAGTAGGCGGTGCCGCTGGCATCGGAGCGATCGGTGAACCAGCGGCCCGTGAGCACGTGGTTCAGGTAGTCGTGGGGCAGCACCACACGGTGCACGCGCGCCGCGGCCTCCGGTTCGTTCCGGGCCAGCCAGGCCAGCTTCGTCAGGGTGAACGAGGCCACCGGCACCGATCCGATCTCCCCGGCCCAGAAATCCGCTCCGTGGTCGGCGACCATGGCCGCGGCCTCGGGAGCACTGCGGGTGTCGTTCCACAACAGGGCATCGAAGACCGGTTCCCCGCCCACGTCCAGAGCCACCATGCCGTGCTGCTGGGCGGCCAGCCCGACGCCGATGACCGTGCCGGCCCCCGCCGGATCGGCTTCTTTCCAGGCCTGGTGCAGGGCTTTGGCCCAGATCCGCGGGTCGATGCTCGTCCCATCCGGATGGGCCACCTTAGCCGAGCGCAGTTCGGCGCCGGTGACGGCGTCCAGGACCAGGACCTTGCAGGACTGGGTCGAGGAATCAATGCCGACGACGACGTCGCTCACGCTGGATCCTCCGTTGCGGAGTCCGCCGCCTTTGCTTCGATCAGACCAAGCTCCGTGGCCAGGGAGTGGGCCAGCGTCGGGCCGAGGACCAGATGGTTCACGATCCCGGCGGCCACCGCGGCCCGAACCCCCGCTACGCCGTCCGGGCTGGGGGTGACCATCACCACTTCGGGGGTTGACCTCAGCTGGGCCAGCGAGACGGCGATGACACAATCATCGACCCCTGCCGCTGCCGCCGAACCATCGGCGGCCAGCAGTCGGCCCGAGCACTCCGCGACGGTCCCCGCTTCGGTGGCGGCCTGGCGCTGGGCGGGGGAGAGGCGTTCATAGACGGTCGACCTACCGGCGACCCAGTCTCCCAGGGCGACGACGGCGACATCGAGATCCTCTGCGGCCTTCAAGGCATCGGAGATCTCCGGCTGGCGGCGCAGGCTCGCTGCCGTCTCGGCCGTTTCAAGAATGAGCGGGGCCGGCAGGGGCCAGGTCCTGCCACCGGCCGCGGCACCGAGCCGGTGGATCAATGCTCCGGAACCGCTGCCGCCGGTGACGGTGATGGAGCCGGCGAGCTGGACGACGTCACAACCGGGCAGGGTCGGAAGGTGTCCGGCCATGGCCTGCAAGGTGCGCGACCACGAGACCCCTAGCCGGCAACCCTCGGTGACGACCCGGGCGACGACCCCTGCCGCCGCCCGGGCCAGCCGGTCGCGTTCGTCCAGGGCGCCTGTCGGGATCGGTGCGATGGTCACCGAAGTGATCCCCAGAGCGCGGGCCAGCTCCTGCTCGCCGACCGGCACCGCTGCGGGACGGCGGATGGTGATCTTCACGATTCCTTCGTGGCGCGCCTCATCGAGATAACGGGCGACCTGGAAACGCGAGATCCCGTGGGTCTTGGCGATCTCGACCTTGGAGGTGTTCTCGAGGTAATACTCGCTGGCGATCTGCGCCAGCATTTCCTCGTGCCGTTCGGGCATGGGGTGGCTTCCTTCGTTCCTGCCGGCACTCCATCGTGTCGGACTCATGTGAGTTGAATGTCTTGCTCAAATGATCTTATATGACTAGAGTCACATAACAAATGAGCACTTGATGGATATCACATGAGCGAATCGGTCGCTCGGGCGAGGAGCAAATAATGGCGATACGGGATTTCTCCCTCAGCCGCCGGGGATTCATGGGCGCCGGGATCGGTGCCGTGGCCGCGGCCGGACTCAGCGCCTGTTCGGGACAGGCGACGGCGGGAGGGAAGACCAGCCTGATCGTCGCCATCGTCTCCAACCCGCAGATGACCGATGCGATCTCCTTGATGGATGACTTCCGGTCCAAGAATCCGGGGATCGACGTCCGCTTCGTCTCGCTTCCGGAAAACGAGGCCCGCGCGAAGATCACCGCCTCCGTCGCCACCGAAGGCGGGGAGTTCGACGTCGTGATGATCTCCAACTACGAGACCCCGATGTGGGCCGAAAACGGCTGGATCACCGATCTGGGTCCCTATATGGAACAGACCGAAGGCTACGATGCCAAGGATTTCATTCCGACCATCCGCGAGGCACTGACCCATAAGGGAAGCCAGTACTCGGTCCCGTTCTATGGAGAGTCCTCCTTCGTGGTCTACCGCGAAGACCTCTTCGATAAGGCGGGGCTCAGCATGCCCGAGCAGCCGACATGGGAGCAGATCCGCGGATTCGCGCAGGAACTGCACGAACCGGAGAAGGGTTTTTCGGGGATCTGCCTGCGCGGGCTGGCCGGTTGGGGCGAAGTGATGGCGCCGTTGGACACCGTCATCAACACCTATGGCGGACGCTGGTTCGACGAGGACTGGAACGCCACCCTGGACAGCCCCGAGGTCCACGAGGCGGTGGCCGGCTATGTCGACCTGGTCCGCAGCTACGGCCAGCCCGGGGCGGCGACCTCGGGCTACGGAGACTGCATCACCCGTTTCTCCCAGGGCAATGCGGCCATGTGGTACGACGCGACAGCCATGGTCTCCTCCATCGAGGACCCGTCCTCGTCGAAGGTCACCGGCAAGACCAACTATGCCCTGGCTCCCGTCAAGGAGACCGATTCGGCCGGCTGGCTCTACACCTGGGCGCTGGCCATCCCCGAAACCAGCCGGAAGAAGCAGGCCGCCTGGGACTTCATCGCCTGGATGACCAATAAGGACTACCTGAAACTGGTCGGCAACTCCATCGGATGGGAGCGGCTGCCCCCCGGCAGCCGCAAATCCACCTACGAGATCCCCGAATACGCCTCCATCGCCGAGGACTACGCGACACCGACCCTGAAGGCCATGGGCAATGCCACACAGGACAAGTCCATGGTCCATCCAGTGCCCTACACCGGACTGCAATTCGTGGGGATCCCCGAATTCCAGGACCTCGGCACCCGCGTGGCGCAGCAGATCTCCGCCTCCATCGCCGGCAGCCAGTCCGTGGAGGATGCGCTGCGCCAATCGCAGGACTTCGCGGCCACCGTGGCCCGGACCTACCAGAAGAAGGGCTAGGCCATGAGTACGTTGACCCAGGCGGACCGCCAACAAGCGGCCGCCGGCTCCGAACCGCACGCAGCGCAACAGCGTCGCGCCCGGCGTCGGGAGGGGTGGAGCCGTCGGCTGCCGCTGCTTCCGGCACTGATCTTCACCATCGTCGTCACCCAGCTGCCCTTCCTGCTGACCATCTGGTATTCGCTCCGTTCCTGGAACCTCCTGCGGCCGGACGGCAACATCTTCGTAGGACTGCAGAACTTCGTGGACATCTTCTCCGATTCCACCTTCCGGGTCGCCGCCGTGAACTCGGTGGTGATCACCCTGGGTTGTGTTGCCGTCGCCTTGGTCCTGGGCACGTTCTTCGCGATTCTGCTGGACCGGGAATTCCTGGGCCGGGGGATCGTGCGGACCCTGCTGATCACCCCGTTTTTGATCATGCCGGTGGCTTCCTCGCTGCTGTGGAGCGTTTCGATGCTCAACCCCAGCTACGGGATGGTCAACTGGGTGCTGGGGCTGGTCGGGATCGGACCGATCGACTTCACCTCCTCGCTCCCGCTGCTTTCGGTGGTCATCGCCCTGGTATGGCAGTGGACCCCGTTCATGATGCTGCTGGTGCTCGCCGGGCTGCAGGCCCAATCCAAGGACGTCCTCGAAGCCGCTTCCCTGGACGGTGCCGGCTGGTGGAAGACCTTCGCCTGGGTGACCATGCCGCAGCTGCGTCGGTACATGGAGCTGGCCGTGTTGCTCGGTTCGATCTACGTGGTCAACACTTTCGACCAGATCTACCTGATGACCGCCGGCGGGCCCGGCACGGCCAGTGCGAATCTGCCGTTCTACATCTAGCAGCGCGCCTTCCTCGGCTTCGACATCGGCCAAGCGGCCGCCATGGGCGTTGTGGTGGTCATCGCGACCATCCTCATCGCC
>JBBSRM010000029.1:0-18201 GCA_038243055.1 Actinomycetales bacterium
CAGGGAGCTGGTGGTGACCGCCATTGAGCGTTTACCCAGAACCATGGGGTTCGATGGTGTAGGAATTGGTACGGAGGAACGCGTGGATGGGATCGGACATGGATGATGGGCAGGATGCCGGTGGTCAGCGGGCGGAAAGCGCCGCAACACCGGGCCGGGAGCCCCTGCCCAGGACCGCGGCCCTGCCTATTCTGCCGCTGGCCCCCTGGCAGCGGACCGAGGAATCCGCAGAAGGGCCGGAGCCCGTCGAGCCCGAACCGATGGAGCCCGCCACGGGACGGTCGGACCCGGACAGCGCCGACCTGGAACCGCCCGATCATGGATCACCGTCCGCGGAGACTTCCACGGGAGGCCTTCCGAAGCTGAGCCCCGACGCCGGACCCGAAACCCGGGCGTTGCCGCTGGCCCAGGCGTTGGAACGCGAAAAGGTCAAGGAGTCCGCCCACGACCTGGAGAAGCTGCTGCTCGGGGCCAAACGCACCATGCGCCGTCGCGAGGCGGCCGCCGCAGCCGGCATCTCACTGCTCAGCGCCCGCAAGCTCTGGCGCGCCCTGGGATTCCCCAACCTCGGGGACGACGACGTCGCCTTCACCGAGGTCGATCTCGAAGCCCTGCGCACGATCGTGGGCAATGTGCGCAGTTCGGTGCTGACGGAGGAGGCCGCGGTCTCCATCACCCGGTCGATCGGACAGATGACCGACCGGATGGTCGTCTGGCAGATCGAGGCGCTGGTCGAGGACATGGTCCAGAACCAGGGAGTCAGCGATCCCGAAGCCCGACGCCGGCTGGTCGACCGCCTCCCGGAACTGGTGGATCCGTTGGAGAAGCTGCTGGTCTACTCCTGGCGTCGCCAGCTGAACTCGGCGGTCCACCGGTTGGGGGTCCGCGCCGAAACCGGACTGGCCTCCAGCGAGGAGGGCCGCGATGGCAGCGAGGACGACGCCCCGTTGCCGTTGGCCCGCGCCGTCGGGTTCGCGGATCTGGTCTCCTACACCTCGCTGTCGCGGCGCATGAACGAACGCACCCTGGCGCAGACCGTGCAGCGCTTCGAGAACAAATGTGCCGAGATCATCTCCATCGGTGGTGGCCGCCTGGTCAAGACCATCGGGGACGAAGTCCTCTTCATCGCCGAAACCCCGCAGGCCGGGGCCCAGATCTCGCTGACACTGGCCACCGAATTCGCCAACGACGACTTCCTGCCCAAGGCGAGGGTCTCCATCGTCTGGGGGCGCATCCTCTCCCGGCTCGGGGATGTCTACGGGCCGACCGTCAACCTGGCCTCGCGGCTGACGTCGCTCGCGGACCCCGGCACGGTCTGGACCGATTCCGTCACCGCGGGCACCCTGGAGGGCGACGACCGCTTCGTCCTGGACCCCCAACCGACCACGCAGGTCCGCGGTTTCGGCGACATCAACCCCGTGGTCCTGTCCATGGGGGAGGGCGCCGAACTCATCCTCGACTGACATCGGGTGTGGTGGGATGGGGAGTTCTCCCCATGTCACGGTTTTCCTCCTTCCGTTAGGATCTAGGGTGGCTGGTTCTGTGTCCCCCTGGGTGCCGAACAAAAAATGACGGTGATGAGGAACTACGCGTATGTCCCGATGGGGTGCGAATCCGGGCAAAAGCACGGGTTTCAAGGTGGCTGCCGTATCAGCGGTCTCCGCGCTGGCCATCACCGGGGCGATCATCTATCCCGGGTTCAAGACCGCCGACGTCGAACTGAACGACGGCGGCGTCTGGGTGGTGAACAAGGAACTCAATAAGGTCGGCCACCTCAACTACCAGTCCAAGACGCTCGACGGCGGTGTCCTGACACCGTTGCCCGATTACGATCTCGAGCAGGATGCCGAGCATGTCTTCGTGCGCAACCTCGATCAAGGTGCGCTGACCACGATCGACCCGGCCATGGTCCAATTCGCCGACGACAACGCCCTGCCGGCCAACTCCTCCTTCTCCTACGGCTCCGAGGTCGTCTCCGTCACCGATGCCGACCACGGCATCGTCTATGCCGCCGCTACCGAGAACCTCGGCGGCTTCGCCTCCCAGGACACCCCTCCCTTGCTCGACGCCAAGGGCCAGGTCCTCACCGCCGTCGGTGCGAACGACACGGTATGGGCCGTCGACGTCGAGGCGCACAAATTCTTCAGTTGGGTCGCGGAGTCCGATGGCAGTTTCACGCAGGAAAGCGAGCAGGAGGTCGACGAGCTCGCCGATGCCTCGAAGGCGCAGCTCAGCGTGGTCGGGGACACCGCGGTGCTCTTCGACGAGAAGACGGGGAAGGTCACGACATCGTCGGGGAAGACCAGCACCGTCGTCGACCCGGAAGGCGGCCAACTCCAGGCCCCCGGACCCGATGCCGACCATGCGGTGATCGCCTTGGGCAATAAGTTGGCCGATGTCCCGCTCGGGGGAGGGGATGCCGAGTACCTGCCGTTGGAAGCCGGCGGAACCGCCATCGAACCGGTCAGGGTCGGTGAATGCACCTACGCGGCCTGGCAGGGAAGCGCCCAATACGTGCGCGATTGCGACGACGACTCCCAGGACGTCAACCGGCAGGTGCCGGATCTACCGCAAGGCGCCGATCTGCAATTCCGGGTCAACCGCGACGTCGTCGTGCTCAACGACGTCACCTCCGGCCAGGTGTGGTTGGTCAACGACGGCATGCAGATCGTCAGCAACTGGAGCGATCTGGAACCGCCCAAGGGCAAGGGCGAGGCGAAGAAGGAGGACTCCAAGGAGGTCACCGACGCCATCGAACTGCCCAACCGCACCGAGAAGAACAAGAAGCCCATCACCAAACCCGACTCGTTCGGCGTCCGGGCCGGACGCACCACAGCCCTGCCGGTGCTATTCAACGACGTCGATCCCGACGGCGACCTGCTGACCGCTTCGCTGGAAGGCAAACAGCCCACGATGGGCACCCTGCAACAGATCAACGACGGCACCGGGTTCCAGATGGTCGTGCCCGAGGACGCCACCGGCAGCACGTCCTTCACCTATCAGGCCGACGATGGTCGAGGCGGCGAAGCGACCGAGAAGGCCACCGTCCGGGTCGTACCGGACGACGAAAACCACAAACCCAGCCAGGAACGCGTCACCACGCTGCGCGTCCAACAAGGTGAATCCGTCACCCAGAACATCCTCAGTGACTGGATCGACCCCGATGGCGATGACCTCCAGCTGCTGGGTGGTTCCAGCGATGACAAGGACGTCATCCGCGTTCGTCCCGATGGCGCCTTGACCTTCCAGGACAACGGGAAGAAGGCCGGCCGCAAGGAAATCACCGTGCAGGTCTCCGACGGGCGCGAGGGTGCCCAGGGCCGCATCGTCGTCGAGGTCCTGCCCAAATCGGCGACCCCGCCGGTGACCGCTACCGACCACGTGACGGCGAACGTCGGCGAAGAGGTGACGTTCTCACCGTTGAAGAACGACGTCGATCCCGGCGGCTCGGAACTGCGCCTGGCCACGGTCGAATCGGTCAACGGCGTGGACGTGAAGAGCAACACGGATACCGGCACGGCGACCATCCGCGGTGAGCGCACCGGGACCTTCTATGCCAAATACGTGGCCACCAACGGTCCGGCCAGTGCCCCCGGCCTGGTGCGCATCGACATCAAGGATCCCGACCAGAACTCCGGCAACCCGATCGCCGTCCGCGATGTGGCCCTGCTCCCGGCAGGACAGGACGTGCTGGTGAACGTCCTGGGCAACGACTCCGATCCCGCAGGCGGGGTCCTGGTCCTCACCGGTGCCGACGTGCCCGACGACGCACCGTTCACCGTCTCCGTGGAACGCAACAGCTTCGTGCGGATCACCGATGTGCGCGGGCTGACCGAACCGATGAAGGTCCAGTACACGGTGTCCAACGGCAGCGGGGTGTCCACCGGGGAGATCAACGTGATCCCCGTGCCGGCACCGCCCAAGCTCGATCCACCCCGGCCGAACACCGACGACGTCGTCGTCCGGGCCGGGGACGTGGCCACGGTCGACGTGCTGGAGAACGACCTGCACCCCAACGGCGCCGAATTGACCTTGCGCCCCGAACTGAAGGAAGCCGACGACCTCGGTGAGGGATCGCTGATCAGCATCGCCGATGACACCGTGCGTTTCCGGGCCGGCGAATTCGACGGCAAACCGCATAACGTCTCAGCCGTCTACACCGTGGCCGGGCCCGACGGGCAGGAAGCCAACGCCCGCGTGAACTTCCACGTCCAGCCGGTGGACGTGGCCGATAACGCCCCGCCCTCACCCGAACAGATCATCGGGCGAGTCTTCGCCGGCGGGACCACCGCCATCCCCGTCCCGTTGGGTGGAATCGACCCCGATGGGGACTCGGTGACGCTCGTCCAACTCGGTAGTGCCCCGAAGCTGGGTTCGGCGAAGGTCAAGGGCTCGGCGATCGAATACACCGCCAGCAAGAACTCCAGCGGGACCGACGTGTTCTCCTACGTCGTCGAAGACCGGTTGGGCGCCCGGGCGACGGGCACCGTCATGGTCGGTGTCGCCCCGCTCTCCAATACCAACAACCCGCCGGTGGCCGTGAACGACTCCATCACGGTACGACCCGATCGGCCGGTGGCCGTGGACGTCCTGGACAACGACACCGACCCGGACGGCGACCGGATCACCCTCATCGACGACCTGCAGACCTCCAACGGCGTCGACGCCGAGGTCTCCAACGGCCGGATCGTGGTGACCTCCCCGAAACAGAAGGGGTCCCTGTCCGTCAGGTACAAGATCACCGACGGCCGGGGCGGAACCGCCAGCGCCACGTTGACCGTCGAGGCGGATCCGGAAGCCAAGCTCCTGGCCCCGATTGCCCGTGACGACCATGCCTCGCTGCAGGAGGTCGTCGGCAAGGACGACGTCACGCTGCCCATTCTCGAGAACGACGAGGATCCGGATGGTCGAATCGACGATCTGGACATCACGTTGCCGGATCAGCCGGCCACGGCCAGCGTCACCAAGGACAACCAGCTGAAGGTCAAGCTGGGCGACGAGTCCCAGGTCATTGCGTATACGATCACCGACCAGGACGACCTGAGCTCCACGGCCTTCGCCATTGTTCCCGGAGTCGGCGGGGCGCGTCCGGTGCTGCGCAGCGACAAGCCCCGGGAGGTCATGGCCGGGGAGAGTCTGAAACTCGATCTCGATGACCTCGTCCAGGTCCGCGAAGGGCATCAGCCCCGACTGACCGAAGAAGGCAAGGTCTCCTCCGTTCCGGAGAACGACGGTGAACTGGTCCGTTCCGCCACGGAGCTGACCTTCAAGGCCGATGAGGAGTACTCGGGCCCCGCGTCGGTGACCGTGGAGGTCACCGACGGTTCCGGGCCCGATGACCGCGACGGGTTGGACAGTGTGCTCTCCATCCCGATCAAGGTCCTGCCGCGTCCGGAGGACAACGAGCCTCCCACGATCCAGTCCAATTCGCTCGATGTGGCCCAAGGCGAGGACCCGGCCCGGTTGGATCTGAGCCAGATCGCCAGCGACCCCGACGACGACGAACTGGATTTCTCCGTCGGTGAGCAGAACGTCGAGGGTGTGAAGACCGAACTCGTGGACGGCCACTTCCTCACCGCGTCCGCCGACGTGAAGACGCCCAAGGGCACCAAGGGCTCGGTCAAGGTATCGGTGAGCGACGGGCACAACGAAGCGGTCTCGGCGAGCATCACCTTGAACGTGCTGGCTTCCACCCGTGAACCGCCCGCCGCCGTGGACGACACCGTCGAGGACGCGCACCAGGGGAGGACGGAGGTGGTCCCCGTCCTGGAGAACGACCACAATCCGTACGCCGACCAGGGACCGTTGAAGATCATCAGCGCCACCGGCGAACAGGGTGACGGCGGTGCTGAAATCCGTGGCGATCAGCTGGCCATCACCCCGGCCAAGGACTTCGTCGGGACGATGAGGGTCCTCTACACGATCGGGGATGTCACCGAGGATCCGGAACGCCAGGTCAACGGCACGGTGACCCTCAACGTCAAGGGAAAACCCGATGCACCCGGACTGCCGTTGGTCGAATCAACCGGTGATTCCAAGGCGGTGCTCAGCTGGGATGCCCCCTCCAACAACGGCTCCCCGATCGAGTCCTACACGGTCGCCGGCGATGGTGTGGAGCAGAGCTGCAGTACCACCACCTGCACGATCACGGGGCTGAAGAACGACCACGTCTACAACTTCTCCGTGACCGCCACCAACGCCGTGGGCGAATCAAGTGCCTCCGCGTCCTCAGCCGAGGCCCGGCCCGATGTCGAGCCGGAGCAGCCGGGCGCGCCGAACAGCACCTCGGGTGACGGACAGGCGGCCGTGAAGTGGGCCAAACCGGTCAGCCGCGGTTCGGCGGTGACGAGCTACACGCTGGAGATCTCCCCGGCACCGGCCACCGGCGTCAGTCAGGTCACCGGGGTCACCGGGACCAGCCATACCTGGAAGGGACTGAAGAACGGGGTGTCCTACCAGTTCCGGGTCAGGGCGGTCAACAAAGCGGATAAACCCTCGCAGTGGAGCAGCTATTCGGCCTCGGTGATTCCCGCAGGCAAGCCGTTCCAGCCCACGGCCCCCGTCGCAGTACGCGCCGAATCGGCAGTGAACGGCGGTGTGGCCAATGTGAGTTGGAAGGCCCCCGGGAACAACGGCGCCCCCATCCAGGGCTACACGTTGAAGGTCCATGAGGGAGGATCAACGGTCAAGACCATTGACGGGATCTCCTCCGGGACCACGAAGCAGACGGTCACCGGGCTGAAGACCACCGGGTCCTACAGCTTCACCGTCACGGCGAAGAACAAGGTCGGCACCTCACCCTCGAGCGGAAAGTCGACGGCGGTGACCCCCTATGGCCGGCCCCAGGCCATCGGCAAACCCACGGCCGCGGCCACGGGAACGAACAACAAGGTCAAACTCTCGTTCAAGAAGCCCGGCGCCAATGGCTCGTCCATCACCGGCTACCAGTACTCCACCGACGGCGGCTCCTGGAACAAGCTCGGGGGTCCCGGCTCGGTCATCACCACCAACGCCAATGGTTCCTCGCACTCCTGGAGGGTCCGCGCGCTCAATGCGGCCGGCGCGGGCGATTCGAGCCCCGGCTCGAAGAGCACCAGCTCCTACGGCCCGCTGCGTGACGGCGGCGGACGTTCGGCCTCCCACGGAGATAAATGGGTCAAGTTCAAGTGGAATTCGAAGGCCTCCGACTATGCAAATGGCCGGCCGGTGAAGCTCACGGCAAGCATCAACGGGAAATCCACGCCCAATGACGGCAGCCAGAAGGTCGACGTCGGCTGGGAGGGGAGCAGGAAGCTGAACATCAAGGCCACCGATTCCGAGGGGAAGCATTCGCTCAGCAAATCGATCAGCGAAAAGTCCAATAAGGAGCCGAAGCCCGACCCGCCGAAACCCAGTGTGCGGTTGTATCGCGGTGCGCCCACGTCGCAGGGGGATTGCAGCATCAACTGCCACTTCCTCAAGGTCGACGTCAAGGACTTCTCACCCAACACCAGCTATTCGATCCAGTGCTACGACACCGACGGTGGGCGCACCAAGTTCAGCACCAGCTCCGGTACCGGGTTCACCACCAACGGTGAGGGCAACGCCACCAAACAGGCCCAGTGCTACCACGGGCCGGGGCAATACGAACCGTTCTACGCCAAAGTCGGCAAGGTATGGTCCCAACCCCTCGACGGATGGTGAACGTAGCCACCATGTTTTTGCCCACCAGAACAACCATCACGACCGCCGATGAAAGGCACAGCCGATAATGACGATGACCAACGAACAGGCCGAATGGTTTGCCGGCACTTTCGAGAAGCTGGTGGCCAATATCGGTCAGGCCATCCTGGGTAAACCCGATGTGATCAAGCTCATCCTCACGGCCATGCTCGCCGAAGGCCACGTGCTGCTCGAGGATGCCCCGGGCACCGGCAAGACGATGCTGGCCCGTTCGTTGGCTGCCACCGTGCAGGGTTCCAATTCGCGGATCCAGTTCACTCCGGACCTGCTGCCCTCGGACGTCACCGGCATCACGATCTATGACCAGAAGAGCCAGCTCTTCGAATTCCACCAGGGTCCGATCTTCGCCAACATCGTGCTGGCTGATGAGATCAACCGTGCCTCGCCGAAGACCCAGTCGGCACTGCTGGAGGTCATGGAGGAAGCCCGTGTGAGCGTGGACGGCAAGACGTACACCCAGGAACGGCCCTTCATGGTCATCGCGACGCAGAACCCGATCGAGCAGGCAGGGACCTACCGGCTGCCCGAGGCACAACTGGATCGCTTCCTGATCAAGACCTCCATCGGCTACCCGGACCGTGCCTCCACGGTGGCGCTGCTCTCCGGCGCCTCCACGCGGGACAGGTCCTTGGCCCTGAAACCGCTGATCACCACCAGCGCCGTCGCCGATATGGCCGACCTGGCGACCAGCACGCACGTCGACGACTCCGTGTTGCACTACATCGCCGAACTCACCGAGCAGACCCGCGGGGCCGAGGAAACCAGGCTGGGCGTCTCGGTCCGTGGCGCCCTGGCCATGGTCCGCGCCGCCAAGGTCTGGGCCGCTTCGGAGGGACGCAACTATGTCCTGCCCGACGACGTGAAGGAACTCGCGCCGTTCGTGTGGACACACCGGTTCGTCATGGACCCCGAAGCAGAGTTCGCCGGGGCAACCCCCGCCTCCGTCCTCTCCCGCGTCCTGGCCGAGACCACCGCACCGCAGCAGCGGGCCGATGCCGATTCCCGCGCCTAGCCCGGTCCGGAAGGCAGGCACTCCAGCATGACTACACCGACACAGGAGTCCGGTCGCCGGTCGGCCCGGACCCGGTCCTCCCGGTTTCCCGGAGCCGCCGGCCTGTTCCGGTCGCGGCGTGGGCCCCATAGGCCGCGCCGGGGCCAGCCGACGGTGAAGAAGCGTTCCCGCCTGCATCCGACGTCCCTGTCGGCCCAGGTCGGTCAGCTCATCAAGTTAGAAGTCCAGCCCGTCTGGCAGCGTCTGACCGGGTGGATCTCCCCGAGGATCGAACCGGCCACCGACGTGGTGAGCCCGCTGGGTTGGCTGCTGGCCGCCGTCGTGGTGGTCCTGGCCGTCCTGGGTGGGATTTTCGGTTGGCAGGAAGCGAGGATCGCCGCCCTCATGGGTGCCCTGCTCCTGTTGCTGGCCGTTGCCTTCATCCTGGGTCGTTCGGTCTTCCGGGTCACCGTGGATCTGAACCGGACCCGGGTCGCCGTGGGGGACCGGGCCGTGGGTGGCCTGGAAGTGCAGAATGCCTCGACCAAGGCCCTGCTACCGGTGTCCATGGAACTGCCGGTCGGTGCCTCCACCGCGTTCTTCCGGATCCCGCGGCTCGCGCCCGCGGCCACGCACGAAGAATTGTTCACCATCCCCACCCACCGACGTGCCGTCATCGCCGTCGGCCCGGTGCGCTCCATTCGGCAGGATCCGTTCGGGCTGCTCCGCCGACAGGTGAAGTGGACCGAGGTCCAGGACCTGTTCGTCCACCCGCGCACCACGGCGCTGGGAGGGACCAGTTCAGGGTTCATCAAGGACCTGGAAGGGGAACCGACCCGCGTGCTGTCCTCCTCGGATGTCTCCTTCCACGCCCTGCGCGACTACGTCCCGGGTGATGACCGGCGCCATATCCATTGGAAGACCACCGCGCGCACCGGCGAGCTGATGATCCGCCAATTCGAAGAGACCCGCCGCTCCCATCTGGCCATCGCCCTGTCCACGAACACCGCGGAGTACGCCGCGCTAGACGACTTCGAACTCGCGGTCTCGGTGGCTGCTTCGATCGGACTCCAGGCGGTCCGCGAGCAGCGGAACCTCTCGGTGCTCACCCAGGCCGGTCCGTTGCGCACCCAGACCGGTCGGAACCTGCTCGACGACTGCACCCGGGTGGAGGGCAGGGCCCGGCGCAGCGACCTGATCGATTTGTCGCGCACCACCAACGACGCGGTACCCAACGCCTCGGTCTTCTTCCTGGTCACCGGAACGGTGGCCACCCCGGCTCAATTGCGCCGGGCCAGCACCCATGTCCCCGTCGGCGTCAGGGCCTTCGCCGTGCGCTGCGGCACCGGCCAGGAACCGGCCCGGGCCAGCATCGGGGACCTGACGGTGATCACCGTCGGTCAACTCAGCGAGCTTCCCTTGATCCTCCACCAGGTGGCATCATGAGCGCCCCCGCCTCCTGGCGCACCCACGTGCCCTCCGCCCACCGTGCCATCGACGCCGCTGTCCTGCTCATCTGCCTGGGCCTGGGAATCCTGGGCCTGCATGCCGCATTCGGTGGCGATAGCCACTATCTGCTGGCCGGGATCGGTGGCGTGGTGCTCGGACTGGTCCTGGCCTACGTCATCGTCCGCTACCGGCTGGGGTTCCTTCCGGCGGTAGGCATCGGGATCGCGATCTACCTGATCGCCGGCACCATCCTGGCCACCCCCGTCGAAGCCACCTCCGGGTTCCTGCCCAACCTCGAATCACTGCGGACCCTGCTGGCCGGCGTCGTCCTGTCCTGGAAGGACGTGCTCACCGTAGCCCCTCCGGTGGGCCTGCGGGCGGGCATGCTGGTGGTCCCGTTCCTCAGCGCCTACGTCACCACCCTGGTCGCCGGGTTGCTCGCCTGGCGGTCCCGCTCACCGTTCTGGGCCACGATCCCGATCACCGTGATGTTCATCGTGGGCATCATCTTCGGCACCCGGGACGTGCCGCTGCCGTTGCTGCGCGGCCTGGTCCTGGTCATGGCACTGGTCTGCTGGTTGGCCTGGCGCCGGCAGGTGGACCGTGCCGCCGGCCTGGACCAGCCAACAGGGCACGACGGTGGTTCGGCTTCCGGCGCCCGGCCGGGTCTGCGCCGGATCGGCTTCGGCGCCGTGGTCCTGGGGGCCGCCGGCGGCCTGACGGCCATCGCCTCCCCGGCACTGGACGTGGACCAACCGCGGCAGGTGCTGCGCGACGCCGTCGTCCCCCCGGTGGACCTGTATGACTATCCGAGCCCGTTGATGAGTTTCCGCAACTATGCCAAGGACAACGCCGATGAGCCGCTGCTCTCGGTGACCGGGTTGCCCGATGGCCAACGGGTCCGGCTGGCGGCCCTGGACAGCTACGACGGCATGGTGTTCGACGTCGATCCGCGTTCGGGAGGGAACTTCACCCCCGTCGGGGACGTCGGGAACGTCAATTCCACCGCCGTTGAGGACCCGTTGCGTTCCCGCGGTTCGCTGGACATCACGATCGAGGGATACCACGGGGTCTGGCTGCCCGCCGGCGGCAAGCTCCTGGGCCTGGACGTGACGGGGGAACGCTCCGAGGAACTGGCCCGTTCGTTGTTCTACAACGACGACGCCGAAACCGCGCTGTCGACCACCGGTCTGCGCGCCGGGGATTCCTATACGGCCACCGTCGAATACCCGGTGCAGATCGACCGGAAGAAATTGCAGGACTACGGACTCTCCGACGTGACGATGCCCAAGCTGGCCAACGTCCCACAGATCGTCTCGGGCAAGGCCGCAGAGATGGCCGGGGACGAGACGACCGGGGTGGAACGCGCCGCGGCGATGGAGGGGATCCTGCATGAGACGGGATACTTCTCCAACGGCAAGGAAAACGAGGTACCCAGCCTCTCGGGCCACGGGGCGGCACGTGTTGCCTCCCTGCTCGATGCCGACGCGATGATCGGCGACGACGAACAATATGCGGCGGCCATGGCCCTGATGGCCCGGGACCAGGGCATGCCGGCCCGTGTCGTCATGGGGTTCTACCCGGAGAAGTACGACCCGTCGGGCACCGTGCAGATCAAGGGCGAGGACGTCCACGCCTGGGTGGAGATCGGGTTCGAGAACATCGGTTGGGTGGCGTTCACCCCCACCCCGGACAAGGACAAGGAACCGACCCCGCCCCAGCAGGAACCACAGTCGATCCCGCAACCCCAGGTGCTGCAGCCCCCGCCACCGCCGCAGGACAAGGCAAAGCTTCCCCCGGAGACGGCCCCCGATCCACAGGATGCGGACGACACCGACGAGGAATTCTGGTCCTTCTGGGGTCCGATCCTCACCGTCACGCTGAGCATCGTGACCCCCCTGTTCATCCTGATGCTTCCGTTGCTGGTCGTGGCCTTCCTGAAGCTACGCCGACGTAAACGCCGGTTCGGAACCGGTGGACCAGGAAAACGTCTGAGCGGTGGGTGGAACGAGGTCATCAGCCTGGCCACCGATCTGGGGGCGCGGCCCGAACCCTCGGGCACCCGGCGGGAGAACGCCAGGGCGCTGGGCGAAGGCTTCCCCCGCACGGCGAACACCACCACGCAGTTGGCCCATCGGGCCGATGCCGCGGTCTTCGGATCCGCAGTGCCCACCGAGGCCCAGGTCGCCGACTACTGGAACATGGTCGATGAACAACTTGCGGGCATGAGTTCCTCGGTAGGATTCTGGGGGCGCATGAGAGGCAAGTACTCCCCGCGATCACTGGTCCTCGATGCAACAGCCCGGGTCAATGCCCGCCGGGCGAAACACGGGCCAGGGCAGCAGGATATCCGTACAGTAGAAACCCCCGAGGAAAAGGAGTAGCCGGTGGCCCAGAACCTGAACCTGGTCAACGCCGTGGCCGCGAAACGACTGGTTGCCGGTCTGCTGGACATTGTTCCGGTGCTCCTGGCAACGATGATCTACTTCGGTGCCACCTCCTCTACGATGAGCGGGGCCAGCTACCTCACCACGGGCGAACTCCTCGCCGAAACGGCCACCGCTTCGCTGGTCCTCTCCGTCTTCGTCCTGGCCTACGCGGTCGTCGTCTGGGGTTGGGAAGCGGGCACGGGCAAGACCCTGGGCAATCTGGCCCTGGGCCTGCGCACCGCCGACGAGGACGGATTCGCCCCGGGCTGGGGCAAGGTCTTCATCCGCCGCGCGCTGGTGTGGGTCGCCGGGATCCTCCCCGTGGTGGGGCCGGTCATCATGCTGCTCTCCAACCTCTGGGATCCGAACCACCAACGCCAAGGCTGGCATGACAAGGCGGCCCGCACCCTGGTGGTCGATGTGAACCAGGGACGCAACCCGTTGCTGACCGGCGGCCTCTTCGGCCCCTCGGCCTTCGCCCCCGGAGGCGTCACTGCACCCGGGCAGCCGGGACACCCCGACTATGGTTCCGGCCAGGCGGTCTGGCCCGCCCTGGCACAGGACCCGGCAGGCGGTCCCATCACCGGTGTTCCCGGGATGAATCGGCAGGGAACCGGGGCGGCTCCGGCCACCGGAGAGCCTGTCGGACAGCCGGCCCCGACGCCGGCCCCACCGGTCCCGGCTGCCGTACCGGCAGGACAACCCGCCGCAGCCAAGGCTGCCCCCGAAGCATCCGCGTCGCCGGCTCCACACCAGGAAGTTGCCGGAGTGGACCAGGACGAGGCCGAGTACACCCAGCTGCGTTCGGCTGCTGTGGCCCAGGCTGTCAGCGGGGCACGTCTGCGCTTCGATGACGGGCAGGTCATGGTGCTGGAATCCACGGCACTCATCGGCCGGAACCCTGCCGCCCAGGAGGCAGAGGATGTCGCCGAGCTGTTCAACTACGCGGATATGGGCCGCTCGGTCTCCAAAACGCATCTGCATCTGGCGGCAGATAGTTCAGGGGTCTGGGTCACGGACCGCAACTCGACCAACGGCTCGGGCATCGCCGGGGCGGACGGGTTTCGGAAGCCGTTGGCTGCCGGCCAGTCCCAACATGCCGAGTATGGTGAAACCGTGTACTTCGGCGACCGTTATTTCGTAGTGAGCCCCGCATGAGCGGGGCGGTTCCCCGGCCGGCCGACGGCCAGATGGCGTTGGACTTCGGGTTTGCCAGCGACCGTGGCCTGCGGCGTCCGCTCAACGAGGATGCAGTCCTGGCCCAGCGGCACCTTTTTGCGGTCGCCGACGGCATGGGCGGGCACGAGGCCGGCGAGGTTGCCAGCAGTATCTGCGTCGCCACGTTCGCCGAAGGGCAGGAAGCCGCAGGTGACTGGCTGACGCCGGAGGACCTGCAGCAGTTCATGGTCTCCGCCGATCTGGCGATCCGCGAGGCGGCAGCTTCCCGCGCCGGCACCACGGTGTCCGGAGCCGCCCTGGTCCGTCAGGGTGAAGCTGTGTATTGGCTGGTCTTCAACGTCGGGGACTCGCGGACCTATCTGCTCTCCGGTGACGAGTTCCGCCAGGTGACCGTCGATCACTCCGAAGTCCAGGAAATGGTCGACCGGGGGGAGATCACCGCGCAGGCGGCCCTGACCCACCCCCGCCGCAATGTCATCACCCGGGCACTGGGTACCGGCGAGGACAGCGAAGCCGACTTCTGGATGCTGCCGGCGCGGCCCGGGGACCGGCTACTGATCTGCTCGGACGGGCTGACGAATGAAGTGGGCGACGAGTCGATCCGCGATGTCCTGCTGGCCCGGACACCGCCTCAGATCGCGGTCGATGACCTGCTGCAGGCGGCGCTGCGTTCCGGCGGCCGCGACAACATCTCCCTGGTCATCGTCGATGTGGAACTCGAACACGACGACGATGAGTTCACCGATACCGCCCCGCGGGCCGTGCTTGAAAACGGCCAGACCCGACCAGGTCCGAAGAATGATGGGGCATGACCATGCGGATCACCTACATCCCCGGGCCCTGGTGGGCGCTGGTGCGCCACGGCCACCTCGTGCTGCTGCCCGAAGGCACCGACCCGGAACACCTGGACGCACTCTGGCAGGCACTCGAGGGGAAACCGGGTGTGGAATCCCTCCTGTCGGCAGTGCTTTCGGCCAGGGGGTTGGCCCTGACGGGCATGGCCCCGTTCGGGATCATCAGTCTTGAAAGCGATGTGCACACGATCCTGCGCGGCCCGGTCTCGATGGCCGCTGAAGGCCGGGAACTGAGCACCCATGTGAACGGTCTCGGCGTCACCACCTGGATGGAACGGCGCATCCCGAACCAGGAGAGCCTCAGCCTCGCCCTCGATGACGTGCTGCGCCGGAACGACGGCGGGGAACAACCCTGGTTGCCGATCGTCGAGGGAATCGTCCCCTTCGGACGCCTGCATGTCATGCTCCCGACGGATGGCCCCGGAAACATCGAGCCGCTCTCGGGTCCGGAGCCTACCGCGGAGGAACCCACCCTGGAGGACCAGGTGGAGCCGCGGACCGAAAACGTCCCCGAGCGGGAAACCCAGGCCCCGGCCGAAGAAGCCACCGAACCCGCAGCCGCAGCCGCAACCGAAGCTGACGTAGAACCCGCAGCCGAAGCAGCCGCAGGCCCCGAAGCCGAGTCGGTGAGGGGCGCCGCCACGCAGGAGTCCGCCGACCTGCCGGAGGTGAACTCCGCCGCTGCAGAGGATTTCGTTTCGGCCGAGGAAGCCGACGAGACGAACACCGTCCTCTCCCGGGCCGCCCGCGGATCCTCACCCGAGCCCACGGCTGACGTTCCCGAAGAGTCAACCGACCCGGCGGACGAACCGGCCGTCGAAGCGGCCCCGGAGGAACCCGGGACCGCGGAACCGGAAGCTGCCGAACCGGTTTCCGACGACACCATTGCCGGTCCCCACGGCGAGGAGGAGCAGCCGGACCCCGAAGAGCTCATCGACGCCGTGCCCTGGCTGGCAGCGGCACGGGCCCAAGCCCGCCCCGAGGCCACCGAAAACCAGGGCCCTGCCGAATCCGGTGCCGGCGCCGATGATCTGCCGACCATCACCTCGGCACCCGGCCGGCCCGAAACCGCACCGACGCCGGACCCTGCCACCGACCCCGTGGGGACCATGATGCCTTCCTGGGGTGACCACGACGGCAACACCGTGATGCGCGGGGACCTGCCCACCGAGGCGATCCCGGCGACGTCCCAGGTCTCGGCATCGGAACAGCCGACCACCGGTCCGTTGGCCCTGGGTCGGCTCTGCCCCGAAGGACATGCGAACCCACCCACCTCCTCGTCCTGCGGACTCTGCGAGGGCACGCTGACCGATGATCCCACCGATGTGGTCCGGCCGTCCCTGGGCCGGATGGTCATCTCCGACGGCGACATCGTCGAACTGGACCGCCCCGCCGTCGTCGGCCGCCAGCCCACCATCACCCGCTCGGCGAGCGAGTCCATGCCGCGCGTCGTGCATGTGAAAAGCCCGAGTGGTGACATTTCCCGTTCGCATCTGGAAGTGCGGCTCGAGGGCTGGCACGTCATGCTGGTGGACCTCGCGGCGACCAATGGCACCCTGCTCGTCCGCCAGGGCATGCCCCCACGCCGACTGGGGCAGGGAGAGAAACTGATGCTGCTCGACGGGGATATCGCCGATTTGGGAGACGGGGTCTCCTTGCGCTTCGAGGGCCTGCTGTGAGCGGTAAGCGTCCTCCGGCACCACCACCGTCGATCGAGGGGTTCGAATACCTGAACCTCCTGGGATCCGGCGGTTTCTCGGACGTGTACCTCTACCAACAGGATCGGCCGCGCCGGAAGGTGGCCGTGAAGGTGCTGCTCTCGGACCTGAAAACCGAAAGCGCCCGCAAACGCTTCGAATCCGAAGCCAACCTGATGGCCCAGCTGTCGTCACACCCTTACATCGTGACGATCTTCGAAGCCGATATCACCGCCGAAGGCCACTCGTACCTAGCCATGGAGTACTGCTCCCGACCGAGCCTGGACGTCCGCTACCGGCGTGCCCGACTCGGAGTCGACGAGGTCCTGTCGCTGGCCATCCAGGTCGCCTCGGCAGTGGAGACCGCCCACCGCGCCGGCATCGTCCACCGTGACATCAAGCCCGCGAACATCCTGGTCACGGACTACAACCGCCCGGCCCTGACCGACTTCGGTATTTCCGGAACCACCGACGCCCTGGACGACGAAGCAGGATTGTCGATCCCGTGGTCCCCGCCCGAGGCGTTTGCCGGCGGTTCGCCCAACGGTGTGCGCATGGATGTCTGGTCCCTGGGCGCGACGATCTACACGCTGCTGGCCGGAAGGTCGCCCTTCGTGCGTTCGGGGGCCGACAACTCACAGCGCGAACTCATTTCGCGGATCACCACCGCCCCACTGGCATCGCTGAACCGTCCCGATGTGCCGCCGGCCCTGGAACAGACGCTGGCCACCAGCATGGCCAAGAGCCCGTGGGCACGTTTCGAATCCGTGAACGACCTGGCCCTGGCCTTGCAACGTGTGCAGGCCGAACTCGGCCTGTCCGTGACCGCCTTCGAAGTGATGGAGGAGCCGGTTCCCCGGGAGGAGCCCGGAGAGGACGACGGCGGTGAAGCCACCCGGGTGCGGCAGGTCGTCTCCATCGACCCGGAGGCCGGCGTCGGCCGAGGGCCGAGGGGCGGAACCACCCCGTCGGGGGCATCCAATCCGACCACGGATCCAACGGCTGTGGATCCAGCGGCAGCCGAGGACGCAACCATCATGCGCGGCCGGCTGGCGGACGGCTCGCTGGCCGGATCACGCCAACGGCAGGGAACGCACCCGGGCCAGGAGCCCGAGGCCGGGTCCGCCGGTGGGCGAGCCCGAAACCGGCAGGGGTCCGCCCCCGGGGAGGAACCCGGTGCCAGCGGGTGGGTTCCCGCAGTGCCGCCCACCCCGGCGGGCAGGCAGCGGGTCGGACAACGATTCCCGACCGGGCTGGTGGCTGGCCTCGGAGCCGTGTTGGCCATGGTCATCGCAGGGATCTTCGTGGTGAATGCCTTGAACCGGGGGAGCGAGGAAAACGAGGTCTCCTCTGGTGTTTCCCTGAGCCAGGCACCGGCAGACCCGCTGCTGGGGCAGGAGGGCGTGGTCCCGCAGGTCAAGGAGTTCACGGCGAAGAAAGCCGGCTCGGATATCACGTTCAGTTGGAAGAGCCCGGAGGCCAAGACGGGCGATGTCTTCTATTGGGCGCCGGTGACGGCCACCGAACAAGGAGAGAACCGGAAGGTGGAAAAGCCCACAGCAACCACCGAGGAAGTCAAAGGCGAGCCGACGTGCATCCAGGTCGTGCTGGTGCGATCGACCGGGAAGGCCTCCGACCCCAGCAGATACTGTTCGGACGGCTAGTCTCGTTGGTGGATGGCCCGCGAGGGATGATGAAGGACACAGGGGGCAGGACGCATGGCGGAAGTAAACATCGACTTTTGTGGGGAATGGTTCCCGGTCGCTGACGACCAGGTTTTCACCATTGGCCGCGAAGGCGACCTGGAGGTCGACGACAACCCCTACCTGCACCGGCGCTTCCTCACCGTGGCCCGCTACGACAACATCTGGTGGCTCTCC
>JBBSRM010000030.1:0-17685 GCA_038243055.1 Actinomycetales bacterium
AGGACATCTCCGATACTGGAGCTTTCCAGTTCGGCACAGAGTTCATGGGCCTGGTCGGGGTTGCCGAAGTAGTGCACGGCGATGCGGGCGCCAGCCGGCGCGGCAGCGGCCTCTTCGCGGGAGATCTCGACCAGGCGGGACATGGCCCGCGGCATGGTCCGCACCTTCTCGTGGACGCCGATGCGGCCGTTTTCGATGGCCAGCAGGGGTTTTACTGCCAACAGCGTGCCGAACATGCTCGCCGCGGCGCCGATCCGTCCACCCTTGCGTAGCTGCTCCAGACTGGGGACCACGAAGAACAGCCCGTGGTCTTGTGCGCGTCGGACGCCGGCTTCGAGTTCCTGCGCCGTAGCCCCGGCCTCCGCTGCGAGGACGGCCTCCATGACAGCCAGACCCTGAGCCAGTCCAACGGTCCTCGTGTCGATGACGGTGACCTCGACGTCGACCTGCTCCGCCGCCCAACGGGCCGCGTCCACGGTTCCCGAGAGTTCCTTGGATAGATGCAGCGAGTAGATCCGCTCGAAGCCCTCGGAAGCAAGGGACTCATAGGTGCGTTGGAAGGCCCCGGGCGCGGGGCGGGAGGTCTGCACGGAGGCCCCCGTGGCCAGCGCGAGAGCCAGCGCCGTTTCGACGTCGTCCAGTCCTTCGGTGTAGATCTGCCCGTCGATCATCACGGGCAGGGGCAGGACGCGGAGGTGTTCGGCATGCTCGTGGGCCCACGCAGCCGG
Organism: Actinomycetales bacterium; assembly: GCA_038243055.1. GTDB lineage: Bacteria > Actinomycetota > Actinomycetes > Actinomycetales > Micrococcaceae > Arthrobacter_H. The sequence goes on from JBBSRM010000030.1 coordinate 729, forward strand.
GAGGGCCGAGGCCGTGTCGGTCACCACGGCGGTGCGCGGTCCGGTCCTCCCCCGCGCACGTTGGCGACGGTCGCGTGGGAGCAACCGTTCGAGGAAGCCGGGCGGGCGTCCCGCGGTTTGAGCGGTCGGGGCGCCCCGGCGCGGAGCTGAAGGCATGTCCCTACCTTAGGAGGCCGGAACGAGGTTCACGAGCTTCGGGGCCCGAACGATCACCGTGCGCAGCTCGCGCCCGTCCAGGGCCCGCTGGATCGGCTCCGAGGCCAGGGCCAGGGCCCGCAGGTCCTCTTCGCTGATATCCGCCGGGACGCTCAGGCGATCGCGCACCTTGCCCTTGATCTGCACGATGGCCACCACGGTGTCCTGGACCAGCAGTGCGGGGTCGACCGTCGGCCAGCCCGCATTGGCCACGGAGGGGGTGTGACCCAGCTGTTCCCACATGTCCTCGGCGGTGTACGGGGAGAACAAGCTCAGGATCACTGCGACGGCTTCGGCCGCTTCGCGCACTGCCGGGTCGGAAGCCCCGACTCCGGAGTCGATGACCTTGCGGGTGGCGTTCACCATTTCCATCAGCTTGGCCACCACGACGTTGAACTTGCCTGCATCCAGCAGTTCGGCCGCTTCGGCGACGGCACGGTGGGTCACGGTGCGCAACCCCTGATCCCCGGTGGCCGGATCGGCGCCCGCCACGCTGGAGACGTCTTGCGCCAGGCGCCAGGCGCGGGCCAGGAACTTCCCGGCCGCAGCAGGAGAGACATCCGCCCAGTCGACGTCGTCCTCCGGAGGCGAAGCGAAGATCATGGTCAGACGCACTGCGTCGACCCCGTACTTGTCCAGCTGTTCGCCCAGGTCCACGCCGTTGCCCAGCGACTTGCTCATGGCCTTGCCGCCGTTGAGGACCTGGCCCTGGTTCAACAAGGCGGCGAAGGGTTCGGTGGCCTTGATGAGTCCCAGATCGTGGATGACCTTGGTGAAGAAGCGCGCGTAGAGCAGGTGCAGAATCGCATGCTCCACGCCGCCGACGTATTGGCCGACCGGCATCCACGCGTTGGCGGCCTCCGGGTCGAAGGGCCCGTCGGTGTAGTCCGGGGACAGGAAGCGCAGGAAGTACCAGGACGAGTCCACGAAGGTGTCCATGGTGTCGGTGTCACGGGTCGCGGCACCGCCACAGCCGGGGCAGGTGGTGTTGACCCAGTCGGTGGCCGCAGCCAGCGGCGAGGTTCCCTGCGGGGCCAGTTGTTCCCCGCGCAGGTCATTCGGCAGACGGACTGGCAGCTGGTCATCGGGCACCGGGACCTCGCCGCACTGTGGACAGTGGATGATCGGAATCGGGGTTCCCCAGAAGCGCTGGCGGGAGAGCAGCCAGTCACGCAACCGGTAGTTCACCGTGTGCTGGCCGGTTCCAGCGGCCTGGACGATTTCCACGGCGCGGGCAATGGCGGCGTCCTTATCCAGGCCATCGAGTTCCCCGGAGTTCACCAGGGTCCCCTCACCGGTGGTGGCGACACCGCTGGATGCCGGGTCCTCTTCGCCGGTATCCAGGACGACCCGGATGGGCAGGTCGAAGGTCCGGGCGAAGTCCAGGTCACGCTGGTCATGGGCGGGGACCGACATGATGGCCCCGGTTCCGTAGTCGGCCAGGACGTAGTCGGCGGCCCAGACGGGCAGCCGTTCGCCGTTGAGCGGGTTGATCGCGTACCGGCCGAGGAAGACGCCGGTCTTGGTGCGTTCGGTGGACTGGCGTTCGATTTCCGTCAGGGCCTTGACCTGGTCCTGGTAGCCGGCCAGTTCCTCGCGGTGCCGTGGTGCGACGAGCTCGTCGGCCAAGGCGGCGTCGGCGGCAACGACGAAGAACGTCGCTCCGTGGAGGGTATCGGGGCGGGTGGTGAAGACCGTGACCTTGCGCTCGGCAGCGTCATCCGCGGTAGGTTCGATGACGAAATCGACATGCGCCCCTTCGGAGCGACCGATCCAGTTGCGCTGCATGGCCAGCACGCGTTCAGGCCAGTGGCCCTTGAGGCCTTCCATGTCCTCGAGCAGACGGTCGGCGTAGTCGGTGATCTTGAAGTACCACTGGTTCAGGGACTTCTTCGTGACGGCGGTTCCGCAGCGTTCGCAGGTTCCGTTGACGACCTGCTCGTTGGCCAGCACCGTCTGGTCCTTGGGGCACCAGTTCACCGGGTGGTCCTTGCGGTAGGCCAGCCCCTTTTCGTAGAAGCGTGTGAACAGCCACTGGGTCCACCGGTAGTACTCCGGGTCGGAGGTGTGGATGCGCCGTGACCAGTCGGCACTGATGGCGTAGCGCTTGAAGGACGCTGCCTGGGTTTCGATGTTCTTATACGTCCACTCCGCGGGGTGGGCGTTGCGCTTGATGGCGGCGTTCTCCGCGGGCAGGCCGAAGGAGTCCCAACCGATCGGGTGCAGGACGTCGTAGCCTTGCTGGCGCCAATAGCGGGCAACGACGTCACCCATGGCGAAGGCCTCGGCATGGCCCATATGCAGGTCACCCGAGGGATAGGGGAACATATCCAGGACGTAGCGGCGTTCGGCGCTGCCGTCGTCCTTGGGGGTGAAGACTCCCAGTTCCTCCCACACGGGTTGCCACCGTGCCTCCAGCTCACTGAAGCTGTAGGTGGTGCCGGTGTCCGGGGTTCCGGGTGCCTCTGTGCTCACGGTGGGTTCGCCTTCTGGTAGTGCAGATTCGGTCGATCAGCCAGTCCCGGCCACCGCCGGTGTTCCCCGGGGGGATCCAACGGAAGCCGAACATGAAAAAGCCCCTTGGCATACAAGGGGCAGCCGGACGGTCGGGCCCGGCTAGGAAAGAAGTAGGACTGCTGACATGGGGCCAGTCTACAGCACGGCGGGGCCGCGACACCTTGGGTGTCACGGCCCCGCCATCAGGGAACGGTCGGTGGTTGGTGCGCTAGAGCACGTCCTCGTCGACCCAGTCGAAGGTCTTGGTGACGGCTTTCTTCCACAGCCGCATCTGACGGTCGCGTTCGCCGTGTTCCATTTCGGGTTCCCAGCGCTTGTCCTCGGCCCACTTGGCACGCAGCTCATCGCGGTCCGTCCAGAACCCGACGGCCAGTCCGGCGGCGTAGGCGGCACCCAGGGCCGTCGTCTCGGTGACCTGCGGTCGGACGACCGGGACACCGAGCATATCCGCCTGGAACTGCATGAGGGTCTCGTTGGCGACCATGCCGCCGTCGACCCGCAATTCGGTCAGCGGCACCTCGGCATCGGCGTTGACCGCGTCGAGCACCTCCCGCGTCTGGAACGCCGTGGCCTCCATGGCCGCCCGGGCGATATGCGAGCGGTTGGCGAACCGGGTGAGTCCGACCATCGCCCCCCGGGCGTCGGGACGCCAGTAGGGGGCGAAGAGTCCCGAAAACGCCGGCACGATGTAGACGCCGCCGTTGTCCTCGGCCTGCCCGGCCAGGTCCTCGACCTCTGCGGCGGAGGAGATCATGCCGATGTTGTCACGCAGCCACTGGACCAGGGATCCTGCGACGGCGATCGAGCCCTCCAGGGCATACACCGGCTTCTCGCCTTCGAGCTGGTAGGCAACGGTGGTGAGCAGCCCGTTGGAGGACTTCACGATGTCCTCGCCCGTGTTGAAGATCAGGAAGCAACCGGTGCCGTAGGTGTTCTTGGCCTCGCCGGCGTTGAAGGCGGCCTGGCCGAAGGTGGCCGCCTGCTGGTCACCGAGGATGCCCGCGACCGGGACCTCGCGCAGCAGCTGGTTGGTGTGCACCGTGCCGTAGACCTCCGAGGAGGACTTGATCTCGGGCATCATCGAGACCGGGACGCCGAAATCGGCGAGGATCTCCTCGTCCCAGGCCAGTTTCTCCAGGTCCATGAACAGGGTGCGCGAGGCATTGGTGACATCGGTGATGTGGATGCCGCCGTCGGTGCCGCCGGTCAGGTTCCAGGTCACCCAGGTATCCGTGTTGCCGAACAGCAGGTCCCCTGCTTCGGCACGTTCACGGACCCCGTCGACGTTATCCAGGATCCACTTGATCTTGGTGCCTGAGAAGTAGGGGGCCAGTGGCAGGCCCACCCGGTCCTTATAACGGTCCCCGCCGCCGTCGGCGGAGAGCTCGTCGACGGTGTTCTGGGTCCGGGTGTCCTGCCAGACGATCGCGTTGTAGACGGGCTTGCCGGTGTTCTTGTCCCAGACCACCGTGGTCTCACGCTGGTTGGTGATGCCCACTGCGGCGATGTCGTGCCGGGTCAGGTTGGCCTTGGAGAGGGCGCTGCCGACGACTTCACGGACGTTGGTCCAGATTTCCTCGGCGTTGTGCTCGACCCACCCTGCCTTCGGGAAGATCTGCTCGTGTTCCTTCTGTCCGACGGAGACGATGGCCCCGTCGTGGTCGAAGATGATGGCACGCGAACTGGTGGTGCCCTGGTCGATGGCGATGATGTTCTGGGTCATGGGTTTCTTCCCTTCGAAGTACGGGTGATGAGCTGCGCGGTCTCGTTCCCTAGAAGAGGGCGCCTCCGGCCAGGCCACCGATGGCCCCACCGATCAGCGGGCCGACGACCGGGATCCAGGAGTAGCCCCAGTCGCTGGGGCCCTTGCCCTTGATCGGCAGGAAGGCGTGGGCAATGCGGGGGCCCAGGTCACGGGCCGGGTTGATGGCGTATCCGGTGGGGCCACCGAGGGATGCGCCGATGCCGACCACGATCAGGGCCACGGCCAGCGGGCCCAATCCGTTGGGGGTTAGTCCGAAGCCGGCAATGACGAAGACCAGGACGAACGTCGCGATGATCTCGGTCAGCAGGTTCCAGCCCTTATGCCGGTAGACGGGGCCGGTGGCGAACACGCCCAGCTTCGCTGCGGGGTCCTCCTCGGCGTCGAAATGCTGCTTATAGGAGAGGTAGGCCAGGACGGCGCCGATGATGGCGCCGACCATTTGGGCGGCGAAGTAGAGCAAAGTGCTCGCCAGCGTGATGGCTACACCCGGGGCGTACTCATCGACGTTGGGGTTGACCAGCAGCCCGACGGTGACGGCCGGGTTGAGGTGGGCGCCGGAAGTGGCAGCGACCCACACGCCGGCGAAGACACCCAGGCCCCAGCCGAAGTTGACCATCAGGAAGGTGCCGTTATTGCCCTTGGCGCCCCTGAGCACGGCGTTGGCCACCACGCCACAGCCGAGGAGCATCAGCAGCATGGTGCCGAGCGCTTCGGCGCTAAAAACTTGCAGAGACATCGTTGACTCCTATGTAGATTTCAATTGTCAGGGCATCATTCGATGCTCCCGCGGTGATCCGGCTCCCGGCGGCTGCCGGCGCGGAAATCATGGGGCCGGACCGTGCTCATCAGCACGGTCCGGCACGGTGGTGTTTCGCTGTGTTGGCTAGGCAGATGCCTGCGTGAAGGCGACTCCATGCTCTTCGGACAGGACACGGCGGGTATCGGCGCGTTCGGACTCGAGGCGAGCGGCGTCCCAGCCCAGCACGGGCGCCAACACGTCGGCGCATTCGTCGATGAGCTCGGTGGTGACCAGGCCACGGAAGGCGAGCGAAGTCCGGCGGATGAACACGTCCACCAGGCGCCCCACCTGCTCGTGGGCGGCCATGTGGCCCAGTTCGTCGACGCTGAGTTCGTCGCTGCTCAGAAGCAGTGCGTCATCGGCTCCGCTGGCATCCAGGACCTCGTCGGCACGGGTTCCGTAGCGTTCGAGCAGGACCGCCAGGCGTTCGCGGCTGGCCCGCTGGGTCCTGGCGGAGATCCACTGTTCACGTTCGACGTCGTTCCGCGGGTAGTTCACGCCGCCACCGATGGCCAATGCGCTCGTATCCGGCCCAGAGGCCCGCCCCAGCACGGAAAGGACCTCACCGCCGAGCTGTTCGCCCAGGGCCCGGAACGTGGTCCATTTGCCGCCGACCAGGCTCAGGACCGTGGAGCCCCGGGCGCCGGGGCGCTTTTCGATGCGGTAGTCGCGCGAGACGAAGCCGGGCTGGGTGTCGTCGTGGTGCGGCAACGGGCGGATGCCTGAGAAGCGGTAGACGATCTCCTCACGGGAGACGGCGACGTCGGGGAAGACATGGTTGATCAGGTCGAAGAAGTAGTCGACCTCCTCGTCGGTGCAGCGGGCGGGTTCGTTGATATCGGCCTCGATGTCGGTGGTGCCGACCAGGATCCGGTCCCCTATCGGGTAGATCAGTACGATGCGCCCGTCCTCGTGCTCGAAGAAGATCTCGCGTCCTGCGCAGGCGGCGAGCAGTTCGGGGCTGTCCAGCACGATATGCGAGCCTTTGGTCCCGCCCATGAAGCGGCTGTCCTGGCCCAGCGCGTCGTTGGTCGAATCCACCCAGGCTCCGGTGGTGTTGACGATCACCGGGGCGTTGAAGTCGAATTCCTCGCCGGTGAGTTCATCGCGCAGTTGTGCGACGCCGTCGTGCTCGGAGATGAGGGAAACGTAGTTGGAGGCGCGTGAATCGGGGTTGGCGCGCAGTCCGTCGTGGAGTACGTCCAGGGTGAGGCGTTCGGGGTTGTGCACGGAGGCGTCGAAGTAGGTGGCAGCGTACTTCACGTCGGGGCGCAGTGCCGGCAGGTCATGCAGGGCTCGGCGGCGGCCGTGGAAGCGGTGGCGTTCGGTGAGGCGTCCTGAGCCGGCGAAGGCGTCGTACATCATCAGCCCCGCCTTGATCAGCAGTGCCCCGCGTTCCTGGGGCTTGCCGTTGCGGTGGGTCAGGAACCGCGCCGGGGCGCTGAGGATGCCGGAGAAGGTGGAGAAGATCGGGATGGTGGTGCGCAGCGGCTTGACGTAGTGCGGGGCGATGGCCAGCAGCGTGTTGCGTTCCTGCACCGATTCGCGGACGAGGCGGAACTCGCCGTTTTCGAGGTACCGGATGCCGCCGTGGATCATATGGGAGGAGGCGCCGGAGGCCCCCTGGCAGTAGTCTCCGCGCTCGACCAGCGCGACGTCGATTCCCTGCAGGGCCAGGTAGCGGAAGGTGGCGACGCCGTTGATGCCTCCCCCGACAATGAGGACCTGCGCCTGGGGGCGGTCCTTCAGGAGTGAGACGGCCGGGCGGGTTTCTTGCGTGGATGACACTCTGATCTGTCCTTTGCTGCTAAATGGAACTGTTGGTCCCGTGAACGGGGTACCGAGAAGTAGTCTTGCCAGTGCAGAACGTAGCCGTCAATCAAATTGCACAAACGTGCAGGAACCGGAGGAATCATGACTCGTGACCCGCTGGGAGAGGACCCGAGAGACGGAACGGGTGAGCCGAACGTTCATGGCGTACGACACATTTCCGGTGACCGGCGGGAGCGTGATGCCCTGCGTGCGGCCCAGCTCTACTACGTCCAGGAACTGACCATGGAGGCCATTGCCCGGGACCTGGGGGTCTCCCGGTCGACGGTGTCCCGTCTGCTGTCCCTGGCCAAGCGCATTGGTCTGGTGAAGATCGAGTTGAACCCACCGCGGGGTCGGGCCACGTCCTTGGTGAAGGAGCTTGAATCCAGCTACGGGGTCCGCGCCCACGTGGTGCCCACCGACGGTTCGCTATCCGAGGCCGAGGTCCTCGAACGCGTGGCCGCCCACGGGGCGCATGTGGTCCAGCCGCTGATTTCCTCGGGAATGACCGTTGGTCTGGCCTGGGGCTCCACGCTGACGGCGTTGAGTCGGCATCTGGTCCATAAACCCACCCATGACACGGTCTTCGTCCAGCTCAACGGCGCCGCCAACCCACAGACGACCGGCATCTCCTATGCCAGTGAAATCCTGTTCAGGTTCGGTGCGGCCTTCACCGCCCGGGTGGAGCAGTTCCCGGTTCCCGCCTTCTTCGATCGGGCCGAGACGCGGGCCGCCATGTGGCAGGAACGCTCGGTCCGCCGGGTTCTGGACACCCGTTCGGAGATCCGTTTGGCGGTCTTCGGACTGGGGTCCATCGACGCTGCGGTTCCCAGTCAGATCTACCGTGGAGGCTATGTCAGCGCCCGGGACGCCGCAGGGCTGCGCGATCAGGGGGTGGTCGGCGACGTGGCGACCGTCTTCTATCGCAGCGATGGCAGCGACGACTCGATTGCGATGAATGACCGCTCCACCGGCCCACCGCTGGAGGCCCTGCGCAGGATTCCCCAACGCCTGGCGATCGTCGCCGGTCGCGGCAAGCTGGAAGCCGTACGTGGGGCGCTGGAGGGCCGGTTGATGACCGATCTGGTGATCGACGAGGGCACCGCCTGGCGGTTGATGAATTGAGCGCTACCGACCGAACCGTGTGCCACGTCGGATCCGGCACGCCGCGGGCCGATAGGCTCGGTTCATGAGCTTCCCCACCGACTACCGCACCCCCTGGGTCACCGGTCACCGACACCTGGGTTCGGACCTGTCGGTCAGGACCTACCCCTCCCGCGGACCATCCCATGGGATCATCCTGGCCATCCACGGTTTCCGTGGAGACCATCACGGGCTGGACCTGCTGGTGCGCAACCTCCCCGGTTACACCGTCATCGTTCCCGATCTACCGGGTTTTGGTGATTCCACGGCCTTCGCCGACGCCCGCCACGATGCGGCGACCTATGCCGGTGTCATCGATACGCTGCGTGCCGATCTGGGGATCCCGACCTCGGCCGTCCTGCTGGGGCACTCCTTCGGTTCGATCGTCGCCGCCCACTACCTGGCCGCGAATCCCGACACGTTCGCCTCCCTGGTGCTGATCAATCCGATCTGCGAACCCGCGTTGGAGGGCCGCCAGGCCATCTTCTCCCGGCTGGCTGCCGGCTACTACGCGGCCGGGCGTCTGCTGCCCGAACGGTGGGGCCTGGCGGTGCTCCGCAACCGGCTGATCGTTGACCTGATGTCGGCCACCCTGGGCACCTCGGGCGACCCGGGGACCCAGGCCTACGTGGTGGACCAGCACCGACGCTATTTCAGCAGCTTCGCCACCCGGGCCAGCCTGCAGGAGGCCTTCGCCTCCTCGATCTCCGATACGGTCCGCGATGTGGCCGCCGACGTGCAGGCACCGACACTGCTCATCGTCGGCGAACTCGACGACCTCGGTTCCGTCCCGGGACAGTATGCCTTGGCTGCCAGGTTCCCGCAGGCACGGATCGAAGTCATCGCCGGGGTGGGACACCTCATCCACTACGAACGTCCACGCACCGCGGCCCGGATGATCAAGGACTTCCTCGCGGCCCCGAACTAGAGCATGCCCTGGGGGTCGACGCGGACGTTGACCACCGGATCCCGGTTGGCCGAGGACCTGGCCTTGACCCGACGCAGTTCCGCGCAGACCGGTCCGCCCTGGCCGTAGCCGAAGAACAGCAGCCACCGGTGGACCCCGTCCTCTTCGATCACCGGGCCGGTGAGCCTGACCGACTCGGGCAGTTCGAGTGCTTCGGCGAAGGCATCGGCCGCCTGCGCGGGGCCCGAGAGCGAGGCGGTGCGCACCGCAGGGGGCAGTTCCAGTTCGCGACGGAGGTTCAGCTCGCGTTCGGCGAAGCCGGCGGCATCCCAGCGCACCAGGGCCCGAACCGGATCTGACTCCCCCGCGGCGATGACCACGACACCGCCGTCGCGCGATGACCGGGCCAACGAGGCCGCCGCGAGCCAGCGGTGGAGCACTTCCTCCCCGGTGCGTAGTTCGTCGCGCGCGAGCATGCGGTCCCCGTCCAGCAGCAACACTGCTGCGTAGCCGCCCTCGGCCATCGGCTCGGCTCCCGGGGTGGCGACCACCAGTGAGGGGGATCCGGGGACGCGACGTCGTGGCAGACCACCGGTGGCGCTGACGACCGGGACCTTCGGGAAGGCCCGGCCCAGTTCCTCTGCGGTGCGGTCGGCGCCGATGGCCGCGGCCCGCAGACGATGGCCCCCGCAGGTGGGACAGGTCCAGTTCGGTGCCTGTACCCCACACCAGCGGCAGCGGGGTACGGCACCTGAATGATCGAGTCCGAGCGGGCCTGAGCATTCGGTGCAACGCACCGGTTCGCGGCAGCGTTCACAGCGCACTGCCGGCAGGAAACCCGTCCGGGCCACCTGCACCAGGACCGGGCCGTGCTCCAACGCCTTCGACGCCGTCGTCCAGGCCAGACGCGGCAGGCGGGCGGCGTGCAGCACGGGATCGCGCTCCTGTTCGAAGGAATCCGAGCTGGCGACCACCCGGGGTGCCTGCGCACGCAACAGCGCCCGCGGTGCCGACAGTTCGGCGGCCCACCCGGTGAGCACGAGTCGTTGGGCCTCGGCACTGCGAGAGGTGCCGGCCATCAGCAGCGCGCACCCAGCCAGCTGGGAGCGCAGCAAGAGCGTTTCGCGGGCGTGCTGGTACGGGGCCCGTGGTTCGGCGTGGCTGGAATCCTGGTCCTCCCACAACACGACCAGACCCAGGTCATGGACCGGGGCGTAGGCCGCCGAACGGGTTCCCACCGCCACGGACGCCTCTCCGCGGGAGACGCGCAGGAATTCGCGGTAGCGCGGGGTCGCCCCGTCCTCGGCGCTTAGCCGGCCCACGGCAGCCGGTCCCAGGGTCGCGGTCAGTGTCTCGGCGACCCGATCCAGGTCACGGGCATCGGGTACGACGACGAGGGCCCCGCGCCCCGAATCCAGACACGCCCCCACTGCTTCGGTGAGCAGGGCCGGCCAGTTCCCCGGCTGGTTCGGCATCACGCTCAGCACGGCCCGTGGTGCGCCGCCCTCGGTGAGCGCCTCCAGGAACCCGGTTCCGCCGTCGTACTGCGGAAGGCACGACGGCGGGACCGAGGGGATGCTGCCGGTCGGAGCTGTCGGCGGTGCGGCCCGGGGCGCATCGGAGGCGTCGGCGGCGCTGGTCTCGGTTTCGACGCGCGCCATCCGTGGCGGGATGGCGGAGCGGACGACGTCGGGAAGGGTTCCTGCATAGCGGTCCGCCACCGCCCGGCAGAGCCGCAGGACGTCGGGGCGCAGGACGACCTCGCCGGAGACGATCTTGCCCAACGGCTGCAACTTCACTCCGGGGTCGGTTTCGGCGAGCCGTTCAACGAGATAGCCGGTGAGTTCCTGTCCGCCGAAACGGGCCCGGATGCGGACCCCGGGGACGGCCCGGGCCTCCAGCTCGGCAGGCACCAGGTAGTCGTAGAGCCGGTCCAGATGGGGCACCTGGGTATCGAGCAGCACCCGGGCGACGGGCAGCGAGGCCGCCGGGGTGACCCCTGTTGGCAGGGGCCGGCGCAGGTCGAAACCCTGCAGCAACGTGGGCTGCTCGGGCTCGGACGCTGACCGGTCCACGCGGGCCCTCCTAGAGGTTGAAGTAGTGGCGCAGCGCGTCGACGCGGTTGGTCTGCTCCCAGGTGAAGCCCGGTTCCTCGCGGCCGAAGTGGCCGTGGGCAGCGGTGCGCTGGTAGATGGGACGCTTCAGGTCCAGGTCTTCGATGATACCCAGCGGGCGCAGGTCGAAGACCGCCTCGATGGCGGTGGCGATCTTCAGCGGATCAACGGTTTCGGTGCCGAAGGTCTCGACGTAGAGGCCGACGGGCCGGGCGACGCCGATGGCGTAGGCGACCTGGATTTCGGCGCGGCGTGCCAGACCGGCGGCCACGACGTTCTTGGCGATCCAGCGCATGGCATACGCTGCCGAACGGTCGACCTTGGAGGGGTCCTTGCCGGAGAAGGCACCTCCGCCGTGACGGGCGAAACCGCCGTAGGTGTCCACGATGATCTTGCGTCCGGTCAGCCCGGCGTCGCCGACGGGGCCGCCGATGATGAACGGGCCCGAGGGATTGAGGATGATCCGGGTGTTGGAGATGTCCAGATCGGTTCCGGCCAGCACCGGACGGACCACCAGTTCGTGCAGATCGGTGCGCAACGCCTCGAGTTCGAGTTCGCGGGCGTGCTGGGAGGAGACGACGATGGTCTCCACCGAAACCGGGACGTCCCCGTCATAGCCGATGGTCACCTGGGTTTTGCCGTCGGGTCGCAAGAGCGGCTGGGCCCCGGTCTTGCGGACCTCGGTGAGCTTTTCGGACAATCGCTGGGCCAACCAGATGGGGGTGGGCATCAAGACGGGGGTCTCATCCGAGGCGTAGCCGAACATGATGCCCTGGTCCCCCGCACCTTGGGCGTCACGGGGATCTTCCCCGGTGCCTTCGCGCTGTTCCCACGAGTTGAACACGCCGTCGGCGATCTCCTGGGACTGCTGGCCGATGGAGACCGAGACGCCGCAGCGGGCCCCGTCGAATCCGTTGGCCGAGGAATCGTAGCCGATGTCCAGGATGGTCTTGCGCACCAGATGCGGGATCTCGACGTACCCGGCGGTGGTGACCTCGCCGGCGACGTGCACCAGACCCGTGGTGACCAGCGTTTCAACGGCGACGCGGGAGTTCGGGTCCTGGGCGAGCATCTCATCGAGGATGGCGTCGCTGATCTGGTCGCAGATCTTGTCTGGGTGGCCTTCAGTCACGGATTCGGAGCTGAACAGGCGCAAGGAGGGATTCTGGGAAGTCACCCGATCACTCTACCGGTTCAAAATGGTGCCCACCGTCGTGATCAGTCCACGCGCAACCTCGTCCTTGCTCCCGGCAATCCGGGTGTATGGGCCGCCGTCCGCGGCCAGGATGGTCACCGTGTTGTCCTCGGTGCCGAAGCCGAGCGTGGCGGAGACCTCATTGACGACCAGCAGGTCACAGCCCTTTCGCAGAAGCTTGGCGCTGGCGTGCTCCAGCACCGAGCCCTGCGCGTCACCGGTTTCGGCCGCGAACCCGACGATGAGGGCCGGACCGGCATCGGGATTCTCCCGGCGCTCTTCGACGAGCCCGGCAAGGATATCCGGGTTGCGCACCAGCGTCACGCTGGGGGCGCCGTCGTCGCCGGTCTTCTTGATCTTGGTGCCGGCATAGTCGGCGGGACGGAAGTCGGCAACGGCTGCGGCCATGACCACCGCATCGGCTCCACGGCAGGCATCGGTGACGGCGTCGCGCAGTTCCAAGGCGGTGGAGGCGGTGGAGAGTTCGACGCCTTCAGGGACGTCGGTCTCCAGGTGCGCGGCCACCAGCCTCACATTGGCTCCGGCGGCGAGGGCTGCCCGGGCGATGGCCGTGCCCTGTTTGCCCGATGAGCGGTTGCCCAGGAAACGTACGGGGTCCAGAGGTTCCCGGGTGCCCCCGGCGGAGACGACGATGGTTCGGCCCGCGAGGGGCTGCTCCTGCGTTGTGGGGGTCCCGGCGTGGGCACCGGCATTCGTCGGGGTCTTCGGTGTGCTGGAAGGCAGGAACCGTTGTACGGCGTCGAAAAGGTCTTCGGCATCGGGCAGGCGCCCGGCCCCGGTATCCTTTCCGGTCAAGCGTCCCACGGCCGGGTCGATGACGGTGATCCCCCGGGAGCGCAGGGTGGCGACATTGGCGGCAGTGGCCGCGTTCTCCCACATCCCGGTGTGCATGGCCGGGGCGACGACGACCGGTGCCCTGCTGGCCAACACCGTGTTGGTCAGCAGGTCGTTGGCCATCCCGGCGGCCAGGCGGGCCAATAGGTCGGCCGTGGCCGGGGCGATGACGATCAGGTCGGCGTCCTGGCCGAGGCGGACGTGGTTCACGTCCTCCACGGCCTCGAACACGCTGGTGCGCACCGGTCGCCCGGAGAGCGCCTCCCACGTGGCCTTGCCGACGAACCGGAGCGAGGATTCGGTGGGAACCACATCGACCTGGTGGCCTGATTCGGTGAACAGGCGCAGCAGCGCCGCAACCTTATAGGCGGCGATCCCGCCGCCTACTCCGAGGACTATGCGCTGCTGGGCCGTCACGGGGTGTTGCTACTCGGCGTCTTCGGCTGCGATCGGCTTGACCTGCAGCAGGCCCTCGTTGATTTCACGCAAGGCGATGGAGAGCGGCTTTTCGTTCAGCTGGGTGTCGACCAGCGGGCCGACGTACTCGAACAGGCCCTCGTGCAGCTGCGAGTAGTAAGCGTTGATCTGGCGGGCACGCTTGGCTGAGTTGATCACCAAGGCGTACTTGGAATCCGTGGTGGTCAGCAGCTCGTCGATCGGCGGATTGATGATGCCTTCGGTGTTCGTAGACACGAAGCCTCCAAATTCTGTGTGGTGTTCGTCGGTGCCGGTTGACCCCGACTACCGCTCGTGCGGAGTCAGGCCCATCTGGGAAACCAGCTCGTCGGCTGCACGCCGAATGTCGTCGTTCACGATGGTGACGTCGAATTCGGATTCGGCAGCAAGTTCCAGTTTAGCGGTATCGAGCCGTCTTTGCTGTTCCTCCTCCGATTCGGTGCCGCGTCCGATGAGTCTGCGGACCAATTCCTCCCAGCTGGGCGGGGCCAGGAAGACGAATTTTGCCTCCGGCAACGACTCCTTGACCTGGCGTGCGCCCTGCAGGTCGATCTCCAACAGGACCCTGCGTCCTGCGGCGACGGCTTCCTGCACCTTGGTGCGGATCGTCCCGTAGCGGTTGCGACCGTGGACCACCGCCCACTCGAGCATGTCCCCGGCATCGACCAGTTCATCGAAGACCTGGGGGCCGACGAAGAAGTAGTGGACACCATCCTGCTCACCCGGTCGGGGGTCGCGCGTCGTCGCCGAAACAGAGAGCCACACCTCCGGATAGTGATCGCGGATGTAGGTGGAAACGGTCCCCTTGCCCACTGCTGTGGGGCCGGCGAGGACGGTGACTGGCGGGTGGCTGGAAGCCGGCATGGTGTCCTTTGTTATTTTTTTGCGTGTGGCGGCGTGTCGTCGAAGTGGGACCGCAGCGCCGCCTGCTGTTTGCGGCCCAGGCCGCGCAACCGACGATTAGCCGAGATGCCGATGCGTTCCATCAGCGCCGCGGCCCTGACCGATCCGATCCCGGGAACAGACTCCAGCAGATCCGCAACGCGTAGGCGTCCGACTGCCTCATCGCTCCGGGCCAGTTCAAGCAGTTCGGCAATGGGCAGCTCGCCTTGGCCGAAGCTGTTCTTCACTTCGGCTCGGCGCGTTCGCGAGACCAGGGCCTTCGCCCGCGCCTTCGCGCGGTCTTCCTCCGATAATGACTTCAAAACCATAGCGTAATCCCCTGCCGACTAGGAATCGGTCGTCACCAGGAACCGAACGTCCCTAGTGACGATGTGATCCGAACCTAGCGAACCCTGGGACCAGGCGCAATGGTCTGAGGTGCAGATACTCAGCCGCGCAAGGATTTCTGAACGTCGGCAGCGGCTCTGCGCAGGGAAACGACGTCGGGTCCGTGGCGCAGGATATCGCGGCTGGACGTTGGAACCAGTTGATCCCAGACCTGGCCGAAAACCGAGCGCAGGTCTGCAGGTGTCGCCCCCTGTGCTCCCAGGCCCGGGGCGAGGATCGGCGCGTGGCTGGCCGCCAGGTCGATCCCCAGTTCCGTCAGGGCGGGGCCGACCGTCGCGCCGATCACCAGCCCGGTGGAGCCCAGGACGGCGCCCCGGTTCTCGAGAGCCGTCGCTTCGACGATCCCCCGGGCCACCGACGCGGCCCCGCCGGCATGCTGGACACTGGCCCCCTCGGGGTTGGACGTCAGACCGAGGACGAAGACCCCGCGGCCACTCTCGGCGGCGGCGTCCAGGGCAGGACGCAAGGAACCGAACCCCAGGTAGGGGCTCAGCGTCATGGCATCGGCGGCCAAGGGTGACCCGTCGCGCAGCCAGGCATCCGCGTAGGCCGCCATGGTGGAGCCGATATCCCCGCGTTTGGCATCGGCCAGGCTGAGCAGCCCGGCCTGCGAACAGGCGGCCAGGGTCCGTTCCAGAGCGGCCATTCCGGCGGAACCGTGGCGTTCGAACAGGGCGACCTGGGGTTTGACCATGGCCACTCGTCCGGCCAGGGCCTCCACGACGGTCAGCGCAAAATGTTCCACCCCTGCGGCGTCGTCGTTCAACGCCCAGTCGGCCAGCAGTCCCGGATGCGGATCGATGCCCACGCAGAGCGGGCCGTGCTCCCCCATGGCCCGCGCCAGCCGGGACCCGAAGGGCTCCCGGCCGGCGTCGTGCTGTTCGGGCATGACTCAGGCTCCCTGGCGGGAGTTGTTGAGCCGTTCGGCGTGTTCCTGCAGGCTGGTGACCGACCATTCGAATTCGCGCATCGCCTGGATCGCCTGGATGGCCGCTCCGAAGGAGGCCACGGTGGTGATGACCGGGGTGCCGACCGAGGTCGCGGCGGCCCGGATCTCGTAGCCGTCGCCGCGGGCGTCGCCACCCGAGGGGGTGTTCAGGATCATGTCGATCTTCCCTTCGGTGATCATATCGGCGATCGTCGGTTCCCCGTCCTCGGTGCCCTCACGGACCTTGCGGACCACGGTGGCAGTGATGCCGTTGCGGCGCAGGACCTCGGCGGTTCCGCCGGTGGAGACGATCTCGAAGCCCAGGTCAGCCAGGTGCTTGACCGGCAGCACGATGGAGCGCTTATCCCGGTTGGCCACGGAGACGAAGACGCGTCCGTGGGTGGGTAACGGCGAATTCGCCGCCGCCTGGCTCTTGGCGAAGGCGGTATCGAAGTACTTGTCGATGCCCATGACTTCGCCGGTGGAGCGCATTTCCGGGCCCAGTAGCGAGTCAACGACCCGGCCTTCCGGGGTGCGGAAGCGGGCGAAGGGCAGCACGGCTTCCTTCACCGAGACCGGGGCGTCAGCGGGCAGATGCGATCCGTCGCCGGTGGCCGGCAACAAGTGGTGGACCTCACGCAGCTGTTTGATCGAGACGCCCGTGCCGATCAGGGCCGCGCCCTTGGCCAGCTGTACGCCGGTGGCCTTGGAAACGAACGGCACCGTCCGTGATGCGCGCGGGTTGGCTTCGATGACGTAGAGGACGTCGGAGGCCAAGGCGAACTGGATGTTGATCAGTCCGCGGACCCCGACGCCACGGGCGATGGCCAGCGTGGCCTCGGCGACCCGGGCCTGGACCTCGGTGCCCAGGGTGATCGGGGGCAGCACGCACGCCGAGTCACCGGAGTGGATGCCCGCCTCCTCGACGTGTTCCATGATGCCGCCGACGTAGATGTCGGTGCCGTCATAGAGGGCGTCGAC
>JBBSRM010000031.1:0-17042 GCA_038243055.1 Actinomycetales bacterium
CCACATGACTCCCCGAAACAGGCGGGCTACACGCCGGTATGGACGGGTACGCCCGTGTTTCGGACACCGGCCGGAATCCCGGCGCGGCAACGGACCACTTGGCCGGCTATTTTTTGTCACCGGCCTGGGATGATCCTTCCGTCTCTTCTTCGGCCTCTTCTTCCTTGGCAAGGGACAGCTGCAGACGTTCGTATTCCCGGTTGCTGAACGTTGCCCGGCGCAGTCCTCGGCGTTGCTCGTGCTTGAACCCACGGCACCGCCGATGGTGTCCATCGAGGTCGAGAGCCAGAACAGTTCGGGTAGTCGATGAACCCGGCCTCATCGCGCAGGTTCTGTTCCAAAAAATCCACGTTAATGACTACCAGGGCGCCGAACAAGCTGGCACTGCCACGACCATGGCTCCGTAGTCGCCATGGGTTATGCGCAGGTACTCGGCCCGGCCGCCGGGCGCCGGGCCGGAGAGCTCCGAATAACCCAGGAACGCGGCCCCTTTACCGTGGCTGCGGACCTGGGTGGTTTCGCATTGGGACTGCAGGCCCCGTTCGCACATCCAGCAATTGCCGCAAGAGACGTTGAAGGGGATGACGACACGGTCGCCCACCTTGACCCGGAAGACGGAGGATCCGACCTCCTGCACAACGCCCATGGCTTCGTGGCTTCGTGGCTTCGTGGCCAACAATGTCCCCTGATAGGGGCCCAGTAGTTCATATAGGTGCACGTCCGAACCGCAGATAGCCGTGGAGGTCACCTTGATGATGATATCCGCGGGCCCCTGTATTCGGGGGTCGGGGACCTCCGTGTACTCGATGTTGCGTTTTTGCTCATCGCTGCCCGCCCTCTACCCACTGAGGACTGGGATGGGGCTTCTTCTCCTGCTTCATCGTTTTAGGTTTCCGTACCCGTTTCTCGCTCGACGGTAATCTGCCGTCGTTCATACTCCCTGTTGCTGAAAGTCGCCTGTCGAACGATTTCCGGGTCCGTGAAGCTGGAGCCGACGGCACCGGCGATGGTCCCCATCGAGGCTGACAGCCAGGCGAGGGTGAGGTAATCCGTCGCGACCGCAGCGTGCCCCAATTGGGCGCTGAGGTAATCGATGTTGATCACCACCAGGCCGCCGATGTAGATCACGATAAATAGCCCGATGTACATGGCAGCGACGGCGATGATCACCGTGGCTGTCGTGGCAGCGTTGTAGACGATCCCGCGTTCGCGGACGTGGGCGCCGCGGGGCCGTTCCCACAGACCATGTGATCCGATCAGCCAGCCTGACATGATGACCACGGACAGCACACTGATACTCAGGAGCCGCCAGGGGCTGAGGTAATCAGACATCACCCAGATATTGGTATAGAAGATGCCGAAGGCTCCTGTGGCAATGGCTGCTGCCATCGAGGATGAGAGCTTGGGTACCAGTCGTAGAGGACGGTTGCTGCGCACCATCCCCGCCAACATGCCGAGCCTGCCCAATGTCCCCTTCACCGTTTCAACAGTGTCCAATGATTCGGGACCTTCGGTTCCATCATCCATCGTGACGATATCGCGCAGGGGTGACAGTGGTTGAACCAGGTCCGCACGGTCCCCGGAATCGTTGTAAAGAGCGAGAATGGCGCGGACCACGATGCTTCGGAGCCGTCTAAAGCCGGCCAGACCCAGGCTGGGCAAGACGATCATCGCTGACCCATGTGTGGTGTTGAGCGTGGACATCAGCGGTTCATTGAGCTGGTACTTCGGCAAGTCGGTCACATAGATCAGGTAATCCCAGTGTCGCTTTTCACGAAGCATGGGGGAGGACGCTATCAACTCGACGGTGCCATCGGCATCCACCGGCAAAGAGGATTCCTCCACCACCACGACCCACTCCTGGGGCTCGTCGATCTGCGCAGCCAAGAGGTCCGGCAAGATCCGCGCCAGCTTTCCGGCAAGGACAAGCGGGAGCCCGGGGTCGGCCATGAGTCCGACGGTCACCGTATTGGATTCGAGGTCGGGGCGTTCCTCCTCGTGGTCCGAGTCCGCCTTCGGGACGACGTCATGCTCGCTGGTGTCCATGGAAGCACTGCTCCTTGCTGGGTGTTCTTGAATCCCGAGGGCGGAGGGGCGTCCGCTACAGGCGTTGGTGAGGCACGACGGCGAAGCGATGTCTCTACACACAGCCTTAATGTAGCTTCTGCGACCGCCAGCCGGAAGATCGTGGCTGTTGATCCCTGATTGCAGGTGGCTTGTCTGCTTGCCGCGCGATATTGAAGCGGCGTGTCCAGGGAAGAGTCTGTTGACATAATCATTTGTTTACCTCGTAAGCTTACGAGGTAAACGAAGAATAACACGAGATTTCACGGCAAGGAGACGGCGCGACTGCTGTTCGGGTGCCCCGGCAAGACAATCTTAGGACTTGAGTAGCTCGATACGGTTGAGGACATCCTGCAGCGCCATTTCAAACTCCTGCGCATTCCAGCTCACGGCCAACAGCGACTGCATGCGTTGGATGTTCGGGTATTCGCCGAGATCGGCTCTCTGACGTTCTTGCGGCGCCGCCCCGGTATTCCCCTCCTCCCCCTCGATGGACACATGGAGCAAGAGGTTACCCAATAGGAAACTGCTGAAGGACTGATACGCCTCGGCTGCCTGGTGATCGGAAAATCCAGAGGTGGTGAGCGCGGAAAGGAAGGACTCGATCCAGGCCAGGCTTCGGAGCGGTGGCCTGATCCAGGGGGCACCCGTCGGCCGAGTGGCGAGGACGGGAAAGACCTGTGGGTAGGCAATGGCCAGGTTCCTCAGCCCGTGGGCCAGGCGAACCAGGTAGTCCTGCCATCCTTGGCGCGGATGCACGAAAACGTCCGGATCATCCTGCAGTTCCATGAGAACCCGCTCGACAATGCCGTCCAGCAGATCCTCGCGGGAAGGAACGTAGCGGTAGAGAGCCATGGCCTCGACGTGCAATTCCTTGCCGAGCCGACGCATCGTCAAGTACCGGAGGCCTTGCTTCTCGATGAGCCGGGCGCCCGTATCGAGGATCAGCTCACGGGACAGCGGCATCCTACGCCGTTGGGCAGTCGACGGCGCGTTCTCCCCTGCCACGGATCCCTCCCCTGTCTTGAATCGTCGCCTATGAGTCTACGGCGCCGGTTGCCTGCCCTGCCAAACACCCTGGAGGGGAAACCGCCCGGGGTTGAAACAAAAAACGACTGTCGCGACATCCAGAACACTGGGTGTCGCGGCAGCCGCCTCGCCCCGCGGAACGGTCAACGACCGTGCCCGGGGAAACAGGGAATCGCTCAGACGCGGTTTTTGATGCCGCGCAGAATCCACATCACGACACCAATCACGAGGATGGCGATTCCGATCCATAGCAGGAACTTGGCGGCCGTCACGGCGACGCCCAGCACCAGCAAGATAACTCCGACAATGATCAATGTAAGTACTAGTCCCATGGGAATGACTTTACAAGATAAACCATCGGCTGTCACCTTCGGTCCGTTAGCCCGCTTCCGGACGGGGGAATCGTTCCCAGACTCGATGGGAAGCCAGCAGAGCAACCACAGCTTCCACAGCGCGTTCCGGCTCTTCCTGGCGCACGCCCGGCGCGTCCTTGGGGAGCCCGGCCCCCGCCATCAAGGCCGCGTCCGGACCAGCGATGATGATGGCCTTGGCCTGCCGGTAGACCTCCTGCAGCAGGAGCACCAACCGCGGGTCCAGGTGGGCACCCTGGGCGGGAACGACGGCGCCTGACTTCGCATCGAGATCAGGATGTGCATCCGGCCCTGGACCGGGCGCGGCAACGAGAATGACGGCGTCGTATTCGATCGAGCGGGCTGTCAAAAAAGTCTTGTCCACCGCCGACCCATCGGCGAGCCGCCCACCGGTGGGCGCGATGAGTAGTGGCGTCATGCCGGCCTCATGTGTGGCTGAGAGCAGTGCTCCGAGGACCCCGGCCCCCGTGGACTGGTCCGCGACGACGCCGATGACCCGCCCGTCGACGGGCCAGGTTCCGCCCATTTGCGACAGGGCCGCGCTGGTCGCCCGATCGGGGACCTCGGAGTTCGGCGCGGGAGCCGGTAGTCCCAAGGCGACGGCGACCTCGGCACACAGCTCGGCATCGATATTGGCCAGCGATTGCAGCTGCCGGGCACGGACCTCTTCGCTGGCGCATTTGCCCAGTTCGAAGGAGTACGCCTGCTGCACGTGCCGTTGTTCCACCGGGTCCAGGCTGCGGTAGAAGAGCCGGGCCTGGCTGAAATGGTCTTCGAACGTGGCGGGATTGCGGCGTTCCTTCACCGCATCGGCAACGTGTTCCGGAATGTCGATGAAGGGCATCCGGGTCGAGTCGCCCTCCCCGGCCATGAACGGGCACCCGCCATCGAGCGAATTGGGCCGGTACGGCGCGATCCCCTCGTGGACGTAGGTCTGATGCATGCCATCGCGCAGCATGTCGTTCACCTCGGCATGCGGCAGGTTGATGGGGAGCTGGGAAAAGTTCGGACCACCGAGCCGGGTGATTTGCGTGTCGATGTAGGAAAACAGCCGTCCCTGCAGCAGCGGGTCGTTGGTGACATCGATGCCGCGCACCAGGTGCCCGGGGTGGAACGCGACCTGCTCGGTCTCGGCGAAGTAATTCGACGGGTTTCGGTTCAGCGTCATCTTGCCCAGCATCTGCACCGGAGCGAGCTCCTCTGGAACGAGTTTGGTGGGATCCAGCAGATCGATGCCCTCGAACATCTGCTCCTCGTTGTCGGGGAAGACCTGCACGCCCAGTTCCCACTCGGGAAAAGCCCCGGCCTCGATGGCAGTGGCCAGGTCCCGCCGGTGGAAGTCCGGATCGTTGCCATTGGTCAACAACGCCTCCTCCCATACCAGCGAGTGCACGCCCAGCTTGGGCTTCCAATGGAACTTCACCAACGACGTCGTACCATCGGCTGCGATCAGCCTGAAGGTGTGGACGCCGAAACCTTCCATCATGCGGAACGAGCGCGGAATGCCACGGTCGGCCATGACCCACATGGCGTGGTGTTGGGCTTCGGTGTGCAAGGAGACGAAATCCCAGAAGGTGTCGTGCGCGGATTGCGCCTGGGGGATCTCCAGGTCCGGATGAGGTTTCACCGAATGCACGACGTCCGGGAACTTGATGGCGTCCTGGATGAAGAACACCGGCATGTTGTTCCCGACCAGGTCGTAGACGCCGTCTTCGGTGTAGAACTTGGTGGCAAAGCCACGGGTGTCGCGCACGGTGTCCGCCGATCCGCGGGAGCCCGCCACGGTGGAAAACCTCACGAATACCGGAGTCTCGATGCCTTCGGCCAGGAACGCCGCACTGGTGAGTTTGGATCCGGTACCGTAGCTGACGAACCGCCCATGGGCGCCCGCGCCGCGTGCGTGGACCACCCGCTCGGGAATGCGTTCGTGGTCGAAGTGGGTGATCTTCTCACGCAAGTGATGGTCCTGCAGCAGCACCGGACCCCGCGGTCCTGCCTTCAACGAGTGGTCGGTGTCGGCCAACGGCGTTCCCTGACTCGTGGTGAGGGTTTTTCCCTGTGGATGATCGGGTTTGGTGTTCTGGTTGGCCGCGGAACGAGTGTTTGAATCTGGGCTGGAACTGGTCATGCTGCTTCCTCCAATGGAAAACTGCTTCGCCACGGACGTGCCTTCTGGGTTGACCGAGCTCCCCTGGATGTCGGGAAGACGAATCAGTAGCCCGCGTTGTAGACAACGTATGCCCGCTCAACCTACTTTCGTCAAGGGCTCATGGAGGAGCCTTCCATCCGCCCCTCCCCCAAAGCGCGTTCGCTCAGGTCTCCGGGTTGCTGCTGGTGGACTCGCGCGCTTCCCGGGCGGAAGCCACGTCGTCGACGATGACTACGATATGTCGCAGGCTGGTGATCAGCGCCCCGTAGAGCGGCCACCTGCGCTGGGGAAGTTCGTGTTCTTCGGACATCGTCGACGCCAACGAGGTCAATCGGTCGTCGAGTGGTTCGACGTCGGCGTCGGGATCGGCGATCGAACGGCCGCAGTCACGCACGATCACCACCCACTGTTCCCGGAACCGCTCATCCCATTCACCGGAGGCGTACGTGGCGTCGCGCAGGGTGCGGGCCAGATGGCGCAAATGCGAGATTCCTTCGTCGACCCTGGAAAGGATGTGCTCGTAGCTGACCTCCTGGCTGGACGCGGGCCCATCTCTCTTGGCCGCACGTGAGCGGCGCAGTGTCTGCAATCCACCCCGCGGGTTGGCGCGCCGGCTTTCCCGGGCGAATCGTACGGACTGCCAAGCCGAGTTCAGCTCCTCCGACATCGACTGGGTCTCCGTGTACCAGGCGTCGGCCCGGTCGGTGTCCCACTCCTCGGAGAGCTCATCCGCCATATTGCCCAGAACCTCCCCCATGCGCCGGTTGATGCTATCCACGTAGCGCGCCGCCTGCTGATCCCGCAGCGGAGGGATGATCAACAGGTTGACCACCACGCCCGCGGCCACGCCGAGGCCGACCTCGATGATCCGGTCGAGCAAGAGTGGTTCCTGGCTGGAGAACCCACTGCCCAGAACAAAAACGGCAGTGGTGGCAATGATCATTCCCTCATCGCGGATCCACGAAACCCGTGCCCCGACCAGTCCGACGAAAAGCGCCAAAGCGAAAGTCCACAGCTCGACGCCGAGGTAGTTGCCGATCACGAACGAGAGTCCGACGCCGATGATGGAGGACACGGTTGTCTGCACACCATGGGAAAGCGAGCGATACACCGTGGCGTGCACGGTCAACAGTGCGACCCACGGCGCCAGGAACGGCAACGGGGACTCCAACACATGCACCGACAACCACCACGAACCGGTACCGGCGACCACTGACTTGAGGATCTGCAGCAGGTCGGTGACGAAGTCGGGGCGTCTCACCACCAGCTCCATCCATTGGCCCGCCCGCCGCCTGACTCCGGCGGACGCAGCATCGCTCCTGGCCCCGCCGTCACCCGTTCCCGAGCCGGGCATTCCCGTCGCAGAGGTGGACATCGTTTTCCCCTTTCGGCTGGCAGGCGACGCGGTCCGCGCCGGTCAAAGCAACACCGACACTACCTGTTGCCGCTGCCGCCCATCATCATGGAACACCCCGAAGAAAACACCCGGGCATTCGACGGCCTACGCCTCGGAACCATTGACCCGCCACGCGGGCCGATGCTTCACTTCAAGCAGGACGTCCGGGTACGCCCCGAGCCCGTACCCCGCCGGCGTCGTCCATCGTATGTGGGCGATCCGTCCGAAACATTGGAGTAGTGCCATGTACCAGGAACACCCCCTTCCGGAACGCGGGGCGTCGATCCCCGGCGATCCAACGACGCAGCCGCCCACGCACCCCGAACCCAGCCCGAGCACGGTCCCGGCCACGGATCCCCCCACCTCACCGCAGCCCTCGGAGCCGTGGCCGGAACCACCCATCGACCCCATCGTGGTTCCCGACGAACCCGAAACCGCTCCGCAGCGCGAGGAAGCCGTTAGCGGGCCGGCAGGGGCGGCGGGGCGATGAACGAGCGACGAATGACTCCGCTGCAGCGCGCTGAGCGACGCCAAGCGGGTCCGCATCATGGGGAAGACGACGAATTCCGGAACATGACCCGGCGGCGTCAGGAGACCGAGGAGAAGCTGCGTCGACACCTTGAAGGCGAGCGCGACGGTGTCGCCATCAAGCCCGACGACGGGCAGAAGGAACAAGAGCACTAGCCAGCCTGCAGCAACGACCGGCCCCGGAAGCCGGCTGCCTCCTACCGACTTCACCCCCGGCCGTGACAGGCTGAATCCATGATCCACCCCGACGGCGTCGACACAGCTGCCTTGCTGCTCATTGCCCTTCACGCCGTTCTGGGTACCGTCGCCATCGTGCTGATCTCGGCCAACCGCCGTCCCTCCACAGCGGTCGCCTGGCTGCTGGCCATCGTCTTCATCCCCCTGCTCGGCGCCCTGGTCTTTTTCCTCATCGGGCTCAGCCGGCTCCCCCGCAGCCGGCGCGAGAAACAGCAGCAGGTCAACGAGCTGATTCTGGAGCGCACCGAAGGGCTGCACCGGGTCGGCAACAGTTCCCAGTGGCCGCGCTGGTTGCGTTCGGTGGTCACACTCAACGAGAACCTGGGTGCCTTGCCCATGGTCGGCGGCAACCGCATCGATCTCATCGACGAATACCAGGGCTGTTTCCAGGCGATGATCCGGGACATCGACACCGCCCGGAACTACGTGCACGTCGAGTTCTACATCCTGGTCCACGATGATTCCACGGCGCCGTTCTTTGCCGCGCTCGCCCGCGCGGTGGCCCGCGGCGTGAAGGTCAGGGTCCTGGCCGATCATGTGTCCGGCTTCATGAACCCGCGGCGCAAACACACCCAGGAGGTACTTCAGCAGCTCGGAGCCGAATTCCACGCCATGCTCCCGTTGCGCCCCTGGCGGGGGCAGTGGCAGCGCCCCGACCTGCGCAACCACCGCAAACTCGTCGTCGTCGACGGCCACACCGGCTTCACCGGATCGCAGAACATGATCGACGCCGGCTACCACAAAGCCAAGAACGCGAAACTCGGCCTGCAGTGGCATGAGCTGATGATCCGGCTGGAAGGTCCTGCGGTGCGCGAGCTCGAAGCCGTCTTCGTCACCGACTGGTTCAGCGAAACGGATCAACTACTCCCCTTGGATACCACCCCCGTGGTCGTCCCCGACGAGCCCGGGCTCTTCGATGCCCAGGTCCTGCCCAGCGGACCGAGCTTCGAGAACGACAACAACCTGAAGCTCTACGTCTCCCTGATCCACAAGGCCGAGCACCGGATCGGCATCACCAGTCCCTACTTCGTTCCCGAGGAATCCACCCTGTTGGCGATCATCACCGCAGCGGCGCGCGGCCTCGACGTCGAACTCTTCGTTTCGGAGATCGGCGACCAGAAACTGGTCCACCACGCGCAACGCTCCTACTACGAGGCGTTGCTGCGTGCCGGGGTGAAGATCCACCTCCATGCCGCTCCCACGGTGCTCCACGCCAAGCATTTCACCATCGATGACGATATTGCGGTCATTGGTTCCAGCAACATGGACATCCGTTCCTTCAGCTTGAACATGGAGGTGTCCGTGATGATCCAGGGCCACGACTTCGTCCAGGGCGTGCGCAGGATCGAGGACGGCTACCGTGCCAACAGCCGTCAACTCGCCCTGGAGGATTGGACCGATCGTCCCGCGGGCGAGAAGATCCTGGACAACCTGGCCCGGCTCACCTCGTCGCTGCAGTGACGTCCCGGGCCGGGGCCCGGCAGGGCTCCTCTCAGGCGGCCTTGGTGTAGCCGGCGTCGATCAGCTCGTCCACCGTCTCGGGGACGCCCGGCTGGCCGCGCTTGACGAGCAGTGCCACCAGAAGGGTGATCACCGCGACCACTGTCGCGCCGACCAACGCGGCCTGGGTTCCGGGTCCGTCGATGAGGGCCCCGGCCACGGCGGAGCCGAGGGCAACACCGATGAGCTGCGCCGTCGTCGTCCACCCGAAGGCTTCGGCCACGTCGGCTGCCGGAACCCCTGCCGAGGTCATCTGGGTCAGTGCCGCAATTACCGGGGCGACCCCGAGTCCGGCCAGGAAGACCGTGCCCATGAGCCACCAGAAGTCGGTGCTGACGGTGGCCAGCGCCAGACCGATGACGACGACGACCATGCGCCGTGCCGTGCTGTAGCGGTTGATGCGTTTGCGGCCCAGGTAGAGCCCGGCGGACAGCGAACCGACGCAGAGGACCCCGAGGATGATGCCCGACTGTGCCCCGCCTTCACCGAAGGTCGCCACGACCGAGGCCTCGACCATCGAGATGCAGCCGCAGATCAGGAAACCGATGGCCGCTGCCAGGCGCAGGGCCGGCGAGCGCAGCACGGAGCCGAGGCGGCCCGTCGGGGGTGCGGCGACGGCGCGGGAGATCTGTTCGGTGGTGATGAACCAGATGCCGCCGCCGGTGACGAAGGCCGCGGCCATGACCACACCCAGAGAGGTGTTGATGGTCAGGGAGACGAACGTGGTCAGCACCGGCCCGAGGATCCAGATGATCTCCTGCAGGGAGGCGTCGAAGGAGAACAGTGCACCGCGGGCACCGGGAGCCACCAGCGACGGGTAGATCGAACGGGCCGCCTGCTGGAACGGAGGGGTGCTCATCCCGCTGATGAAGGCAATCACCGCATACGCGGTCACGGAGAGCCCGGGAAGCGCCAGCACCAGGATCGAGACCCCAGAGAGCACGAGAGTGACCAGCAGGACCCGGTGCATGCCGAAACGGCCGAAGATCCGGCTACTCAGCGGTCCGGCCACTGCCTGCCCGATGGCTAGCGCCGCCAGGACGAGCCCGGCGGCCGTATAGGAGTCGTGGACGTGCTCGACGTGGATCAGCGCGGCCAACGCGAGCATCCCTGCGGGAAAACGCGCGACCAATTGCGAGACCACGACGCGGAAGACGCCAGGGGCACGGAAAAGATCACGGTAGGAAGTCATCGAACTAGTCTAACGAAGAGTGCACAATACTGCACTATGCAGTGCATCACCATATAAGCCTGGTGTCGGTCTGACGTAGAATGGTCTCCGCTCCACGAAAGGAATCCCTTTGACCGGCAATCAGGACATCGCCGCACTGATCGGCCAGCGCATCCGCGCCCGCCGCTCGGCCCGGCAGTGGTCCCTCGACGAGGTCGCCACCCGTTCCGGCGTCAGCCGCCGGACGCTGGTGGCCATCGAACAGGGCCAGGCGAACCCCTCCATCGCCGTGCTCTCCGGCATTTCCGACGCCCTCGGGGTGGCCTTTGCCTCCCTTGTGGATGCCGGCGAACCCGACGCCTTCCAGGTCCGCAGGGCAGGGGAAGGACCACTGCTCTGGGAGGGGGACGACGGCGGGACGGCGCACCTGGCCGGCAGCCTCGGCGGGGCCAATGTCTCAGAACTCTGGGAGTGGCGCATGTCGGTGGGTGAATCCCACCACAGCACCCCGCACCCGCCGGGCACGCGGGAGTTGGTCGCGGTGCATTCGGGCAAACTGACCCTCGGGGTCAATGACACCTCAGTGGTGTTGGCTGCCGGGGATTCCGCCACCCATGGCGGGGACATCGAACACAGCTACACCAATGACGGACGTTCCGCCGCCGTCTTCTCCGTGGTGGTGCACTACCCGGCAGCGACGGTGATGGAGGATCCCACCGGTCCGTTGAGCCTGGCCTAGCTTCCGGGTATCGGCCGTCCGCGGAGGGCACCCCTTTCGCCGGGAACCGCCGTGGAATACACTGACGCCGCTGGCCCCTTCCGCCCCCAGAGAGGTTCAGCACATTGACTGCGACCCAGAAGCACATCGTCACCGCTCTGCTGGAACGACACGGAAAGACCTACGCCGATGAGGCAGGAATCCGGCTGAAGGACCAGCCTTCCCCGCTCTATGAATTGCTGGTGCTCAGTACACTGCTGTCGGCCCGCATCAGTTCCCGGGTGGCCGTCAGCGCGGCCCGCGAACTTTTCACCGCGGGTCTGAAGACCCCCGAGCACATGGTGGAGGCCGGCTGGCAGGCCCGTGTGGATGCCTTGGGCCGCGGTTCATACCGACGCTTCGACGAACGCACGGCCACGATGCTCGGCGATGGTGCCAGTCTGCTGATCGATCAGCACCATGCGGATCTGCGCACCCTGCACACCGGGGGCGCCACCGTGAAGCAACTACGGCAGAGGCTGCAGGAATTTCCCGGGATCGGGCCCACCGGGGCGACCATCTTCCTCCGCGAAGTCCAGGACCTCTGGTCCCTGCAGCCCGGCATCGTGGACCAGAAAGTGCTCGATGGCGCTGACAAGCTGGGCTTGCCGACCGATGCCGACAAGCTCATCGCCCTCGCCCCGGATGGACAGCGTGCCCGGCTGGCCGCCGCCTGCGTCCGAGCCGCCTTGGACCACGACGTTGTCGATGACGTCCGCGGGACCGTCCAGAAATAGCCTGCCGCGCTGTGGCCCAACCTGCTCATGAAGCACTTCCAGACCCGCGAGGGGTGACGCACCCATAGCCTGCGTGGGACTGTTGGGGCATGGACACCACTTTCGATGTGATCATTTTGGGCATGGGACCCGGCGGTGAAGTCGCCGCGGGTCGACTCATGAAGGCCGGGCAGAAGGTCGCCGTCGTGGAGCGTGAGTTGATTGGCGGGGAATGCGGCTATTTTGCGTGCATCCCTTCCAAGACGCTGCTCCGTCCGGCGCAGGTCGTCGCCGACGCCGAAGGAGCTGCCGGCGTCACGGGCGCCGGGCTCGATTGGGCGGCGGCCAGCGACTACCGCGACACCATGATCCGCCACCTCGACGATTCTGCTCAGGTGAAGGGATACCAAAAACGCGGCGCCGCCGTTTTCCGGGGAGCGGGCCGATTCACCGGCCCCGGACACATCCAAGTCGGCGACACCGAATTGGAAGCCCCTCACATCATCATCGCCACGGGGACGACGCCGGTGTTCCCCCAAGTCCCGGGGCTCGAGGATATCGAAGCCTGGGCCAACCGTGAGATCTACACCACAACCTCCTTGCCCCGCCGTGCCGTGGTCGTCGGGGGTAGTGCCGTCGGGGTGGAGACCGCCACGTTCCTGGCCCGTTTCGGCGTGGAGACCACGTTGGTCCACCGCGGTTCCGCGCTACTTTCCCGCGAGGAGCCGCGCGTCGGGGAACTGACCCTGGAGCAACTCGAAGGGGCGGGGGTGCGTGTCCTGTTGGACTCCTCCCCCACCCGGGCCCGTCGCGAAGGTGACGATAGCGTGCTCGAGCTCGACGGCGGCGACGTACCCGAGGTGGCCGCCGACGTCGTCGTGTTCGCGACGGGCCGGCGCCCACACACCGATGATCTCGACGCGGAAGCCGCGGGCATCACGCTCGGGAAGAAGGGCGAGATCCCGGTGGACGGTTCGTGCCGGGCGGCCGAAGGCGTATGGGCCATCGGCGACGTCAACGCGGTCATGCCCTTCACCCATGTGGCGAAATACCAGGGGCGCATCGTCGCCGATGCGATCCTCGGTCGTGAGCGCACCGCGCACTATGACGGGATCCCTCGCGTCGTTTTCGGCATCCCCGATATCGCCTGCGTCGGATTGACTCGCCAACAGGCCGTGGGCGAGGGATTGTCGGTGGAGTCCGTGGAACTGGACGCCGCCGCGGCGTTGGCCAAGCCGTCGATCGACGGCCCCGAGCCGAAGGCGAGCCTGGGCCTGCTCGCCGACACGGACCGGCATGTGCTGCTCGGGGCCTGGGCCGTGGGACCCGAGGCGGCCGAATGGATCCACTACGCGGCCCTGGCCATCCGCACGGGAATCAGGATCGAGACGCTGCGCGATCAGGTGCCCCAGTTCCCGACCTTCCACGAGGCCTATCTGGAGGCGCTGGAGAAGTTCGGTTTCTGAGCACTTGGAGGTCCTGCTGCGCTCATGCCTGAAGTACCGCAGAGGCGAACGTCCGTTGCAGGATGCCACGCCGGGCAGCCACGCGAACCGGGTCCGGTCTGCCGCCTTCGGCATCGGCCAATGTGAAGGAGCCGATGACCTGCTGGGTGTCGGCCAGCTGCTCGACGTAGCCGATGAACCAGGTTTGTGACAACGGCAGCCCGTCGGAGCGCACGTAGCCGCGCATCGACATGCCCTGTCGGATGCCCTTCTGCACGGCGTTGCTGGCACCGGGCAGGAACTCGTCCCGGCCGCCCGGTGTTCCTCCGGCCAATAGCAGTAGTTCCAGCATTCCGGCATCGATCTGGATGGCCGATGACCTGGTGGGGATGGCCCGCTCGACCAGACGCTGCCAGAGCTGCACCGGCCGATCCGCCAGTTTGCGTCCGGCCACGGTGGCCTGGAGCTTCCTGCCCGATTTCCTGACCAGCCCGGCACCGATGGCCGAGGTGCGCAACACGGCGACGATCCCGGCATTCGCCTCCGTCTTGCCGCTCCCGTAGACGGTCTCGTGGTCCTGCCAGTGCAGTTCCCCGAGCGCTCGAAGGACGTTTTTCTGGGACAGATTGCCGGTGGTCGTCAGGTCCAGCCCGGAGGTGCCGCAGGCGCGGATCAGCCATTGGTAGGGCGCAACAGCCTCTTCGCCGTCGAGCGGCAGCGGGGGCACGACCGGCCGACCGAGTGGATCGATGCCGGCCCGATGCAAGGCAACACCGAATTCGTGTCGGCACCACTCATCCAGGCCGGCTATCCAGCGTCCAGCCCGATGCCGGCTCTCAAGCTGCGGATCCGGGCCCGCGGTGCCGAGGTCGGGCTGGGCCCCGTCGTCGTGCGCGTCCCCGGCCCCGCGAAGTGCCTGGTCCAGAGTCAGCCGAAGATCCGCGTTGGCGGCGTCGACGTCGAAATCATCAGGATCGAAGATCCTTCCGAACCCCTGCATCCCCTCGATCCACGCGAGCAGGTCCTCCCGTCCGTCGTCCATCTCGGGATCGCCCGTTGGCCCGGACCAGAGCCGAAGCAGTTCCTGCCAGCCGCCGATGCCGCCGCAATCCTCCAGCGGGGCCCGACGTTTCCCCTCGAGCACCAGGGCTTCGGGGTCGTCAGTCTCGCGAGGTCGTCGGGAGACTTCCCGGATAGCGTGAACCCACCCGTCGCCGAAATCGTATTCGTACCAAAGGTGGCTCGCGCCATGGCCCAGCGCCCCTCCGACTGTTTCACCGGCTTCGTCGAACCCCTCAAGCCCTTCATCGATGCTGTCGCTGTCCAGCCATCTGCGGGGTACCAAAGAGAGGCCACGCTTGCTCGATTCGAAGGGGCTGCGATCGGCAAACGCGTGAAGATGTGATTCCGTCCAGCCCATCGCGGACTGGAGCACCTGGTGGAATCGCGGCAGCGGCAAGTCGGCATCGACGTCGATGGTTCTCCAGATCGCCGGTTCAGCACCGACGAGTTCCACGGACAGTTTCACGAGGGTTGGTTCGTTGCTCACCTGACCATTGTGACGCAGTCGTACGGGAGCCACCACTACTGTGCCGCTCACCGCGGAGCATGTCCTCAGCCCAGTCCGGTTTCGCGCAGCGTGATGTTGATGCGGCCGGTGTCCAAGCCGCAGCCGCCAGGGGCCGTTCCCGGGTGCACCTTGGTGACGCCGTGGTAGGCCAGCCGGGAGGGGCCGCCGAAGACGAAAAGATCGCCGGAGACCAGGTCGATGTCCTCATAGGGTTTGTTCCGGTTCTCGGTGTTCCCGAAACGGAAGCGGCAGGTGTCCCCGATGGACAACGAGACCACCGGTGCCCGCGAGCGTTCGTCCCGGTCCTGGTGCATGCCCATGCGCGCTGCGTCGTCGTAGTGGTTCACCAGCGCGGTGTCCGGGGTGTAGGCATCCCCCGCCCGGGAATCGCCGGTGGCCTCGACCACGGCTTTGCGCCCGAGCCGGACCAGCCAGTCGGGGACGTCCAGCACCCGGTTGCCGTTCACGTCCACGGCCTCGCGCGTGTATTCGTAGGGTCGCCAATGCCAGCCCAGACAAACGGTTTTCACGCTCATCTCATGCCCGCCGACCCGTGCCGAACGGATCGGCACCGGACCATTGACCCACTCGTGGAAGCGGTCCACGATCCAACGCTGCTGGTCCAGTCGCAACCAGCCGGGCACCCAGATGGCCCCGGGCGCCAGCTCGCGGCGCGGCCGGTGCAACAGGTCGTCGCCGAACAGTGCCTCCCCGCTCATGCCGCGACTTCCAAGCCCAGCAAAGCCCTCTTGGCCTCCAGCCCGCCGATGTATCCGCCCAGTCCGCCGTCGGTGCGCACCACCCGGTGGCAGGGCACGACGATGGGCAGCGGGTTCCTGGCACAGGCCGAACCTACGGCACGAACCGCCTGGGGATTCCCCACCGAGTCGGCGACCTGCGCGTAGGTGAGGGTGTGTCCGTAGTCGATCTGCGGGAGATAGCGCTGGACTTCCAGCCGGAACCCTGCCGAGAGCGACTGGTCCAGCGGCAGGTCGAATCGCCGGCGGCTGCCGGTGAAGTACTCCTCGACTTCACGTGCCGCGTCATCGAGCCGGGCCGTGCCGCGCAGGATGCGCGAGCCCAGTCGTGAAGCCAGGGTCTCGATCACGGCGTCGAAGTCCTCACGCTCGAACGCAACGCGGACCAGTCCTCGCTCGGTCGCAGCCAGGAGCAACGGCCCAACGGGGCTGTCGACCATCCGGTAGGCGACGTCGAGCAGGTCGGCGGTCTCGGCCCGTTCGGCCAACTTGCTCCGCAGGGACGCCACGTGCGCCGACTCATCGGGGATTTCGGTGTTCATCTCATCAGTCCTTCCCGGAAGGGGTCGGTCCCGTAGGTCCGGCGCAGGGTGTTCAGTCCGTCGGCTGCGGCACGCCTCACGGCCTCGGAGGTCCCGCCGATGAGCTCCGCCGTTTCGGTGTGCTTCAAGCCGCCGAGGTAGTAGTAGGCCACGGCCAGTCGTTGACGCGTGGGCAGTTCGGCCACTGCGGCCCAGAGTTCGGGTTCGCCGGTTCCGGGGTTGCCCCTCGTGGAGGTCTGCTCGGGCAGGTGTTCGGCAGGCATTGCCTGACGGGAGCGTGTCCGGGTCACGTCGATGGCCTTGCGGTGGGCGACGGTGACCAGCCAGGCCTGCATGTTCATGTCGGCGTCGAGTTCGGGCCAGGCCTGCAGTGCGGCCAGGAACGTCTCGGACCAGGCGTCGTCGGCATCGGCTCCAGCGCCCAGGACGGCACGACAGACGCGCAGCACGGTGGTTCCATGCCGTTCCACGACGGTTTCGAATGCCTGTTTGTTCTTCATCAACCTGTAGACGCCTGACGGAGGGGAAACGTGAGATGGCCTCTCCAGCCTATTCCCCGCCCGGGGCCGAACGACTGGACCTCACGCTCTCTCGAGGTCAACCGTGATGACCGGGCGTTGTGCCTGGCCGGTCCCGGGAACCAGGTCCGGCCGCCGGTCGCTGCAGCCCGTCCGGACTTCGAACGCGCGGGCATAGCGCAGCAATTCGACGTCGCGGTAGTGGTTCGTCGCCAGTTTGAAGCCCACGGGGAGCCCGGAGGTGCTGAATCCTGCGGGGAGGGCCAGTACGGGCAGCCCGGTGGCCGAGAG